>CAKSVM010000055.1 GCA_934503195.1 uncultured Eubacteriales bacterium
CACCGGAACGGCTCGCGTCCGGGCGGCAAAGCCGCCCGGACGCGAGTGCAGGTTGCGCGCTTTGCGCGCAATCGACCTCGCAGGCGAGGCCGACGGTCGCTCCGCGCCCGCCTTCTTCGCCCCTATTAACCAATACACCGGACTGCCGTGCGGCAGTCCGGTGTATTTCTGAATTTTCAATTCATGCCCGCAACCCGGGAGCAAATCCATGCCTGTGATCCGGTGTCAACCCAAACCCCAAATCCGGCAGTCAACAAAACCCGAACGTCAATCCTTGACCGTGATCTCGGCCTCAGGCGTGTAAGGAAGCGTGAAGACGAATTCGCAGTTTTCGCCGTAAACCGACTTGACCCAGATCTCTTCCTCGTGCGCGTCGATGATCGTCTTAGCGATGTAAAGTCCGAGTCCGACTCCGGTTTTGTCGAGTCCGCGCGACTTGTCGGACTTGTAGAACCGCTCAAAGACGAAGGGAAGCTCATCCGCCGGGATTCCGATTCCCTCGTTGAATACCGAGACGTAGACCTTCTTGTCGTGCGCGGTGATGCTTATCTTGTACTTTCCGCCCTCGCGCGAGAACTTCACGGCGTTGTCGCAGATGTTGTAGAAAATCTGATAAATCGCGTCGCGGTCGGCGTAGACGACCATCTTGTCCTTTGTACACTCAAAGTCGACATCGAGCTTCTTCTGATCAATCTTCTGCTCGAACGAGATTAAGATGAGTCTCGCCATCTCGCAGATATCAAACGCCGTCTTGTTGAATTTCCGCTCCCCGGCCTGAATTCTAGTTATGTCGAGAAGGCTTATGACAAGCCGCGAAAGCCGACGGATCTCGGTTCTGATGACCTCAAGATAGTATTCGTGTTTTTCGGGCGGAATCGCGCCGTCGATGATGCCGTCGATGAAGCCCGAGATCGTCGTCATAGGCGTTCTCAGATCGTGGCTGACGTTCGCCAGGAAGGTGCGGCGCATATCCTCGAGGTTCGCGAGGCTCGCCGCCATGTTGTTGAAGGCCGTCGCAAGCTCGGCGACCTCGTCGCGTCCCTTGACCGGGACCCTGACGTCGAATTTTCCGGCGGCGAATTTCTTCGCGGCGTTCGACATCTGCTTTAACGGATCAATGATCTTTTCACTGATGAAGTAAACCGCGAGGAGCGCGGCGAGCATGACCCACAGACAGGACATGATGACCGTCTTGACCATCGTCTCGATGAGCTGGTCGATTCCCTTTGAGGGCGAGCAGACGAAGATCGAGCCGACGAATCCGTCCGACGAGTCATAGAACGGCACGACGTGGACGAGATGCTTTGCCGAGAATACTCCGCCAAGATCACCTGAGAAGGTCTGTTCGCCTTCGCTTGAAATCCTTGAGATGATATCCTGCGGCACGTTCCGGCTCAGGTAGTCCTGACTCACGTTCGTGTCGGTGAGGAGAATCGCGCCCGACGCGTCGGTGATGAAGATGATGATATCATCGTTCAGCCCGGCGATTCCCGAGATGAAGGGTTCGAGGCGGCCGCGCGAGAAGTAGACGTACTGCGAGAAATCGTAGTTGTCCTCCTCCTTGTAATCGTTCGTGATGTAGTTCGTGGCGATATCCGCGGTGCGCTCGACAAGATCGGCCTTCATGTCAACCGAGTAGCCGCTTACCATCTGACAGAGCAGAACGGCTAAAAGCAAAAAGCTGAGCGTGATGATCAGCATGAACGCCGTGATATATTTTGTAAAGACGCTTTTGAACATTGTTTTTCATGCCTTTCGCGTTGGACTTTGGGTCGTTTTTCGCGACAAGAAGCTGCCGCGCGCGGCGCGACAGCTTCGGGAAGGGTTTTCGCGATTACTGGAGAAGCTCGAACTTGTAGCCGACGCCCCAGACGGTCTTGAGAATCCACTTGTCGGAGACGCCCTCAAGCTTTTCGCGGAGTCTCTTGACGTGGACGTCGACGGTTCTGGAGTCGCCGAGGTAATCGAAGCCCCAGACCTTGTCGAGGAGCTGATCGCGCGTGAAGACGCGGTTGTAGTTCGACGCAAGGAAGTAGAGCAGCTCGAGTTCCTTGGGGGGAATGTCGACCGACTTGCCGTTGAGCTTGAGCTCGTACTTCTGGCGGGAGATCTCTATGTTATCGAACTTGATCGTCTCGTCATCGTTCTGGTTGTCGTGAGCCGAGTAGCGGCGGAGGACAGCCTTGATGCGCGCGGCGAGTTCCTTGGTCTCAAAAGGCTTGACGACGAAATCGTCCGCGCCGAGTTCGAGTCCGACGACCTTATCGAAGACCTCGCCCTTCGCGGTGAGCATGATGATCGGCTTGGAGGAGATCTCACGGATCTCGCGGCAGACCTGCCAGCCGTCCTTCTTGGGAAGCATGAGGTCGAGAAGCACGAGGTCAGGCTCGTACATCTTGAAGTAGTTCACGCCCTCCGCGCCGTCGTTAGCGGTTTTGACCTCATAGCCCTCGTTTTCGAGATAGAGTCTGAGAAGGTCGCAGATGTTAAGGTCGTCATCGACCACAAGAATTTTGGTTGCCATAATTTATTTCCTCCTGATTTCTTTTTTTGTCAATGTGATGGTTGTGTGATCAAAATAGACAAATCGGCGTTCACAATTTGACGGATAAGTGAAATTGTGAAATTCGTTAGAAATTTGACCATATTCATTATATCATATTCCGGAAAAAAGTGGTTGCATTTCTGTTAAATAATTATGAATTTTTCTTAAATAAGGTGTCATTTTTTTCACAATCGCCAAAAAGTGTGAAATTTACCGGAAGTTATCACGGTTTTTCGGATTTTGTTCGGAATACTGTCGAAAAAAATTCACTTGGACTTGACAAACTATCTTTCGTGTGCTATAATAGTCAGGCTCACTTTTTGCGGATTCACGGAGGGAATAAGTATAATATGGAGAAACTTAACGACAGACGCTCGGTGGCCGCGCTTACATTTCTGCTCGCGGCGGTCTATTTCGTGAGCTATCTCACAAGAAAGAATTTCTCGGCGGTCATTTCGGAATACGTCGTGGCGGAAGGTGTCACGAAGTCGGCGGCGTCGATCGTCACGGTCGCGATGTTCGTCTGCTACGGCGCGGGTCAGCTGATCTCGGGCTGGCTCGGCGACAAGGTGAAGCCCGAGGGCGTGATTCTGGCGGGGCTTTCGTCGACCGTTCTGCTGAATCTTATTGTACCGTTTGTCGGCGCGGACACGACGCTTCTCGCGGTGGTCTGGGGACTCAACGGCGTCGCGCAGGCGATGCTCTGGCCTCCGATGGTAAGGATCGCCAGCGAGCTTCTCTCGTCGCGTGATTATCAGTCGGCCTGCGTGTCGATTTCGGTCGGCGGCTCGATCGGAACGATCACGGTATATCTGATCTCGTCGCTTTTCGTGAAAATCAGCTCTTGGAAGACGGTATTCTTTTTCTCGGCGGCCTGCGGCTTCGCGATGGCGGTGATCTGGACCTTCGCGCTCGGAAAAATCCGCCAAAAAGCCGTCGCGACCGGAGAGGAGACGGTAACCGCGAAGTCCGCTGATTCGGGCGGAAAGAAATCCGGTTCGATCTTCTCGTATCTTCTCGTTCTCATCATGGTCGTCATAATCTGTCAGGGAATGCTCCGCGACGGAGTCGAGACATGGATGCCGTCCTACCTTCACGACGTCTTCGGGCTTGACACGTCGAGTTCGATTCTGACAAGCGTCGGGCTTCCGATCTTCAGCATACTCAGCATAAAGGCGGCGTCGTTCCTCTATTCGAGAATTTTCAAGAGCGAGATGCGCTGCGCCTTCGCGATCTTCGGCGCGGGATTGGTCTTCGCGCTGCTGCTCGGGATCTTCTGTGACTTAAATGTCGTCCTTTCGTCGCTGCTCGTCGTCCTCATAACCGGGGCGATGCACGGAGTCAACCTGATTCTGACCTGCTACGTCTCGGCCGAGTACGGAAAGTATGGCAAGGTCTCCTTCATCTCGGGACTGCTCAACAGCTGTACATACGTCGGAAGCGCGATCTTCACCTACGGCATAGCAAAGCTCGCCGACCTCTTTGACTGGCGGATGACGATTTTCAGCTGGGCAGTTGTCGCACTCATCGGAACGGTCTGCTGTCTTATCACCCTTCCGGGCTGGAAAAAATTCACCGGAAAATAATCCCTCTTTCACCCAGCTCGTGAGCGAGTGAGCGGCCCGCCGCTTATCTCGCTCTATCTCTATCTCTTCTCTCTATTCTCTTACTCTATCTCTATCTCTATCTCTATGTCACATTTTATAACATCGTGGTCACTTAGCGTAACACCAGAGTCACAATGTGACCGGTTCGTATCATAAATTAAGAAAGGAAAAGAAAAATGCTGTTCGGAAAATACCTGAACCAATACTACAAAAAGCACGGTGTGGTGCTGATTATCGGACTTTTGTCCCTGATTCTCGTCGACGCCTTGCAGCTCGTCATTCCCGGACTCTACCGGACGGTCGTAAATGGTTTGAATGGAAACATTATTGGTTTTGATATGAAATTTCTGCTCGAAACTATATGCTTTCCAATGATAACTATTATTTTCGCGATGATGATCTGTCGGTTTACGTGGCGAATTTGTTTCTTCGGCTCGGCAATCAAGGTTGAAACTGACCTGAGATCGAAGATGTTTTCGCGCTGCGAAACGCTGTCTCAGACCTTCTATCAGGACAACAAGGTCGGCGAGCTGATGAGCCTCTTCACGAACGATCTCGAAACGGTTCAGGACTGCTTCGGTTCGGGAGTCATGATGTTCTTCGACGCGCTCTTCCTCGGCGTTCTCGCGCTCTACAAGATGGCGCGGATGAATATTCTGCTGACTCTTTTCGCCCTCGTTCCGATGGCTCTGATGCTCTCGTCGGGCGTCATTGTCGGAAGATACATGACGAAAAAGTGGGATTATCGTCAGGAAGTCACCGCGAAGCTTTCGGATTTTGCTCAGGAGAGCTTTTCGGGAATCGCGGTTATCAAGGCGTTTGTCAAGGAAGCGGCCGAGCTTTTCGCTTTCGGTAAGCTCAACAAGAAGAACGAGGCCGCGAACGTCGAATATGTCCGCGCGTCGACCCTTCTGCGCATAACAGTCACGCTCTTCGTCGAGTCGGTCATCTGTGTGATCCTCGGCTACGGCGGCTGGCTCGTCCATGAGGGAATCTTCAACGCCGGACAGCTTGTCGAGTTCATCGGATACTTCACCGCGATTGTCTGGCCGGTCATGGCGATCTCGGAACTCATCGAAATGCGCTCACGCGGAAAGGCGTCACTTGACCGTATAACCGAGCTTTTAGACAGCAAACCAGATATCTTCGACAAAAACGTCACCCCAGCCGGAAAGATCGGCGGCGACATCGAGATAAAGGATCTCACCTTCCGCTATCCTTCGGGTGAGTATGACGTCCTCTCACACGTCTCGTTCCACATAAACAAGGGCGAGAACGTCGGTATAGTCGGCGCGACCGGCTCGGGAAAGACGACGATCGTCGATCTGCTTCTCAGAACCTACAACGTTCCCGATGGAACGATTTTCCTCGACGGAACCGACATAAACCGCATTCCGATAAAGGAGGTACGCGCGGCGGCGGCCTACGTTCCACAGGACAACTTCCTCTTCTCGGACACGATAGCGAAGAACATCTCCTTCGCCTCTGACAGCGACGACATGGAACTCATCGAAGAGGCGGCAAGGCTCGCCGATATCCACGACAACATATCGGAATTCTCGAAGCGGTACGAAACGCTCCTCGGCGAGCGCGGAGTCACCGTCTCGGGCGGACAGAAGCAGAGAATCTCGATCGCCCGCGCTTTGATGAAGGACGCGCCGATTCTGATCCTCGACGACTCGGTCTCGGCCGTTGACGTCAAAACCGAAAAGGTCATCCTCGAAAACCTCCGCAAAACCCGCGCGGGTAAGACGACGATCCTCATCGCCCACCGCGTCACGACCGTCGAGAACATGGACAAGATCATCGTCGTCGACGACGGAAAGATCGCCGCGGTCGGAACGCATTCCGAGCTGATCTCGAAGTGCCCGGTCTACGCCGAGATGGTCAAGCTTCAGGAACTCGACCGCAAAACCAAGGAATAAACAGGAAGGGAGAACAAAAAAATGTATGAATTTTACCCGCTCCTGATAGTCGGCGGAGTCATCGGACTCGTCTCGGCGATACTTCTCTTCGCCTACATAACGATGAAGGACAAGAAGGAAGCCGTCGGATTCGACCGCAGCATGAAGGATTCCGAGCTTGTAAAACGGCTTCTCGGCTACGCGAAGCCCTATTCGGGAAGCTTTGCCGTCGTGATTCTCGTGATGTTGATCTCGGTCGCGTATGACGTCGTCTCGCCGATGCTCATCGGAAAGATCGAGGATATGATAAAGGACGATTTCGAGATGTCGCGGCTCCTCGCGATGGTCGGAATCTACGCCTCGATACTGATCGTCTCGCTTGTCTGCACCTACCTTCAGGCGATCTTCCTCCAGAAGACCGGACAGAAGATAATCTCGGACATCCGCATGGATCTCTTCTCGCACATCGAGTCGCTCTCGCACGGACAGCTCTCGTCGATTCCGGTCGGAAAGCTCGTCACGCGTGTCACGAACGACACCTATTCGCTCGCCTTCATGTTCACGAACATCCTCGTGAATCTCCTTAAAAACGTCTTCGTCATCGTCGGCGTGCTCGGCGCGATGCTCTGCCTTAACTACCAGCTGACGCTGATGGTGCTCTGCTTCTCGCCCTTCATCGTGCTTTTCACGGTGATTTTCAGAAAGTTCTCGCGCCGCGCCTACCGCAGCGTCAAGGACGCCACGACCGATATCAACACCTTCCTCTCGGAAAACCTCTCGGGAATGAAGATAATCCAGATCTTCGACCGCGAGGAGCGGAAGTTCGACGAGTTTGACGCGAAGAATCAGAAGCTCGGAAAGGCGAAGCGCGAGCAGATTCTGGTTTTCGGACTCTTCAGACCGCTCGTATATATGCTCTACGTCTCGTCGGTGCTCTGCCTTCTCTATCTCGGCGGACGCGGATACATCCGCGGGATCTCGTTCATGGGACAGACGATCGACAGCGGCGTTCTAGTGTCGTTCTATATGTACATCTCGAAGTTCTACAACCCGATACAGAGCCTCGCCGAGCAGTTCAATATGCTCCAGTCGGCCTTCGCCTCGGCAGAGAAGATCTTCACGGTTCTTGACATGAAGCCCGAGATTGTCGATTCGCCCGACGCGATCGAGCTTGACCACATCGAGGGAAGAATCGAGTTCCGCGATGTCTGGTTCAGATACGTCAAGGACGAGTGGGTGCTTCGCGGCGTTTCGTTTGTTGTCGAGCCGAAGCAGACAGTCGCGTTTGTCGGCTCGACCGGCTCGGGAAAAACGACGATCCTTTCGCTCATCTGCCGCAACTACGATATCGAAAAGGGGCAGATTCTGATTGACGGAATCGACATAAAGAAGATAAAGATCTCGTCGCTCAGAAGGCATTTCGGGCAGATGCTACAGGATGTTTTCCTCTTCTCGGACACTATCCGCGGGAATATTCTGCTCCGCTCGGAGGGAATTTCGGACGACGAGATCATGGAGGCCTGCCGGTATGTCAACGCCGACCGCTTCATCTCGAAGCTCTCGAAGGGGCTTGACGAGGAAGTCAAGGAGCGCGGAAGCAACTTCTCGGCCGGACAGCGTCAGCTGCTCTCCTTCGCGCGGACGATAATCCACAAGCCGGACGTCATGATTCTCGACGAGGCGACGGCGAACATCGACACCGAAACCGAGGTGCTGATTCAGGATTCGCTCGAAAAGATGATGAACATCGGAACGATGCTGATCGTCGCGCACCGACTCTCGACCGTCCGCAACGCCGACCGGATAATCTACCTCTCGCACGGCGAGATCAAGGAATCGGGCAGTCACGAGGAGCTTCTCGCGAAGAAGGGCAGATACTACGATCTCTATATGCTCCAGAAGGCGAAAAAGGAGAGCAGCGTCGACTGAAGCCGCGGGTTTTCAACAGAAATTGTGGAAAATCCACCGAAAACCCTTCCGACAGAATCCGACAAAAATCCCCGGTGAGTTTTCCACAGTTCGGTGGAAAACTTGTGGCAAACCGACGCGAAATCGACAGGGGATGTGAGAATCCCGGCCGCAAGCCGGATTTTCTGTGGAAAAGTCTGGGTAAAATGTTGATAACATAGCAAATCTTCAACCGGGTGGCGGAACATTGTGGAAAAGCGTGTGCAGTCACCCGGCGTTTTATTTGTCGAGAACCGCGCTAAGTTTTCCACAAAAACTAAAACGCGACATAAAATCGGAATGAAGGCCGGAATGTGCAACTCGCGTGTTGACAGGAGCTGTTTTTGTATGATATGATGATATCACCAAAACAAGAAAGGCGCTTCAAATTATTCTCATGAAAAGCACATTTCGTTAATTCTTCTGGCGGCGATTCTCATGACCCGGATTTCCTGCGGCGAGGCGGGGAACCCCGACAGCGAAACCACTACCGTACAGCCCGAAACGACCGCGCCCCTGCGCTTGAGGACAAGCGTCAGGCGATATCGGACGATCTTCCCGATAAAAAGTGCGGCGGCAAGGAGTTCGCGATCTATGTGAACACGCCGAGAAAGGCCGATTTTCCCCTATCTCTATCAGATTGTCCGCGACGGAAAATGGACGATCGACAAGCTCTCCGAGCTTACAAAGGATATCTGAGTCGATGTAAACAACGACGGCAAGCGCGACCCGAACGATTTCTACGGCTACACGATCCCGGTGGCGAGCAACATCGGCGCGTATCTCTGTTCCTTCGGATTATAGATCCTCTTTGCGCGGAAATCTTTCTCTTTTAAGTCTTTGTAAACTAATTGCAACAAATCGTCGAACCTACTTGCATATTAAAAAAATGTAAGGTATAATATATTAGTTCATCCGGAGACCTCGGATAAACTAATTAGCATTAGCAAAACGAAAGGAAGCGATTGCAGCATATGCTTAAAAAACTCGCCGCCTGCGTCAGGGAGTATAAGGCTCCGGCGATACTGACGCTTATTTTTATCGTCGGCGAAGCGGTCATCGAAGTGCTCATCCCCTTTATAACGGCGGATATGGTCAACCAGATAAAGTATGGTGCCGAGATGAAGACGATACTTTTCATCGGTCTGAAGCTCGTCATAATGGCCTGCGTCTCACTCGCCTGCGGCGGACTTGCCGCCTATACCTGCTCAAAAGCGTCTGCCGGGTTCGCGAAGAATCTGCGGCATGATCTTTTTGACTGCGTTGAGGATTTCTCGTTCGCGAACATCGACAAGTTCTCGTCCTCGTCGCTTGTCACCAGAATGACAACCGACGTGTCGAACGTTCAAATGTCGTTCATGATGCTAATCAGAACCGCGATCAGAAGCCCGCTTATGTTTATCTTCTCGATCACAATGGCCTACATCATGGGCGGTCCACTGGCTACGACCTTTGTCATTGTCGTACCGATTCTTATCGTCGGACTGATGATCGTAGCGAAAAAGGCGATGCCGGCGTTCAGAAGCGTTTTCAGAAAGTACGACCGCTTAAACGAGTCGATCGAGGAAAACGTCCGCGCGATGCGCGTCGTCAAGGGCTTCGCGCGCGAGGACTATGAGAAGGACAAGTTCGGAACCGCGGCCGAGAGCATCCGCAAGGACTTCACGAGAGCCGAGCGGATTGTAGCGTTCAACTCGCCTCTGATGCAGATCTGCGTATACTTCAACATGGCGTTCATCCTGCTTGTCGGCTCAAAGCTCATCATCACGAATCAGGGAACGACGATCGACGTCGGCCAGCTCTCGGCGATGATTACCTACGGAATCCAGATTCTCATGTCGCTGATGATGCTCTCGATGATCTACGTCATGCTCACGATGTCGGCCGAGTCGGCGAGACGAATCTGCGAGGTGCTTGACGAAAAGTCGACGCTCGTAAGCCCGGAGAACGCGGTTAAGGATGTAAAGGACGGTTCGATCGACTTCGACGGCGTGTCGTTCAGATATTCCGAAAAGGCCGAGCGTTTCGCGCTTGAGGGAATCAACCTTCATATAAAGTCCGGAATGACGGTCGGAATCCTCGGCGGAACCGGATCGAGCAAATCGACTCTCGTTCAGCTTATCCCGCGTCTTTACGACGTTTCGGAGGGCTCCGTCAGGGTCGGCGGCAGGGACGTGCGCGAGTATGATCTCGACACGCTGCGTATGTCGGTCGCGATGGTGCTTCAGAAGAACCTCCTCTTCTCGGGAACGATCAAGGAAAACCTCAGATGGGGAAATCCCGACGCGACCGACGAGGAGATCATCGAGGCCTGTAGGCTTTCCTGCGCCGATGAGTTCGTGCAGACCTTCCCGGACAAGTACGACACCTACATCGAGCAGGGCGGAACCAACGTCTCGGGCGGACAGAAGCAGAGACTCTGCATCGCCCGCGCGCTCCTCAGAAAGCCGAAGATTCTGATTCTCGACGACTCGACCTCGGCGGTCGACACCAAGACCGACGCCAAGATCCGCGCCGGATTCAGAAAGTTCATCCCCGAGACGACCAAGATCATAATCGCTCAGCGAATCGCCTCGGTCGAGGACGCCGATCTCATCATCGTCATGAACAACGGAAAGATCGACGCGATGGGCAATCACGACGAGCTCATGAAGTCGAGCGAGGTCTACCGCGAGGTCTATGAATCTCAGAAGGGAGGAAAAGCCGATGGAAGCGAAAATGAAGAAAAGTAACGCCAGACCCGGAACCTTCAAGCGGGTCATAAAGCTCCTCTTCAAGTCATATCCGAAGCTTGTGCCGCTGACGGCCTTCTGCATACTCTTCTCGTCGGCCGTCTCGTCGATCCCGGCGATCTTCATCCAGAAGGTGCTTTCGGTCATCGAGAACTGGTACAGAACCGGGGACTGGGAGTCGGCAAAGGCCGAGATCGTCCCGAAGGTGGGAATCCTGATCGCGCTCTACGTCCTCTCGATAATCGCGATGACGCTCTACACACAGCTGATGGCCTACATCACGCAGGGCTTCCTCGCGAAGATGCGTGAAAAGATGTTCGACGGAATGCAGACGCTCCCGATAAAGTATTTCGACACGCACAAGCACGGCGATATCATGAGCTACTACACGAACGATATCGACACTCTCCGTCAGCTCGTCTCGCAGTCGCTCCCGAACCTTTTGCAGGCCGGTGTGGTTGTCATAACCGTGCTCGGAATCATGATCTGGTACAGCATACCGATGACACTTATAGTCCTTGCCGGAGTGGCCGTGATGTTCCTCGTCTCAAAGAAGGTCGGCGGCGGCTCGGCGAAGTACTTCATCCGCCAGCAGAAGTCGGTCGCGACGACCGAGGGCTTCATTCAGGAGATGATGAACGGCCAGAAGGTCGTCAAGGTCTTCTGCCACGAGGACGCGTCGAGAGCCGATTTCAATAAGATAAACGATCAGCTCTTCGAGGACTCGTTCAGGGCGAACGCCTACGCGAATATGCTTGGACCGATAATCATGAACATAGGAAACGTGCTGTACGTCATCATCGCGGCGGCGGGAGGACTCTTTCTGCTGTCGGGAATGCCGAACTTCAGCGTTTCGGGAATGGCGTTCAGCGTCGCGGTGCTCGTTCCGTATCTCAATATGACAAAGCAGTTCACTGGAAACGTCAACAACCTCTCACAGCAGATCTCGTCGATCGCGATGGGACTTGCGGGCGCGGATCGTATCTTCAGACTCATGGACGAAAAGCCCGAGACCGACGACGGATACGTAACTCTCGTCAACGTTGACGACAACGGAAACGAGACCTCGGAGCGCACCGGAAAGTGGGCGTGGAAGCATCCGCACTCGGCTGACGGAAGCGTGACCTACACGCCTTTACGCGGCGACGTACGGCTTCAGGACGTCGATTTCGCGTATGAGGAAGGGAAGGACGTCCTCCACGACGTCACGGTCTACGCCGAGCCGGGACAGAAGGTGGCGTTTGTCGGCGCGACCGGCGCGGGCAAGACGACGATCACGAACCTGATCAACCGTTTCTACGACATCGCCGACGGAAAGATCAGATACGATGGAATCAACATCAACAAGATAAAGAAAGCCGACCTCCGCCGTTCGCTCGGACTCGTGCTTCAGGACACGAACCTCTTCACCGGAAGCGTCATCGCCAACATCCGCTACGGACGTCTTGACGCGACCGACGACGAGTGCAGGGCGGCGGCAAAACTTGCGGGCGCGGACGATTTCATCACGCGTCTCCCCGACGGCTACAACACCGAGCTTACGAACAACGGCGCGAATCTCTCGCAGGGTCAGCGTCAGCTGATCGCGATCGCGCGCGCGGCCGTGGCCGATCCTCCGTGTCTGATTCTCGACGAGGCGACCTCGTCGATCGACACGCGCACCGAGGAGATCGTTCAGCGCGGAATGGATAAGCTGATGGAGGGCCGCACGGTCTTCGTCATCGCGCACCGACTCTCGACCGTCAAGAATTCGGATGTGATCATGGTTCTCGATCACGGACGGATAATCGAGCGCGGAAGCCACGAAAAGCTGATCGCCGAAAAGGGTGTGTACTATCAGCTTTACACCGGAGCCTTCGAGCTGGAGTAAGACAAAAACACACGCGAAAATCCCCGGATCGCCGACAAGGCGGTCCGGGGATGATTTTTTTCGCTTCCGGTTATTTCACGAATTCCGGAACCTTTCCGTAGAGGAACACACCCGAGAAGCTGATGCTGGCATAGCTTCCGTCAAGTTCCTCCTGTCCGACAATAATCGAGTAGGAGATCGAGTAGTTATTGTCAAAAAGCGTCAGCTGGCAGACGTCCGCGTCTGAGTATTCAGAGCAGATCGCTGAGATCGACGAGAGGATCGCTATCCTTTCGCTTTCCTTCGTGTACTCAACCGTTTCTCCGGTCGCCATGTTCGTGACCGACATCATATCCATGTGCTTCACGATTTCCGAGACATAATTTTCGGGTGATACATTCGAGAGTCCAAACCTGTGGAGAACCTCAAGCGTCTCACTTGCCGAGAGATTCAGCGGCAGGAATATCCGGATCGGATAGACATATCTCGCGATGCCATTGTTTCTTCCGTAGGTGTCCAGGGTTCCGAACGTCGTCTGCTGGAAGTAGTCGAAGTTCACATTCTTTATATCGTTTCTTACCGCCGTTTCGAGTTCCTTGAGCTTGCTGTCCGCGAGAGTGTCGCGGTTGAAGAGACTGTAAATAGAGAAATCACTTTCGCGGATGAAGCCGTCGCCCATTACGAACCGATATCCCGTCGAGAGTCCGATATTCGAGCGGTTTTTCGTGAAATCAACGTCGTCAAGAACCTCCGCGTACTGCTTTCGGAACTCTTTGCTGTCAAGTATCGTCCGGAGCGAGTCGGCAAGCTCGTTCTTGTTGTAGAGACAGAATTCCTTCGCCACCGGAATTCCCACCGTGGGATAGCATACGATCTTCAGATCAAGCCGCGCAAAGGCCTGACTTGACCATACGTAGCTGTCATAGTATCCGCCGTCAATGGACGTATTGAGTGTATCCGGTTCAAATGACATCCATTCACTCCGCTCGTCGTAGAGTCTCTTTATCGCCGCCTTGACGTCCTTGTCCCTGAAATACATGACCTTTGTGTTCTCGTCAAAGATCACTCCGATCTTCGAGGACGACGCCGGGAGCCTTGTGTTGATGCCGAACATATTCGAGAAGGTCAGGATCATCACGACAACCATCACGCCCGCGTAAACTCCGAGTCCGATCACGCCGCGGAACATCGCCTTCGCCGATTTGTTGAGAATCGTGTTCACAAGCATGAAGGTCAGAAGTCCGCCGCAGATCATTCCGAAGATCGTCCACGCGGCTGTGTTCATCATCAGGTAGAAGAGAAGTCCGCCCGCAAGCGTCATCGGGAAGACGAGGAGATACTTTATGACCTCGCCGAGTACCGGGAAGATGACCGGAATCCCCGCGCGCTCGGGTCTGTACTTTCTGTAGAGAATATGCGTCAGGAAGAAGAACAGCGCGGCGACGAGAATATAGATTATCGCCTCATAGAATCTCAGCCGGTCCTCATTTACGAAGAATCTGATCACGGGCGTGAGGAAGGACGCTATGTCGGCGTTCAGATAGAATTCCGTCCAGAAATTCTCGATGAAGATCTCTGAGAACCACACCGTCAGCGAATAGGTCAGCGGGATGATGAAGATCGCCACCGCCGTTAAAAGCAGCTGCACGACTGTAAGTCCGGTAACGACGCCGACAAGCGACGAAAGTCCGTAGAACACGAGCGAATAGAGTATTGCCTCGACCATCGTGGCGACCGAGGAGACGAAGATCTCACCGCTCATTCCGCCGTAGGCCGTGATCTCAATGAGCGAGATCGCGAACATTACGAGCGTCGGTACGATCAGAAGCGTGTATCCTGAGACGAGCTGGTTCATAAGAAGTCTTCCGCGCTTTACCGGAAGGCTGTGGTAGAAGTTCGACGACACCTTGTTGTGAAGGTATCTGAGCATAACGCAGGACATCACGACCGCGAGAACCGAGAGAATCGGCACGATCGCGTATCGGATCCCACGCGACCAGTCGAGCATAAAGGCTCTGATCGTCACGGTGTCGCCGTGAAGTCCGTTGTTGCTCGAAAACATCATCAGAATCGGCACCGGGAAGACGAAGAACATGATTATCGCGATGAGAAGCGCGGTCGTCCATTTTCTTCGAAGCGTGTTCAGAAAGAGCGGCGCGACAGGCGCGCGGGAAGGCTCAGTATACGAGTTTTGAGAAGTCATATCCCTTTTCCTCCATTTCACAGATGAATATTTCTTCGAGCGTCAGCGGGATAAGCTCGAAATATGTCGGCGACTTCGCGCGGAGGAATTCCTCAACGCCGGTCTTTTCGCCGCGGACGATGAAGGTCACAAGGCTTCCGCGCCGCTCAAAGCTGCGGATGTTAAGCGACTTCAGATCGTCGACTTTGAAGTCCTCGCCGAAAACGGCCTGAACCTTGTGAAGTCCGAGCTTCATGTCATCAAGCTCGCGCTCAAAGAGAAGCTCGCCCTTATGTAAAAGCGCGACCGAGTCGCAGATATCCTCCATTTCGCGCAGGTTGTGCGACGCGATGAGAACCGTCATGTTCCCGTCGGCCGTCTCCTCGGCGAGAATCCTTTTCACAAGCTGGCGGACGACCGGGTCGAGTCCGTCAAAGGTCTCGTCGCAGAGCAGATATCTCGGTCTTGAAGCGATCGCGAGCATAACGGCCGCCTGCTTTTTCATTCCCTTTGAGAAGGTCGCGATCTTGCGGTCGCAGTCGAGCTTGAATATATCGCGCAGCTTTCTGAAGTTCTCCTCCGAGAATCCTGTGCGGATCGTCTTCAGGAAGGATTTCATCTCGTTTATAGAGCTTCCGGGCAGGAAATACTGCTCGTCGGCGAGATAGGCGATCTCCTGCTTTACAAGATCGTTTTCATAAACCGCTCTCCCGTCGTATTCAACCGAACCCGAGTCGGGCTTTATGACTCCGGCCATGATTCCGAGAAGCGTCGATTTTCCCGAGCCGTTCGAGCCGATAAGTCCGAAGATCGATCCGGTCTTTATCCCGGCCGACACCCTGTCAAGCGATTTTATCGGCGTCAGCGACCCGCCGTAGGTCATTGACACGTCGTTTATCTTTATCATTTCTGTTCTCCTTTCCAGACCGTCTCGACGAGGTCTGAGGCTGTCCTTTGTTCAATTCCGGCGTCGCGCGCCTCGACAAGGCTCTTTTCAAGCGAGGTCAGGATACGTCTTCTGTCGAGATCGAAGAGATTTCCGATATCGTCCGGGACAAAGCTTCCGCGGCCGGGCAGGGAAGAGATTATTCCCTGACGCTCAAGCTCGGCGTAGGCCTTCTGGATCGTGTTAGGGTTTATCGCAAGTTCTCCGGCGAGCGCGCGCACGCTCGGGAGCTGAGAGCCGGGCGTGATCTGTCCGGTCAGGACACAGCGTTTGATATTTTCGCACAGTTGCTCGTAGATCGGCGTGCGGCTTCGGATGTCTACGGTTATGACACCCATATGATTCACCTCCGTGTTAACTGTATTAGTTGTGCTAGTACAGATATATGATACCACACAAAGAAGGATTTGTCAAGGGGTTTTTGAAAAAATCTTGTAAAAACTATTGATTTTTTCCGCGAACTGTAGTACAATAGATGTAATGACACAAATCTTATGGGAGAACATAATGAAAATCATCGTTGCCGGCTGCGGAAAGGTCGGAGAACTTCTTACATCATATATCTCGCGCGAGGGGCATGACGTCGTCGTCATCGACACCGACGCCGAGATAATCGAGGATATAGTCAACGAATACGACGTCAAGGGCGTCGCCGGAAACTGCGGAAGCAACTCGGTTCTAGGCGAGGCCGGGGCGGGGGATTCCGATCTCATCATCGCGGTCACCTCGTCCGATGAACTCAATATAATCTGCTGTATGGTCGCGCGGAAGCTCGGCGTACGCCACGCGATCGCGAGAGTCCGCAATCCCGACTACTCGGAGCAGATGACCTTCATGCGGCGCGAATTCGGCCTTTCGATGGCTGTCAACCCCGAGCTTGACGCGGCCGAGGAGATTTTACGGATAATCCAGTTCCCGGCGGCCGTGAAGATCGATACCTTCGCCAAGGGCAGAGTCGACCTCGCCGAGATAAAGCTCGACGCGGGACATCCGCTCTGCGACAAGAAGCTCGTCGACCTTCCGACTCTCTACGGAGTCGGAGTCCTCATCTGCGCCGTCCAGCGCGGCGACGACGTGATAATTCCGTCGTCGGGCGATTTCACGTTAAGAGAGGGTGACATGATCCACCTGACGGCGTCGCACAAGGATCTCGCGAACTTCTGCGCCAAGCTCGGAATCGTCTCGAAGCGGATCAAGAGCGTCATGATAATCGGCGGCGGTAAAATCGCGTATTTCCTCTCGAAAATGCTCTGCGAGGTCGGAATCAAGGTCAAGCTCGTCGAGTCTGACCGCGAGCGTGCCGAGACGCTCTCAGCGCAGCTTCCGGGCGTCATGGTGATAAACGGCGACGGAACCGACGGAGATCTTCTGATTGAGGAGGGAATCGATGCGGTCGACGCCTCGGTCTCGCTGACCGGAATCGACGAGGAGAATATCATCATCTCGATGTTCGCCGGGACGCGCAAGGTCGACAAGGTGATAACCAAGATAAACCACCTCAACATAATGAAGACGCTCTCGTCGATCGGACTTGAGTGCGTCGTCTCGCCGAAGAACATCTCAGCGAACAATATTCTCCGTTATCTGCGCGGAATCGGAAACAGCGAGGGAAGCTCGGTTCAGGCACTCTACAAGATCGTCGACGGCAAGGCCGAGGCACTTGAGTTCATCGCGTCGGAGAATTTCGGCGCGCTCGGAACGCCGCTCAAGGATATGCGGCGCAAAAAGAATCTCCTCCTAGTCTGCATCATAAGAAAGAACAAGATAATCTATCCGCACGGCAGCGACACGATCGAGGCGGGCGACAGCGTGATTGTCGTTACAAAGCAGTCTGACGACGCGCTCCGCGACCTTTCTGACATATTGGAGTGAGCCATGAACTACCGAATGATATCTTACATCACCGGACAGATTGTCCGCGTCGAGGGAGTTCTGATGCTCCTGCCGCTCATCTGCGTGGCGGTTTACGGAGAGGAGACGATTGCGGCCTTTCTGATCCCCTCGCTGATCGCGATCATAGCGGGAACGGCGGTGACGATAAAGCGTCCGGCCGACACGTCGATCTTCGCGCGCGACGGATTTGTCACGGTCGGGCTTTCGTGGATAATTCTGTCGGTTGTCGGCGCGCTTCCGTTTGTGATAAGCCGCGAGATCCCATCGTTTACTGACGCGTTTTTCGAGACGGTTTCAGGCTTCACGACGACTGGAGCGACGATTCTGACAGACGTTGAGCGGCTCTCGCGCGGAATGCTTTTCTGGCGGAGCTTCACGCACTGGATCGGCGGAATGGGAGTGCTTGTCTTCGTGCTGGCGATTCTCCCGCAGGCCGACACAAGATCGGTAAAGCTCATGCACGTGATGCGCGCCGAGGTTCCGGGACCCAAGGTCGGAAAGCTGGTCTCAAAGATCAGCCGCACCGCGCGGATAACCTATGGAATCTACATAGTCCTGACGGCACTTCAGGTGGTTTTCCTGCTTTTCGGCGGAATGCCGTTGTTTGACAGTCTTTTAACCTCCTTCGGCTCGGCAGGAACCGGCGGATTCGGAATCTGGAACGACAGCATCGCGCACTATCAGAGCGCGTATGTCGACTGTGTTGTCGGCATATTCATGCTGATTTTCGGAATAAACTTCAACCTGTATTATTTTCTTCTGATAGGACACGTTTCCGAGGCTCTGAGGAGTGAGGAGCTTCACTGGTATCTGGCGATTGTCGGCGGCGCGACCGCGCTGATCGCGTTTGACATCCACGAGATTTTCGGGAATGTCGGCGAGTCGATAAGATACGCGTTCTTTCAGGTATCAAGCATCATCACGACGACGGGATTCGCGACCTACGATTACAACGACTGGCCCGCGCTTTCGAAAATCGTTCTGGTGCTTCTGATGTTCTGCGGCTCGTGCGTCGGCTCGACCTGCGGCGGAATCAAGGTCGGGCGGCTTATACTGCTTGTCAAGTCGGGACTCAGCGAGATAAAATATATGCTTCATCCGCGCGCGGTCGTGACGGTGCGGAGCGAGGGAAAGCCGGTCGAGGCCGAGGTGATCCGCGGAACCTCATCCTACATGGTGGTCTACATCATGCTGTTCACGGTGTCGATGTTCTTCCTTGAGATGGTTGAGGAATGCGATCTCGTGACCGGATTCACGGCGGTTTCAGCGTGTCTGAACAATGTCGGACCGGGACTCGGCGAGGTCGGCCCGGCGGGGAATTTCGCGATGATGACGCCCTTTTCGAAATATCTGCTCTCGTTCGATATGCTCGCGGGGCGGCTTGAGATCTTCCCGCTGCTGATGCTTTTCGCGCCTTCGACGTGGAAGCGGGCGGGATGAGCGGTGACGATTGCGCTGATTGGGATGCTATTGTCGGGAAGGCGTGTGGGTCTCACGCGGGGATTTGTTACGGATGCTTGTGATTGACTCTTCTGGCTGAGAGGCGGGTTTCGGATCGGAGAGGGTCGGGTTATTCGGCACAAAGATTCGTTGCAGACGTGATTTGGCAGGCGGCGTCGCTTTGCGGAAGGCCTCTTAGCTTTGCGATTATGTATTTTTTCGAATCGGCGGGGGCGTGAGTCCGTGAAACGGACTCACGCGGCAGGCGGCGCGAATGCGGCGTCGGCCTCGCCTTGCGAGGTCGATTGCGCGCGAAGCGCGCAACCTGCACTCGTGTCCGGTCGGCGGAGCCGACCGGACACGAGACGCGAAGCGCGGCGTCTGCCGCGATTCGCGCCCCTCGGAAAGGCATCGCGGAAACGGCACGGTCTGTCCGCATGATCACTAAGTCAGCAACTCTTCCCCGCAATTTCGCCGCAGCTTCCCCCGCAACAGTTTTACGTGAGGTGAGGGCGCAGCCCGAACGGGTGAAGGAGTGACCACGTAGTGGTCACTCCTGAATCCCTCCTGACAGAACCGAGATAAACGAATCA
>CAKSVM010000056.1 GCA_934503195.1 uncultured Eubacteriales bacterium
AGACCGCCAAACTGAATATGCTGTTCGCGCTGGCGAACTTGGTTCTGGCTGACAGGCTTTGCCCGGCAGTCTGACCTCGTGCGCCCTGTGCGGACTGAAACGGGCAGAATCTATCATATTTGCCATCGTTTCGCATCACCGATTTGCTTTATTGTGGTTGTGCGGTGTTGCCCTAAAACATTTTACCCCAAAACTCCACGCGTCCGTTCGTCGGAATATCGACGCGCGCAAGTCCTGAAAGACGCGTAATCCCCTCGCCGACCTTTTCGCCAACGCAGTCAAAAACCGCGTAATCGTAAACACCGCCGTTTTCGCATTCGATGAGAATATTCTTCTCGGGCGACGCGTTGAAGATGACGATCTTCTTCGTCGGATTTTCTATGTAAGCAATCTTTCCGGAATAGACCGCGCCGATCTGGGTATCATCCTTCTTCGACGAAACATAGCTGAAATCGGACGCGTAGTTTTTTTTATAGAACATCTCGCCGTCAAGCAGGACTTCTCGGTTTGCCGTCCAGAATTCAAGATAGTTCCTCAGCATCATAAGATGCGCCTTTGGCATTCTGTCATGAAGCACCGAGATCTGCGGGACAGAGAAGAGGATGTTCGTCAGCTGATACGCCGCCTCTTCGACAGGCTCATCGTAATTCCACATAACCATGTCGGAATGGACGGCGGTGTTTCCGCTCGTCATTCTGAGCGAAAGCGTGTTCAGGCGGTTTGTGAAGCTGTCGTTCGGACAGTCGGATGAACGCAGCATATTTCCGAAGGTGGCATCAGCGGACCTATGTAGCTCTGTCTGAACTCGATCAGAATCTCCGGGTTAACGCTCGTCAGCTCATGGACAACATCCTTCATGAGCCGATCGACCGCGTCGTAGACCGAGACGTAATCCATTCCGTCCTTTACCTCCGCACTCTGACGGAAGGAATCTATGAAGTCGAGCTTGAAGCCGCCAAGTCCCCAGTCAATCAAAGCGTTACGATAAATATCGATGAGATACTGTCTCACCTCGGGATATCTCGGGTCGAGCGGGAAAGCTTCGGTTCTGTCCGGAGTCAGGAGCTTGTCTTTGAATCTTTCATACGCTTTCGAATTTATTCCGACATACGGAACCGAGTACCAGAGAATGAATTTCATTCCGAGAGCGTGGATGGCGTCGACGAAGGCCTTCATATCCGTGACCTTCGACGGATGAGGCTCCCAGTCGCCGCAATAAGCGTAGCCGATCCCGGTGTGCGCAGTCTGCCAGCCGTCGTCGACGATGACTGAGCCGCATCCGAGCTTTGAGAAGAATCCGCATTCCTCGATGATCTTCGATACATTCACCGATCTGTGGAAGCTGTACCACGCCGAATAGAGCGGGCGTCTCGCCGCATCGGGAACGTGAATCGGGGTATAGCCGTCATAGGTCTCCCACCACTTCGTGACGTCCCCGACGCACTTGTAGAATGGGATTTTTCTCGTGTCGAGCCGCACGTCGCACTCGTAGTCGGTGACAAGGCAGCCGACATTGATGAGGACGGTATTTATAAGCTCCGCGGTCTCCTCGACAACGCCCGAACGGATTCTGACGCTGTTCTTCGCGTCCGAGCAGGCGATTGTCAGGCGGTTCGTGTCGTCGTAGCCGATATCCGAGAAGACCGGAGCCGAAGACATTGCGGACGATCCGACAAAGCCGCCCCAGTCGGCGGATGTTCCGCCTTGTGCAGCCTATCGGGCTGTAGCAGACGTTTATCCCGACGTCGGGTATCTTCCATTCGAGCGTCAGCGCGAGCTTTGACGGAGCATCGCTTTTCGCGGTGAGGTGAAGGATTCTGATATTTTCCGAAATTGTTTTCTCGGTGAACGAGGCTGTGAAGCCGTCGTTTGCATGAGTGTGTAAATAGCGTTATCGTGGTTCATTGTTCCTCTGTCAATCTGCTAAACACCTCATGTTCGGGTCTCAGCCTGCCGTCACGCGTTATGAACATCAGATTGCCTGCCGAACCAAGCGGTCCGTCAGCATCGTCGTGAAGGTCAGCGACATGGCTCCAGTTCAGCGCGTGAGCGATGAAACCGATCTCCGCCTTTTTGTGGGCACGCAGTGTTCTTTCGATTATTTCCGCTCTCACGCTGTCATTACGTGATCCCCAGCAGGTTTCGGTCGTCAGGACAGGCTTGCCATACAATTCCGAGAGTCGGTTGTATTTGGCGAGAAGTTCGTCAAAGCCATCGTCTGTCAAAATCTCAACATCCCGATCAGAGAAGAAGTAATACGGGTGGACAAGTAAGACGTCGACAAAATCCGCGGTCTTTTCGAGAAAATCCGTATTCATTTTCTTCTGGTAGTGGCTGATTCCGCATGGTTGAGCGGCTCCGCTGTCGTGGCACATATCGCACATCTTTTTAAGCCATGCCGTCTCATACGGTTCGATGAACGCCTGATATTCGGAGTTTCCGGAAAATGAGTAAGGTTCGTTGCATATGTCCCATATAAGAATCCGGTCGTCGTCTTTGTGTGCGCGGACTATCTTATCAAAGTAGGAATCATACATATTTTCGGTTGCGCCCCAGACGCTTCCCGGTATCATCTGGGGATGATAGATTCCGCCGTTGTCCATAACCGCGTCATGCCAGCAGTTGAAAAGGCAGACAACAGCCCGGCAGCCATGTTTCTCGCAGATCGAAAGCGCGGTTTCGAAATTCCGTGCCTGTCTGACCTCCTCATAACGGAACGCCTCGTATGAGAGCCATAGTCGGACGGTGTTCATCTTCGGAAAATATTTCTTCCCAAGACCGATTTCGCGGTCAAATGTCCCGCCGTCGAAGAATCGCCACGCTTCGTAGCTGTTATAGGCGTATGACGGCTGATAATCAAAGCCCACAACATTGCTGTAAATATTCATGAACCCGTCTCCTTGTCAGCTTCTCGGATCCGCCACGGCGTCGTATCCGTCATCGTCGTGCCATACAAAGCTCTCGCGCTTTCCATTTATCAACCAATCGTGCGGACAATTGTTGTCGAGCCAGTCGAGCGGTTTCATTTCGTCACGCTGAACCGAATTCAACCTGAACGCCTCGCGCATCGCCGCTTTCACCTCATCGTCGGCCGCCTTCGGTGAGCAGGAGATAAACAGCGGACTTCCGCTTCTCGCTACAAGATCCATCCAACGCTTGTTCAGCTCAAACGGAACTCTCTGCTTGTCGATGATTCCGACGCAATCCGCGTCGTCCATATAGAATATACCGTTCTGGGCGAGTCTGAACGCGAGCGCGTTGACTCCCATTCTGCGCGTTCTGTCCCAGTAAAGCCCGCAGGTATCGTCGCCGATTCTCGAAAGCTCGAAAATTCCCGCCGAAAGGTGTGAGAAGGTGTTGCATCCGATAATAAGCGCGTCTCCCGCCGCCTCGCGTATCGCGCCGTAGAGATTTTTCACCGCCTCCGCGCTCGTGATTCCGCGGTCGGCAAAGGAAGTCTCGCGATCAGTCACCGAGAAGCCCATATCCTTGCCCCAGAGACCGAACATATCAAACGCCGTGAAATCATGCTTTATCAGTCTGTATCCCCATCCGGCAATCCGGGAGACCTGCTCCTTCACGTATTCCAGAACCTCGGGGATCGTCGGATCCAGATAGCCCTCGCGGCAGTCGGTCGCCGGAAGTCTCCACTCGTCCGGAACGACTCCGGCGTTTTCTTTGAGCGGGCGCATCCAAATTCCCGGAATGACTCCGCGCGATGATATGTCAGCCGCGAGCTTTGCCATGTCGCCGTAGTTATCACGTCCTCTCGCCCATCTCGCGCGTCCGGCGTCCATAATCTCCCAGCCAGCATCAATCGTCATATACGGGCGGTTTTCAAGTCCAGTGGTAACTTCGGCGAGCAGATCGGCGTCGGCGAGAATTTCGCCGCGCGAGGACTTTCCATAAGCGTAGTACCAGTTGTTGAATCCGTAGACCGGCTTTTCGGGAAGTCTTGACACACCGCACATCATCCGGCAGAACGCGCGAAGTCCGTCAAACGCGTTGGTGTCGTGACACTCCGCGAAGATCATCTCGGCCGCCATCAGCTTTCTTCCTGAAAGTATAACCCCCTGTCCACACGAGCGCACGTCAAGATAGAGCGAAATATTCCCGGCGTCGGTTCCCCAGACGCACATCGCGCTCGGTCTCACCCTGACGCCGTACCCGGCAAAGGTACGCGAAACCCGATCATAGGCCGCGAAATACCACGGCATATGCCGCTCGGCGACCATTCCGCGCCACGAGAGCGTTCCGTATCCGCGCTCCCATTCGTCGCCAAGGAAGAGAGTCCCCTCCGGGAATTCCGCGGGGAAGGTCAGTCTGACCCACGAGACCGGAGTCTCGTCCGCCGTGAGGTATATTCTGACGGCGTCCCCGTTCTTTTCAAGAAACACCGAAACGCCTTCGACCGCGGTTCCGTCGGTCGGGACGCGCAGTCTTCTTTGATTTTCATTTTCGCCGACCGTCACAACGCATATCGGCCGGATTCCTGTTATGTCGAAAAAAGTGTTCATTTGTTTCACCTCATAAGCCTGTGTCTTATCTGATAGCTTCAATGACGCCCGCCAGCGCGTCGCCCATCTGCTTGTATCCGGTTGGATTCGGGTGGATTCCGTCGGTGTTCACGAAGACCTGATGCTCGCTGTGGATATTGGCCTTTCGTGTCTCGTTCTTGTATCCGTAGACCGGATCGATCGTCATGTGAGTCGGGACAATGAAGATCCCCTCAGCCTCGCGCGAGCCGAATTCCTTTATAAACCGCTCCGCCGTGTGCGCGATGATATACCTGAACATCGCGGACGAGCCGAAGCATCCGCGGCTTAATCCCCACGCGTAGCCGCTTCCGCCCGGAATCGGCGTCATTATAAGAATCTTCACCGCCGGGCAGGCCTCGCGCATCGATGCGATCATCGTCTTCAGATTTCCGACAAGCCGATCGAGTGCCGGCTCATAGTCCGAATAACTCTTTGACGCCAGATCGTTGCAGCCGAGCAGAATCGAAACCGCGTCGGGCTTCGGGATTTTCCAGCGTTTCAGATATCCGCTGAGATCGAAGCGGAAGCGCGGGGCTTCGTCGATCACCTCGTCACCTCTCATGAGCTTTCTATCCTTCAGATAAGCTCTTCCGTTAATCTCCTCGGGCGTGAAGCCGTCGAAAACGTATGTATCCGCGCTGTCCTCGGCTCCGGCATGGGACATGAAGCCAAGCTCGCCGTAATAATCGGCCGGGTCAAGACCTTCCGGGAAGAGGAAGGGCGACATTCCCCACCTGTCCCCGGTCTTCTCCATGAAGGTTGACGATGACCATCCGCCGCGCCCCTCGTGCCTGACAATCCCGTTGAAGCTCCTTGTCCCGACGAAATCGAGATTTTTCAGCTTCATCGCGGCGTGCTCGAGATAGATCTCCGACTGCGTCATGCTGTCGCCGATCGGGAGAAACGTGAAGCGAATTTCGTTCTGCCTTACGGCCGTGAGAAACACGGTCGTTTTCTTCTCGCACAGAAGTTCTCCGGTGAAATTATCGAAGACCCTCAGAGCGAGCGGGAACCCGCTCTCGTCCGGAAAGTCGTCTATCCGCCAGAAACGGCCGAGATTTCTTCCGTATTTGCAGTCCACCTGCACGTCATAATCCGGAAGATACGGGAAAATCACGTTTTCAAAGTAGATATTGTATTCCTCGCGGTTTGTCTTTATTGTCTGGTTTTTCCGGTCGCGCAGGATGTACACGCGGTCGGGAATGAGAATCATCGGGGTTCGCATCGCTTTTCCTTTCAGAAGTTCCGTTTTCGCGGTTATTTGAGATTTGCTATCGTTTCGGTGAGGTTTTTAAGCTCGGTTCTGAGCTTTTCCGCTCGAGACTCAACATAGCTTGTGATATTCTCGCCGATGTTCCGGTTGTCCTCGTTGAACGCGAAATAGGTCGAGGTCGCCTCGGAGAGATTCTGCGAGAACACGCAGTCGAAGGCTATCGACGCGCTTGAGCGTATCAGATCGACCATTTCCTTAGTATCCTCGTCGCGCGTGTACTTTTCCTTGAGCGCGATCTCATACCATGTCGGAACGACGTTTTCTTTGCCGTAGTAAGCCAGAGCCTCGCAGACCGCGCCTACCGTCCCGGCGTTTGAAGTCGTCTTCGGGATAAAGAACATCGACGTCGACGTTCCGATGCGCGTGCGGTAGCTTTCCTGATTCTCGTCGTATTTCGGCATCGGTACGATTCCGAAGTCGTCTGACATATCGCGGAAGGATTCGGTCGCGTACAGGAAATTCGTGTTGAAGAGCATACGTCCGGAGGTGAAGATATTGTTTATTGTCTCGTGGTTATTGAAGACATAGGTCGCCGGGTTCCCGACGAAAAAGGAATACATCTTCGCGTAGGCATCGGCGTACTTTTCGGTTACTCCCGTGAAGGTGATGTTTCCCTTGCCGTCATCCGAGAAGAGCGAGAGCCCGAAGCCCTCCTGAAGCGCGCGGTTCGGCGTCAGATGCGCGGCGTATCCGAGAAGATCGTCCTCGGGCTTGATTTCGCCGTCGCCGTTCAGATCCTTAGCCACCGAAAGTGCCATCGCGGTCATATTGTCAAGCGTCCATTTTCCCTCGCGGACAAGCGCGTAGGGGTCGTCAAGCTTGTTTTCCTCAATGATCCTGCGGTTGAAGTACATACAAGCTTGGTCTTTGTAGAGTGAAAGCTGCGCGTCTCCGGTCACGGCGAATAGCTTTCCGCCGATTGTCGCCTGAGTGTCGAGTCCGCCGACCCACCATTCGTTCTCAATATTGATATTCGGAACGTCATGGATATTCATGTAGAGTCCGTCCTTGATCGTCGGCATGACACAGACCATGACGCCATTTACGATATCATACGCGCCGTCTCCGGCCATGACGCTTGTCGACACGAGATTGTTGAATGACTCCCTGTCCGCCCAGTGCCCGGGCTTCACGACGAAGTTCAGCTTCACGTTAAGAAGCTCCTCGACCGCGCGATTGCGCTCCTCGGCGGCATCGTTGACAACGTCGCCCGAAAGCTCCTCGTTTCCGAACTCATACTCGGCGTGAACCGTCGTTAGCATTGTTATCTCAATCGTCTCGGCGCACACCGGAAGCGCGGCGATCGACGCGGGAAGTTTATTCTCCTCGGGCGCGGAATTTTCATCCGAAGTGACGGTTCCGTCCTTTGTGTCATCAGTCTGCGGATCATTCCCGCAGGAAGCGGCCGACGCGAGCGATAAAATACACAGAAGCAGTGACACGGATCTTATGAGGTTC
The DNA here is from genome assembly GCA_934503195.1 of uncultured Eubacteriales bacterium. Classification (GTDB taxonomy): domain Bacteria; phylum Bacillota; class Clostridia; order Oscillospirales; family CAG-272; genus Flemingiibacterium. The sequence continues at coordinate 7,270 of CAKSVM010000056.1, forward strand.
TTACGATTTTTCGTTTCTGACATGGTAACACTCTCCTTGATAATTGCAAAATACGATTCGGCGAGTTCGGCTGTCCTGACGTCCGGGCAGACTGACCCTATCGAAATACAAAATTATTCCGAATTATATTGACAAATCCCGGGATATGTACTATAATATCTGTGTATATTATACAACATCGCGAGGCATTTTGCAATAGCATAAACCGAGTATATACCGGACAAAACCGACTTTTCGGGAGGAAAGAGCCAAAAATGAGCTATTATTCGTACAACATATTCGATTGCAGTGTACAGTACAACCGAGCCGACCGGGTCTGGTTCTGCCAGTACAAGTACGGCAGGCAGCGGCTTTACTACATACTTGACGGCGAGGCGTGGTTTTTCAACAACGGCATAGAATATCCGGTGTCAGCCGGGGACATCTGCATCTTTCCGGTAAATCTCGAATTCATCATGAAGCAGTACAGCGAAAGAAAGGTGTGTCTCCTCTACTTTGACTTTGAGACCATACCGCCGATAATAAGCGACAGAATTTATACTATGCGAGCGGCAGATGATCCGGTGGCACTCCACATTCTCGGCTCTCTTGAGCGTGTTTTCGAAGAGATAAAGGAAGCGAATCCCTCACTCCCCAGAGTGTTTTATCCGCAGAACGGAACCGACAGCCGCAGCCGGATAATCTGTTTGCTGTTTGACGCCCTTCTCACGCGGCTTTCGGACAGATTCGGCATAGAATATAAGCTTGATCCGGTGATACGCCAGTCGGTCGAATATATAAATGATAACTTCACGAATGATATCCACGTCTCGGATCTCTCAAAAATGGCGCACCTCTGCCCCGATCATTACACAAGACTCTTCAAGGCGAATATGAACTCGACGCCGTATCAGTATCTGATGAGCCTTCGGCTGAATCGCGCTCTCGCCCTTAAGGATCAGGGAATCGGCGGCGAGGAATTACTTAAGCTCACCGGATTCCGGAATCTTGACTCACTTCAGAGGGCGGTCAGGCGCGGAAGATCCGAGCGTGATCCGGAGATCTGAAGCCGTCTGAAAGTCGGTTTTGTCCGCCCGAAAGTCGGTTTGAGTTCTTGACAACGTGGTCGTGTTATCGTATAATAATTTCACAGGCCTGTGGATTTCCGGTCTGATGACGAGACAAAGGAGACTTTGATTGATAATGAAGATAACATTCGATCCCGAGAGAAAGCTCTTCCGGATAGTCACACCGGAAATGGAGTACGGATTCACGGTGAATAACTTCGGTGAGCTTGTGAATCTCCACTGGGGCGCGCCGATGAAGTCGGACGCCGATTACGCGCTGCTTTTCGAGGACGGTTCGCACGGAACGATCAAACCGCACGGATATAATCCGGGCGAATACAGATTCTGCTCGCCCTTTGACTACGCCGCTCCGGCGGTCAGAGCGAGATTTGCCGACGGAACCGAGTCGATGAGACTTGTTTACCGCTCGCACGAGATATTTAGCGATCGGCTCGAAATATCGCTTGAGGACGAGTTTTATCCGCTGGAAGTGAAGCTGATCTACGGAACCTTTGGCGATCTGCCGCTCATCTGGCGCAGAGCCGTACTAACAAACGGATATGAAAACGACAATCTGCTTCTCCGCACCGCGATGAGCGCGACGCTCCAGCTTCCCTGCGGCGAGGATTTCAGACTGACTCATTTCGCAGGAGAATGGGGCGCAGAATATCAGCGTCAGTCAACTCCGCTCACGCAGTCGCGCGTCGTCCTTGAGACCTCATATCTGACCGACGCGGCGTCGCATATCGTGCCGTTCTTCGCGCTCGATCACGGTCAGGCGACCGAAACCGAGGGCGAAATCTACTTCGGCGCACTCAGGTACAGCGGCGATTTCAGGATAATCGTAGAGACTCACAGAACCCAGACAATGAACCGCACGAGCGTCACGCTCGGAGTCAATGATTACACGTCCGAAATAAAGCTCGCGCCGGGTGAGAGCTTCACGACTCCGGATGTCATCGCCGGATACGCGGTCGGCGGATTCGGGCGGATGAGCGAGATACTCTACGACTGGCAGTTCGACTACGCGCTTCCGCGCGGGGAAAAGACCGACAAGGCGCACGCCACGCGCCCGGTCATCTACAACACATGGTGTCCGTTCACCTTCAATATAGATGAAAAGAAGCTGATTGACCTCATCCCGAAGGCAAAATACATCGGCGCGGAGCTTTACGTTGTCGACGACGCCTGGATGAAGGGACGTTCGGACGCCACGCGCGGACTCGGCGACTGGTTCATGGACGAGGAAAGATTCCCGCACGGACTCGGATATGTTTCGGACAAGGTGCATGAGGCGGGAATGAAGTTCGGTCTCTGGGTCGAGCCCGAGATGGTAAATCCCGCGTCGGATCTCTTCCGCGAGCATCCGGACTGGGTTCTGAACGACGCGACAAGAGGCGAACAGCATCTTCCGCGATATCAGTATGTCCTGGATATGTCGCGCGACGACATAACCGACTGGGCGATTGACTGGCTTGATAAGCTTGTGATCGAAGCGAAGCTCGATTATCTCAAATGGGACATGAACCGCGAAGGCTCAGACATGGGTCAGTATGCGTTCGAGCGCGGCGTCCCGGTGAAATACATGAAGAATATCGAGCGGATCTGGAAGCATCTTAACGAGAGATTCCCTGACCTGCTGTTTGAGAACTGCGCTTCAGGCGGCGGACGCGCCGATTACGGAATGCTTGCCTACACCGACCGCGTGAACCGCTCGGACAACTCGGATCCGGTCGACGTTATGCTGCTCCACGAGGGATTCTCGACGCTATTCGTACCGAAGCTCTCGGGCGGCGCGGGAAACGTCGCAATCTCGCCGCATCGGCTCAACGGACGCACGATCCCGCTGAAATTCAGAACCGACCTCGGAATGACCGGGTCGATGAGCGTCGGCGTGAATCTTCTGACCGCACCCGACGAGGAGCTCGACGCGCTGAGAGACGCCGTCGCGCGCTTCAAGAAACTCCGCCCCGCGCTTCAGGACGCATATGTCTACCGGATAGCCTCCGCGCGCGAGCATCCGTATACGATGCTGCAATACGTGAAGCGCGACAAGAGTCAGTTCACCTTCTTCGCGTTCGGCCACGGAATGCGTCAGTGGGACAAATATATGCCGAGATTCAAGATGCGCGGACTTGACCCAGACGCGATCTATGTCAGTGATTCGGATCAGCGCGTAAGCGGCGCGGCACTGATGCACAGCGGTATCAGCGTAACAAAATACGGCTATTACAAGAGCCTCATGAGCGCGGATTATTCTAGCCTTGTCGAGACTTGGAGACGCGAGGGGTGAGGTGAAGACCAGCCCCGGCTTGTGTAACCCGGCTGCGCGGCTCCGGCTGTTTTTCCGTTGTTCACGTTCGCGATGTGGAGAAAATATTATGATACGATATGATTTATCCGATAATTTTTTTGACGTCAGGCCGATAACCACCGATCAAAGAACAGTCTTCAATGTGCCATTACACTGTCATTCTTATTATGAGGCTGAGATTATCCTTGACGGTTCGGCACTTCATCTGCTTAACGGTGATTCATATCAGGTTGAGCGCGGAGACCTATACTTTTGTTCCCCTGATGACTTCCACAGACTGATAGTTGATGAGAATCGCGGTGTAACCCTGCGAAGCTTCAAATTCGATCAGAACGCGATAACCCCGAAAATTCTGGAAGCGATAAGACAGGTCAGATTTCCCATCGTCGCTCATATTGGCGAAGAGCGGATCTCAGAGCTTGAAACTCTTTTTCTGAAGCTTGAAAAGGAATTATCAAGAGAAGCTCAAAAATGTCAGAAACAGATAGTCATGGTTCTCGCCGAACTCATCAGTCTTGAAATAATACGACTGTGCGAATCATCGCCGAAAACAGTCAGGATTGATTCGGTTAAAAACGGAAATATCGCCACTATTTTCCGCGGTATCGAATATATAAACGAACACATCAGCGAGTCCTTCTCAAGAGATGACGTCGCAGGCTATGTTCAGTATACACCGGGTTATTTCAGCCATATGTTTTCAGAGATCACCGGAAAAAGCTTTTCCGAATATGTAATGGAACGAAGAATCACCCTAGCGAAATCCCTGCTTGTCAATACGGATTATCCGATACTAAGGAAACGCTGATTTAAGGTTGTTTTCACGACGAAAAAGCCCATAAATCCAAGCCTTTTTCGCGTGAAAACTCCATTTATTCAGCTTATCCCTAAAAATAAGCGAATTGTCAGGTTTCTCCTCTCAGTCGCTGTTCCACAGAAAATTCCGTGAAATTACGGGAACGACACCGCAAAGCTACAGAAAGGATCACAACGCATAATAGTGCAATAGTAAAGCACAAAAAGACTGTTATCAGCCGCTTAAATCTGTTATAATTGAGATGCTTAATCGATCGAGCGAAAATACGCTATGGAATTTATGTATGTGCAAAAAACGGAGGATGGCTATGAAAAAGTCTTTACGAATCTGCGTGGCAATCATGACCTTATTGGTTCTTGCCGTATCTGTGTGCGCCGCGAACAGCTCTGCGTTCGATAGAACCTATGTAAACGCGGACACGACTGTTCTGTACGACGATCCCGCGACCAAGGATCTTGGCGGATGGGGAAAGGAAATCGCCTACTACGACAAGCTTGGCGTCGGACTCACCTCGAAAAACGATCATGTCATGTTTAAGTCGCTTGACTTCGGCGCGAATGGTGCCAACAAAATGATTATCAATTTCGGCTATGGCAACAATGACGGTACCAAAACGACACTCGCGGTCTACATTGACAGTGTGAAAAACGATCCTGTATGCACCTATGAAATCGGATTTACCGGCGGCTGGGGCGATACGGAGGATCAGTTCAAGGAGCAGGTCGCGGAAGTTGAAATCCCCGGCGGTGTTCATGACGTCTATGTTCAGTTTACAAATGAAAAGTCCGGTTCGTTCAACTACATAAAGTTTGAGGAAGCTCCGGCAAAGGCTGTCAATACCGCTGCAAAGACGGCGGATCCGGCATCCGTCGCTGTACTTGGCGCGATAGCCGCGATCGCTGTAGGAACAGTTATCGGTAAAAAACAAAAATTGAGATAAATCATCTTAAATCTTAAGGATACAAACTCAAAAAATTCGCGGGGTACGGTTCCGTATCCTGCGAATTTTAAGAAGCACAGAAATGAGGTATATTTCAAATGATATATCGCAAAAACACAGTAGTTCGTTCACTGGCCGGAGTTTTATCGGTTCTCCTCGCGATGGGTTCGGTGCTTACTTCCTGCGGCGGGCATGGTGAAACAAATCGCCAGTCCGAATCTACCGATAAATCCCAGACAAGCGATCAGACGGCAGAGTCTCAGTATGAATATCCTGAGCTTGATATGAACGGAGAGACTTTCACCATACTGAACGCGGCGCAGCCATATCAGTTCTATTCGGCCCTTGATATGAGTGAGATCAGCGGAGACACGCTTGACGATTCGATCTACGAGCGGAATCGTAAGCTTGAGGATATGTTCAGATTCAAGCTGGAGGTCAACGAGGAATATGAAATGGAAAACGCCGCGGCCTCTTTACAGACCGCGGTTCTCGCGGGAGACGACCTTTACGATGTAGCGTTTATCCGCGACTACTATATGGCTTCCGCGCTGACAGAAGGGTATGTGCAGAATCTCGACGATATCCCGGAACTCAGACTGGATGAGAAATGGTGGGATTCAGACGCGATAGAGAACGCGCGCGTCGGTAAGAAGCACAAGGCACGCTTCGCGATGTCTGATATTTCACTTGTCGATTTTGAGGGAACAGTCGTCACGTTTTTCAATGAAGACATGATGAGTAAGCTCGGTCTTGAAGCACCTTATCAGCTTGTTCGTGAGGGTAAATGGGTATTCGACGAGCTGCTCAGATATATGAAAGCCGGGGCTGATCTGAACGGCGACGAAAGCTTCGATTTCAACGAAAGCGGTAATTCAGTCTATGGAATGGCAGGATGGCAGCACGCTTATAACGCGCTGATCACAAGTGCCGGAGTTCAGTATGTCACGAAGAACTCTGACGGCGATCTCATGTTCGGAATCGACAATGAAAAATTCTACAATATGGCGATCAAACTGAGTCAGGCCTTCGCTGAGGACGGCGTGTATATATACGCCAACAAAACCGGGATCACTCATTACGAGACGCTGTTCAAGCAGAACCGATCATTCTTTATGATCGCGCAGCTGAAAGCCGCGAACAAATACCGCGATATGGAAGCCAACTATGGAATAGTTCCGATACCCAAATCCGACGAGTCTCAAACGAACTACCGCAATCTCCGCACTTTCACGTATGTGATGAGCGTACCTGTCACCAACACAGAGCCGTCAAAAGCCGGATGTATTATGGACGCAATGGCGTATATCACCTACAAGGATATTATGCCGTACTTCTACAGCGGGCGGGTTTCTCAGAAATCCCTGCGGAACGATGATTCTATCGAAATGCTGGAAATCATTCGTGACAGCCGTTATCTCGACCTCGGAACAGCGTACGGATCGTTTACCGATGTCAGCAACAGCATCGCGGATGTGATCAATCAGAAATCAACAGATTTTGTGTCATTGGTCGCGAAAATAAAACCCGGAATAGAAGAACACCTGCGAAAGATAATGGAGGCAGTCAATGGATAAGTTTAGCATGGAATACGCGATACAAATGTACAGTGTGCGGGACGTTTCAAAGCTCGACCTTCGTGAAGCCCTGAAGATAGTGGCTCAAATAGGCTATAAGTACGTCGAATTCGCCGGATTCTTTAACCACACCGCAGCGGAAGTCAAGGGATGGCTTGATGAATCCGGTCTGAAATGTTGCAGTACACATACAAAATTCGATCTTATAAAGCCGGAAAATATTGACGATACCATAGAATATCATAAGACAATCGGATGCGGCACGATAATAATTCCCGGAGGTGTGCCGATCTCTTCACCGGACGAGCTTGACAAATCATGCCTCACTCTCAACAACGCCGCGAAAAAGCTGTCAGAGAACGGAATGCGACTGGGATACCATAACCATTCTCCGGAATTTCTCCCATCTCCATTCGGTAAACTGGTAATTGAGGAACTCATCGCCCGGACGGTCATTGATTTTGAAATCGATACATTCTGGGCGTTCAACGCGAATGTGGATCCGATCTCTTTCATGGACGCGCACAAGGACAGGATACATATCATCCATCTGAAAGACGGAATTCCCGTAGATCCGGACAACCGGAACTGGGGAAGCTGGAACAAGGGAGCAAAAGGCAAAGCTCTTGGAGAAGGCAAGGCACCGATCGGAAAAATCCGGAAATGGGCAATTCAGAACGGCGTCCGCGTGGTCGTCGAATCGGAAGGACTGGATCCGACCGGACCTGAAGAGATATCCCGCAGTCTGAGTTATCTGAGGACATTGTAAAAAAAACGATTTGCCCTGGAAAATACGCGTTAACCCCAATAACCCGAAAAGCACGGTTTCAAAGCCGTGCTTTTCGCGTAAGATTATCTTATTCCCGCTCGAATTCCTTCGCGACATCCTCAAGCAGCTTGCGGATTGGCAGATGCTGCGGACATACCTTCTCGCATTTGCCGCAATTCACGCAGTCGGAAGCTTTTCGCCCCGGCGCGGTGAGGACTACGTTGTAGTAATAATCCGCGTTCCAGTCGTTGTAGAGACGCTTCGTGTTCATCCTGGCGAAGAGATCCGGGATCGAAATGTGTTTCGGGCATCCGTCAGTGCAGTAACGGCAGGATGTGCAGGGGATCAGGTGCTTGCCGCGGAATATGTTCCGCACCTTCTCGACCGTCCCAAGCTCTTTTTTCATTCAACGGCTTGAAATCCTTCATGAACGAAATATTGTCGCTCATCTGCTCCATGTCGCTCATACCCGAGAGTACCATTATAATTCCAGGGAAGCCCGCCGCGAATCGCAGCGCGTAGCTTGCCGTGCTGCCGCCGTGAAGCTCATCGAGCACGGCCTTCGCGTCTTCGGGGAGATTAACGAGATTTCCGCCCTTGACCGGCTCCATTACGATAACCGGCTTGTTGTGCTTTACACAGACCTCATAGCACGCGCGGCTCTGAACCGCGGGATCGTCGTAGTCAATGTAGTTGAACTGAATCTGCACAACCTCGATCTCCGGATAATCGGTCAGAATCCGCTCCAGCACCTCCGGACGGTCGTGGAACGAAATGCCGACATGGCGAACCTTTCCCTCGGCCTTCAGTTCAAAAACGGTTTCGTAGGCGCGGCGCTCCTTGAAATGAGGATAATTCCCCGCTCCCTGCGCGTGCATCAGATAGAAATCGAAATAATCGACGCCGCAGGCTTCAAACTGACTTTCTAAGAAGGGACGGATATCAGCCTCGGTCTTGAAGAAATTCGCCGTCAGCTTGTCGGTCAGTATGTAGCGGTCGCGCGGATAGCGGATGGTAAGACAGGCTTTCAGTGCTTTCTCGCTCTTGCCCTGCAAATATCCGTGCGCGGTGTCAAAATAGTTGAAGCCCGCGTCCAGAAAAGCGTCAACCATACAGTTCGTCTCGGTTATGTCAACTTCGCCGTCCTTCATCTAAGGAAACGCTGATTTAAGGTTGTTTTCACGACGAAAAAGCCCATAAATCCAAGCCTTTTTCGCGTGAAAACCTCATTTATTCAGCTTATCCCTAAGAAAAACTGATACGAAACGCGAAAAATCTGTGGTTATTCCGAAAACTGCGCTTTCAGCAGTCCGGCAAACTCCTCGACATAGTAGCCGGAATTGTCCTTCTTCCAGAAAGCGCAATAGTTTCTGAGAATCGGTTCTTCGCCCCTTACAAGCGGGACGCGGAGGATCGAGGTCCCCGACGGAGCCGATTTTCCGGTTCTCTCAACCGGAAGAAAGCCCTTCCGCCCGATGACCATCAGCCGCGCCTCCTCCAGATTCTCCGCGTAGAGAAAGCCGCCTTGAAGCCCGACCACATCGAGGTAATATTCCTGCTCGGTTTCCCGCTGTGCCTCCGACGCGACCGGAATGCAGACGGTGTTCTTAAGCTCCGCGGTGGAAACGCGTTTCATCTGCGCAAGCGGACTGTGTGAGGAGAACTCGATATAGCTACGGCAGGTGGTCAGCACGAGATTGACATATTCGTCGGAAAACGCCCGACGCTGATCGTTGAGTACGATATCGGCTTTCTCACTCCGGAGAAGTCCGTAAAGCTCCTCGTGATTACCATATAAAACCGACACCTCGACATCCGGATGCTTCTCCGAAAAGAGTTCCAACACCCTGTGGAACTCCGCGCCGGTGTAACAGCGCAGATATCCGATCTTAAGCGACGCGAGATTTTCCTTGGCGATCTTCGCGGCCTCGTTCCGCATCCGCTCATTTCAGCATATCTTCGCCCCGCTCATCGTCCGCCTCTCACGCCCGGACATTTTCTGTAGTCTTCAAGAATCACGTCCAATGGACACTCGTCAAAATCCGGATTGCAGAGAAGCTCAGTCACATTCTCCCACTCGTCCTTGAGACGGAATCCGAAATCCCGCGCGTTTCCTGCCTCTTCAATGGACGAATACCTTCTCTCCATGTATCTGCCGCTCGTTTCAAAATCATCCGGATAATAGGTCAGCGTCACCCTGTCGCGGTAATGAATGATCATATAGCTTTTTCCGTTCAGGAAAAAGCTGATTTCAGAGCCGCTGCCGTTCGGAAGCTTTGAGATCGCGGCAAGGCAGTATGTGAGCCTGCCCCACGAAATCATATCTTATGCCCTACCTTCGTCAATATTCCGCGTGATCTCAGAAAAGCGTGCATATAAGCGAGATCGCGGCGCAGGCCGGAATATAGATCAAAAAGTGAATGAGGTGCGTTTTCATGTTATATCCGAACATATGAGGACCAACGATTCCCTTAAGCTCCGGATAAAGTGCGGGAAGAAGCCGGAGCGGCAGAGGAGAAACCAGTCGAAGAAAAGTATATCGTAGATCTCCATTATGTAGAGCATAACGATGAACCGCACGAAAAATCCGGCAAAGCCGAAGCCGTTTCTCACGCCATCCCACGCGGCGATCACGGCCGCTCCCGCAAATAGCAGAAGAGCGATCACCTCAATTACCCAGCCGACGATATGCGCGCCGGGGAATTTCTCCTTTTTATCCGGGATAGCGTCCAGATTCTCTTTCGGTGCGGAGGAAAAGAATCTCTTGTCCTGAATAAACCCGACCGCTCCGTACAAAACCAGAAAATACGCCGCCATAATCATAACCGACGCGAGTATCGTTACTGCCATTTTCCGCGCTGACCTCCTAAAAAATCCGTTCTGCCAATTTCACGCAAAGTGATGTCGGATATGATTGTAGTATAGCATACGGATACCGGTTCGTCAAGTGCTTTTATGTGATCATTTTATAAATAAGATCCCGGATGACGGCGCGGCCGATCTGTATCGCGCCGTCCGATCATCCGCGCCGGGTCTTCATAACCCTTCGGTCTCCTCGCGCAGATAGGCCGTAAGGCGGCTTGTTATGTCAAGATACGTCTCAAGCTCATCGTCGGTGAGTCTGCCGTAAGCCCGCTCCTCGGCGGCCTTAAGATTTCTTGTCGTGCGGTTCACAAGCCCGCGTCCGGAGTCGGTCAGCTGAATTTTCTTGTGATTGCGCGTGCCGGGGATCGGTATCAGCTCGACAAATCCGCTTTTAGTCAGGCTGTTTACTGCGGTATTGATCGTCTGCTTGGCGTAGCAGCTCTGGCGGCAGAGATCCTGCTGTGTAATGTCGCCGCTGCCCTCGGTCACAAGATACAGAACCCACATCGCGGTATCCGAGAGACCGTACTTCTCCGCGACGCTGTGATAGATCGAATCCTGCTCCTTGCGCTGCTGCTCGATGCGGCGGATAAATTCCCTGCTGTTCATGACGTTCTCCATTTCATCTGTAGACTATTCCGTTTTTCTCGGACATCTTACGCAGAACCAAGGCTATTACAAAGCAGATTCCCTCGGCGATCGTGACCGTGTACCACACGAAATCATATCCGAAGATAAGCGGCAGGAAGTTGATGCAGAGGAAGTTGAAAACCACGCTTCTGCACGCGTTTATCGTGATCGCGTAAGGCGTGCGCTTGGTCGAGAAGAGGTATGACGCGATGACGACGGTCGACGCGGCGAAGACGTAATTCAGGCAGTATTTCGGAAGCGAAGAGCAGACGATCGGAATCGCCTCAGCTTCCGCGCCGAAGAGCGCGCAGAGCGGCTTTCCGGCAAAGAAAGTCAGAAGGAATATCGCGACGCCGCCGATAAGCGCGATAAGCTGACCACTTCTGAAATAGTATTTAAGGCTCTTGTCGTCCTTAGCTCCGTAGCTCGCGCCGTAGAGCGGCTGAAGGCCGCTGGCGAGTCCCCAGATAAGCGAGGAGAAGAGCGAGCTTGCGTAGGTGATCACCGAATAGGCGTTCACCGCCGTGTTTCCGAGATGCGTGATGAGCATATTGTTCATCGAGAAGGTGATGATCGGGTTCGCGAACTGCGAGATCATCTCGGGCGCACCGCGGAGAATTATCTTCTGATAGAGCGAGGGCTTGAAGCTGAATCTCCGGATTCTGAGTCTTCCCTTTTTCAGTATGTAATGCGAAAGCACGACGAGGAATCCGAGAAGATTCGCGGCTCCGGTCGCGATCGCCGCGCCGAGCGCGTCGGGTCCGATTCCGTTTCCGACAAACATTCCGTCAACGATCGTCAGGATAAAGAAGCCCAGATTGCTGACCATCGCCGGGACGATATATTTCGCCAGATTTTTTCTTTGTTCGTTCAAGTTAATTTTCCTCCGGGTGCAAAAAATAAGAGTCCGTAAACGGACGCTTATATATTATAGTCCGGAATCGGACTCTTGTTAAGAGGGTTCACAGAAAAGATACAAAAAAGGGCGGCCGCGGGTTTAGGAATTGCTTCCATTTAGTAGTCAGCATGAACAGTTTCCGGGGTTTATACCGTGCCGGTAAACCTGAATTATTGTGCATGACACTATGCAAATGGAAATATTTCCTTAAACGCGACAGTCACCTTGCGGTTATGTGGCAGTGAAAAAAGTGCGGCGGCCGAAGGCCGCAGGCGGCGCGAAGCGGCGTCGACCTCGCCTGCGAGGTCGATTGCGCGCGAAAGCGCGCAACCTGCACTCGCGTCCGGGCGGCTTTGCCGCCCGGACGCGAGCCGTTC
>CAKSVM010000057.1 GCA_934503195.1 uncultured Eubacteriales bacterium
CCTTCGGCCCCCGGACGAGTGCAGGTGGCGCGCTCCGCGCGCCATCGACCTCGCAGGGCGAGGCCGACGCCACTTCGTGCCGCCTGCGTCTTTTCGCGCGAAGCGCGAAAAGACGGTGAGCCGCAAAATAGACCGACCCACCGTAAAAAGTAACTTCAGTGCTTTTTCGGAATAAACGCGAATATCAGAAGCACAATCGCCGCGATTATCAGTATCGTGATGATTATCCCCCAGACGTTGTTTGTCCCGCTTGAAACCTCGGTTCCGTTCGTCACCGCGGTCGTCGTGGACGACGCGTCACCCGAAGTCGACGGAGTGGTTCCGGTCGTTCCCGTTCCGGAAGTGCTTTCCGGAACCATGCTGCCATCGGCAGTGTCGTCCGACATTCCGCCGTCGGTGGTCATCCCGCCGGATGCCGCCGAAGTCGTATCAACGACCTCGGAACCGCCGATTCCGTCGTCAATTATCCCGTTCTCGGGATCCCCAGGAGTCCCGTTCCCGTCGTCGCTCACAATCCCGTTTTCGGGATCGAACGGCTCGCCTGAACGTCCGCCGGCGTAGCGCGGAACTCCCATGTCCCCGCCGCCCGCGATTCCGGGTGCCATTGTCGCGTACGCCGGAATTATCAGTGTGATAAGCGCGGCTAAAGCGAAGATCACCGCGTATATTCTCTTGAGTTTGTTTTTATATATCATGATCCGTTAATCCTTTCGATTTGATCGCTAATATCCTGCCCCGGCGCGAAAGGATTCATTCACGAAAAAAAGAGGAATTTTATGGAAGAAAAACGCTTTCAGAAAAACGATAACGGCTTTGTCTGCGAAAACTGTGGATTTGAGGTCAAACCCCTCGGCGTCACCTCTCGCGACCACTGCCCCAGATGCCTTTGTTCGATTCATGTAGATATAAACCCCGGCGACCGCGCCAACGATTGCCGCGGAATCCTCCGCCCCGTTCAGGTTCTCCCCGACCCGAAAAAGGGATATATCATCGTCTATAAATGCGATAAATGCGGCGCGACCGTCCGCAATAAGGCTGCATACCCCGCGAAAATCCAGCCCGACGATATCGACCTTCTGATAAAACTCACCGTCAATAAGGAAATGCGGTAACCCGCGCAATCTGACGAAAAAAACTGACATGACGTAAAATCCGTCATGTCAGTTTTCTTATCCGTAAATCAGCCGGGAGCCACGCTCACGCGGCCGCGTCGTCAGTCTCGACGATCTTGCCGTTCTCAAAGTAGCCTTCATACTCGCGTCCGCTCGGCCAAGAATACTTGCCCTTTCCGGTCATCTTGTTGTCGACGAACTGACCGTCATAGATCTCGCCGTTCGCCCATGTGTAGACGCCCTGTCCGTTCCGCAGATCATTTGTGAATCCTCCGGAATACCGGTCACCGTTCACATAGTTGAAAACACCCTGACCGTCCTTCAGATCGTTCACATAGCCGCCCTCGTACGATGAGCCGTCCGCCCACGTGTACTTTCCGGTGCCGTTCTTGAGATCGTTCTTGTATTCGCCTGTGTAGACCGAACCGTCCGCCCATGAATAGGTTCCGGTCCCGTCCTTCCGGCCGTCATTCAGTCCGCCCTCGTAAACGTCTCCGTTCACAAAGGAGTACTTGCCCTGACCCGTGATCTTGTCAAAAACGAAATCGCCCTCGTAAACGTCGCCCGACGAATAGGTGAGCCTGCCCTTGCCGTTCTTCTGGAGCTTTGAGAGACTTCCCTCGTAAACGTCGCCGTTTGAGTAGATGATCTTCCCGCTCGCCATGTCGACCTCGGCCGTGATTCCGCTCGAATAGTAGAGCTTGCCCGAAATCGGCTCTCCGTCCGATCCGACTCTGCCGAAGAACTTCACCGTTCCGCCGTCCTCGGTGTTTATGGATATGTAGCGGATTCCCGAGAAGTAGATCCCGGCGGCGATGACCCCGACCGCGATCGCCGCGATGATCAGGATCATAAGCAGTATCGAAGCGAAGCTCCGATGCTTTTTTGCGCGTTTTGGAGTTTTGTTGTAATCCATTTTAACAGCGTAACCTTTCGATTATCAGAGAATATTGCTTTGCGGTGTGATGTTCGAAATGAAGTTCGAAAGCATCTGAATGAGATTCGGAATTATCACGAAGGAGAGGAACACCACCACAAGGAATGCGAAGACCGACAGAATTATCGAGACGAAATTCGTCCCTGAAAGACTGTAGATAACCTCGGCTCTGTGAATGTTCTCCTCGGGAATGTAGAATCTCGCTTTTTTGATATCTTCATTGCTCCGCTTTTCCTCGGTGTCGCCGACCATGCGGATGATCCGCCGCAGAGTTCCGCCGCTTCTCAGAGCCGATCTCACAAAGATATTAGAACATCCGAGTTCCGCTATAGTCATCGCGCCGCCTTCGGTATTCGCGCCTCCGTCGACGAGCTTCTTCACCAGTCCCCCGAGAACGACGCGGTTGAATACCGTGATGCCGATTCCGATGAGGAATCCGATGTAAAGCGACCAGATCACAATGTTGAGGGTTGTTATCGGATTGTCTCCAAGCGTGATGGTCTCACCGCATATCTTGGCAAGGTCGTCTTTCAGCGCGCCGAAAAATTCTGTGAAAAAATCCATTATGCCCTCCTTTTTTTATTTTCCGCCCGGCACCTCCCGCGGGTTTTCCGCAACCCACCGCCGGACTTTTTATTTCCCGCTCGCCGGCGATCCGGATTCTACGACTGTAACCGTAAATTTCCGGATCACCCGCGCTTTCGCAGAAATTACTTCTTTACCGGATGGATGACTTCGATTCCGCCGAGATACTTTCTGAGAACCTCGGGGATGACGACCGATCCGTCAGCGAGCTGATTCTGCTCGACCATTGCCGGGAATATACGCGAGGTCGCGAGTCCCGAGCCGTTGAGAGTGTGGACATACTCGGTTTTTCCGGTAGCCTCTCTCTTGAATCTGATCTGACCGCGGCGAGCCTGATAATCGCGCGCGTTCGAGACCGACGAGACCTCCTTGTAGCCGTTCATCGACGGAATGTTGATCTCGATATCGTAGGTGCGCGCCATCGAAGCCGAGCAGTCGCCTGCCGCGAGCTTGACGGTGCGGAAGTGGAATCCGAGTCCCTTGACGAGATTCTCGGCCTTTGTAACAAGCTCCTCAAAAGCCGCGTCCGAATCCTCGGGCTTCGTGTACTGGAACATCTCGACCTTGTTGAACTGGTGTCCGCGAACCATTCCGCGCTCGTCCGAACGGTAGGATCCTGCCTCGCGTCTGAAGCAGGGAGTGTACGAGAAGAACTTCTTCGGCAGATCAGCCTCCGAAAGGATCTCGTCGCGGTAGATGCTTGCCAGAGCCGCCTCCGCGGTCGGGAGCATATAGTGAACGCGGTCGTCGGTCGGATTCTCGATCTTGTAGACCTCGTCCGCGAACTTCGGGAACTGACCCGCGGTCAGACCGCACTGATACTCAAGCATATGCGGCGGGAGGATGAACTCATACCCGTCGGCGACATGGCAGTCGATGAAGTAGTTGAGAAGAGCCCATTCAAGGCGCGCGCCCATGCCCTTGTAGATCCAGAATCCGCTTCCGGCGAGCTTGGTTCCGCGATCATAGTCGATGAGACCGAGATCGGTGCAAAGGTCGACGTGATGCTTTGCCGGGAAGTCAAACTTGTGCGGCTCACCGAAGTATCTGATCGGCTCGTTGTTCTCCTTCTCGCCCGGCTTGAGGTCGGGATCGGGGAGGTTCGGAAGGCCGAGCATGAGATTCGTGTACTCGATCTCGACGTCCTTGAGCTTGGCGTCGTTTTCCTTGACCTTGTCGGAAAGTTCCTTCATCTGGGCGAAGATCGGCGCGACGTCCTGTCCTGCCTTCTTGAGAGCCGGAATCGACTTCGAGACCTTGTTCTGCTCAGCCTTCAGCGACTCGTTCTCCGAGATCATCGAGCGACGTTTCGCGTCGAGCTCGAGAATCTTCGCGATATCTTCCTTGGCGTCCTTGCCCTTTCTGGCGAGTCTTTCGATGACGTCATCGGGATTTTCATTGATGTATTTGATGTCTAACATTTTCTATATCTCCTTGATATTTGTTTTCAAAATCATGTCCGCCGCACACCGCGGCGTTATAAAGCTTCCGGTATTACTCGCGCGGAAGCGGATGCCCCGTCAGCCGCTCAATTAGCGTTTCAAGCTGTTCGGTCGACTTGTAGGCTATCGCGAGCGATTTTGTCCGCTTGCCGCGATTGATCTTCACCTTGCAGCCGAGCGCGGTCGAAACGCGCTCTTCAAGCGAACGATAGTAGCTCTCGACGGCATCGTTCTTCTTTACCGGAATGATCGGCCGCGCCTTGTTGATGTTCCGGACAAGCTCCTCGGTCGCGCGGACCGAAAGTTCCCCCTGCGTGACCCGGTCGGCCACCGCGATGATTTTACTCTTGTCGACAAGTCCGAGCAAAGCTCGCGCGTGTCCGGCGGTGAGAAGTCCGGCCGTGACGAGATCCTGAACCTCGATCGGAAGCTCCAGCAGTCTCAGCGAGTTAGTGACGGCCGTACGGCTCATGCCGACCTGCCGCGCCGCGTCCTCCTGAGTCATATTATAGTCCTCGATCAGCGATTTAAGTCCCATCGCCTCTTCAAGCGGAGAAAGATCCTCGCGCTGAATATTCTCGATGAGCGCGTACTCGGCGGCCTTCTTGTCGTCGGCGTCAAGTACGACGACCGGGACCTCGGAAAGTCCGGCCTGCTTTGCCGCTCTCCAGCGGCGTTCACCCGCGATTATCTGATAGAAGCCTGGATTCTCGCCCTCGCGGACGATTATCGGCTGGATCACTCCGTTCGCGGCGATCGAGTCGGCGAGCTGTGACAGCGACTCGGGATCAAATTCCTTTCGCGGTTGAGAGCGTCGCGGTTCGATTTCCGAGAGCCGGAGAGTCGTAACCTTGTCGGTGCTGTCGGGCGAGTTGTCGAGGAATATCGCGTCCATTCCCCGCCCCAGACCTTTTTTCTTTGTCATGATATTTCAGAACCTTTCAGAAAGTTGGCGAAGCGATCAGGTGCGTTCGAGAATCTCCTTCGCGATATCCATATAAGCGCGTGCGCCCTTCGAGCCTTTGTCATAATAGATTATCGGCTCGCCGAAGCTCGGAGCCTCGGAAAGCTTGACGTTGCGCACGACGGTTGTCTTGAAGAGCTTGTCCGCGTAGTATTTCTTGATTTCATCAAGCACCTGCGCCGAGAGATTGAGACGTCCGTTGAACATCGTGATAAGTATTCCGGTGATTTCAAGCGACGGATTGTAGAGCTTCTTGACCTGCTTTATCGTCAGCATCAGCTGCGAAAGCCCTTCGAGCGAATAGAATTCGCACTGCATCGGAATCACCACACCGCTGCTGGCCGCCAGCGCGTTTATCGAGAGAATCCCGAGCGACGGCGGGCAGTCGACGAATATGTAATCGAAATCGTCCTTTATGTCTTCAAGCGCGTCGCGGAACAGAAGCTCGCGCTTTTCCATGTCGATAAGCTCGAATTCCGCGCCCGCCAGCGCGATCTGTGACGGAATGAGCGAGAGATTTTTGAATCCTGTGTCGACAACCGCATCGGAAGCCTTCGCGTTTCCGATGATCACGTCATACGACGAGGTCTTCACCGTCCGACGCTGAACCCCGACACCGCTCGTCGAATTGCCCTGCGGATCGAGGTCGACTAAAAGCACACGTTTGTCGAGCGAGCCGACAGCCGCGGCGATATTGACCGCGGAGGTAGTCTTCCCCACGCCGCCTTTCTGATTTGCCAGAGAGATTGTATAAGCCATTTGCCGAGCCTCCAGATTGTTTACATACTATTATACCAAGAAATACGGCAAATGTCAATACCAATATTGAAAACAAATAAGATAAACGCGAAATATTTTTGAAAATGTCGGATCATGTTTCACGTGAAACGTGACATTTATTAGTGAAACCCGCCACACTTGAAATCAGATTCCCACGCTGGGCTTCCTCCCGGCTTCTGAATATTCGTCCCGCTTCGACTTCTGTAAATCTCATCCGGCCGCCGGCTGCGCGTGCTGAGGGGCCTTTTTCTTTATCCGTATCGTAAGCACCGCCTCGTCGTCGCCCTCCTCGCGCTCGCTCTCAATATCGATCCCGGCCTGACGGACGATATCGACCGCCTTGTCAACCGAATTGTAGAAGAGTCTGATATCCTTCAGAATTATCCTCCGCGGAGCCTTGACCGACCGCTCTTCCTCCTGCTCGGAGATGAACCGGTCGATATAGCTTTCGGTCGTCGCGACGTTGAGCCCGCGCTTGACTATGTAGTCGATGATCCGCATCCGCTGTTCGGCCGAGTCGATCTTGAGCAGGGCGCGGGCGTGCCGTTCGGTCAGATTGTTAGCGAGGATTTTCTCGCGCTCGGGCGCGGTGAGGCGTAAGATCCTGAGCTTGTTCGCGACGAAGGACTGGCTGACCGAAAGCTGCTTCGCGGCTTCCTCCTGAGTCAGATTGTAGATGTCAATAAGCGCGGCGATTGACGACGCCTGCTCAAAGATATTCAGATTCTCCCGCTGAATGTTCTCGATGATCGCGAGTTCGGCCGATTTTTTGCTGTCGACCGCGACAAGCAGACATGGGACATTCGAAAGCTGTAAAAGTTTTGCCGCGCGGAGCCGCCTTTCCCCGGCGACGATCTCGAAAAGCTCGTCGTCAAGCCGTCTCACCGTGAGCGGCTGAAGGATTCCGCATTTCCGGATGCTGTCGGCCAGACGGATTATCGAATCGTCCTCAAACTTCTTCCGCGGCTGAGCGGGATTCGGGATGATCTGTTCGGTCGGGATGTTGTGGATGCGGCCGTATTCGTCGCGGCGTTCGGCGTCCTCGCGCTCCTTTGCGGCGCGTTCGAACTCACTGCGGGCAAGTTCCTTTTCGGCTCTGAGCGAGTTTTCGCGCTCGTCAAGCTCGCGGCTGCGGCGATCAAGCCGCGTGCGCTCGGCTTCAAGCTCACGCTCCTTTTCCTTTTTCGGGTTTCTGAATAAAGCTGTCATGTTTTTCTCTCCTTTTATTTTCCGGGGACGTCATAAGCGATCGTCCGTTCGGCTTTTACAGGAATATAATACCACACATCTCCCGCAAAGCATGTAGATTTCTGTTTAGAGAAAAATAGACCCGGTTGTCAGAAAAAACGGGTCAGAGCCGAAAAGACTCGTCCGGGTATATCAAAAAAGCCGCTTAAAGCGGCTTTTTGAGGATCTGGGGCCAATTTCGCGGAAAGATTTCGGGCGTGTGGGAAATTTTCCCGCACTCAATTATCGATCTGGGATTCGCTTCCCCGCCCGGGAGAGAAATATCAAGGCTCTCGTCGGACACTATCCGTCCTCCGAGCTTCTTGATCGCGCCTTTAGCCTCGGCGACCTCATCGCCCGAGTTTCCCTTCATCGCGATGAATTTTCCGCCGACCTTGACGAAAGGCAGACAGAGTTCAGAGAGCGCGGCGAGTCTCGCGACGGCTCTGGCGCAGGAAATGTCGAAGGACTCGCGGAGCGTTTTGTCGCGCGCGGCCTCCTCGGCTCTGGCGGCGATCGCGGAAATATTCGAAAGCCCGAGTATTTCCGCCGTCTCCTTTATATACTCAATCCGCTTTGCCGTCGAGTCAAGCGCGGTGATTCTTATATCCGGCCGTGCGATCGCCAGCGGAAGCGACGGGAAGCCCGCGCCGCACCCGACGTCGATGAGCGTTGAATTCTCCGGAATCAGCCGCGCTATCGTCAGCGAGTCGGCGTAGTGCTTTAAGATGATTCCGTCCTCGTCGCGGATCGCGGTGAGATTCATGTGCCCATTCACTTCGAGCATACGGACGGTCAGCACTTCGAATTTCCCGGCAAGCTCGTCGTACGCGAAGGCTTCAAGATTATTCGCCTTCAGTATTTCCTTGTATCGTTCTCTGAACATATGCCCTCCTTGAAGTGTTTTCCACAGTTCTGTGTATTCATCCGAAAAGAATCAGAAGTACCGAGATATCAGCCGGTGAGACGCCGCTGATCCTCGACGCCTGTCCGATACTCTCGGGTTGAAGCTTGTTAAGCTTCTGCGCCGCCTCGATGCGGATTCCGTGAACCTTTGAGTAGTCATAAGGAACCGGAAGCCGCTTGGATTCGAGCTTTTCGGTTCGCGCGACCTCGGCTAGCTGCCGCTTTATATACCCCGCGTACTTTATCTTGACCTCGGCCTGCTCCTTCACTCGGTGCGGAAGCTCCGGTCGATCCGGATCAACCGGGGCGAGCTTTTCATAGCTCAGCTCGGGACGGCGTAAAAGCTCTGCGAGTCTGACTCCTGTAGTCAACGGAGTCGAGCCGTTTTCCACAAGAATGTTGTTAAGTTCCTCTGACGGCGAGACTGTAAACGACTCTATTCGCGCGATTTCGGCGGCGACCTCTGCCTGCTCCTTTTCAAATCTCGCCCATCTGTCGTCGTTTATCAGTCCGACTCTGCGGCCGATCGGAGTGAGTCGTTCCGCCGCGTTGTCCTGCCTTAAAAGCAAACGGTATTCGGAGCGCGAGGTCATTATCCGGTAGGGTTCCTTGGTTCCCTTTGTCACGAGATCATCGATCAGAGTTCCGATATACGACGACTGTCTTGTGAGAATCATCGCTTCCTCGCCCTTGACTTCAAGCGCGGCGTTGATTCCGGCGACAAGTCCCTGCGCGGCGGCCTCCTCATAGCCGGAGGTGCCGTTGAACTGCCCCGCGCCGAAAAGTCCCTTTATCGCCTTGAATTCAAGCGTCGGACGGAGCTGGGTCGGATCGACGCAGTCATATTCGATCGCGTAGGCCGTGCGCATGACCTGAGCGTGTTCAAACCCGGGGAGACTGTGGAGCATCTGCATCTGAACTTCCTCGGGAAGACTCGACGAGAAGCCCTGAATGTACATCTCCTCGGTGTCGGTCCCCATCGGCTCGATGAAGAGCTGATGACGCTCCTTGTCGGCGAATCTGACGACCTTGTCCTCGATCGACGGGCAGTATCTCGGGCCGATTCCCTCGATCATGCCCGAATAGAGCGGCGAGCGCGACATATTCGCGCGGATTATCTCGTGCGTCTCCTTTGTCGTGTAGACGATGTGGCAGGGGATCTGCGTTCTCGCGTTCAGTTCCTCACGGTCAGTGTCGACCGAGAAGGGATCGATATAATCGTCGCCCGGCTGAATTTCGAGATTTGTAAAGTCGATCGAAGCCTTGAGGACTCTTGAGGGCGTTCCGGTCTTGAATCGCATCAGCGACAAGCCCTCGCGTACCAGCGCGGACGAGAGTTCGGTCGCCGGGAGCATTCCGTCGGGACCCGATGAATACGCGACCTCGCCGACGATGACGCGGCCGTTGAGATAGGTTCCCGAGCAGATGACGGCGGCCTTGCATTTCCAGACCGCGCCGAGCTTTGTCACGACCGAGTCGATTTTCTTTGCGCCGTTTTCCACAGAAGTGTGGATATCGGTCACCTCAGCCTGAATCAGCTTCAGACCCGGAGTCGTCTCGACCGTGTGTTTCATTAAAATCCGGTATTTCTGACGGTCGGCCTGAATCCGCTTTGAGTGGACGGCTGCGCCCTTGCCGAGATTGAGTACGCGGCTCTGGAGGGTCACTTTATCGGCCGCGCGGCCCATTTCGCCGCCGAGCGCGTCGATCTCATAGACGAGATGCCCTTTTCCGGTTCCGCCGATCGACGGGTTGCAGGGCATATTTCCAACCGCGTCGAGATTTATTGTGAAAAGCGCGGTCGATAGCCCGAGTCTCGCCGCGGCCAGCGCGGCCTCGATTCCGGCGTGTCCCGCGCCGATGACGGCGACGTCGACTTCTCCCGCGTCGTATTCCTTGATTTTTTCCATATATCCTTCTGTCCGTGATCCGCCGAACGGATCATCAGAACCTGTCGGCGGAAAAGTCAAGGCAAAGCGGCGCGAAAATTCCGCGCCGTTTCGCCGTTTTTGCGGCTTATTTTACTTTACTGAGAATATTCCATCCGTTGTCCTTGTCCCACGCGGCGATTGTTCCTCCCGAGCAGGACTGGATGTAGTCGAAGACCATCGGGACGACGAAATTCCCCCCGGTGTCAATGACTCCGCGCTTTTCCCCGCTTCCGACGACCGCGAGCCCTTCGCTGAAGGCCTCGGCGGAGTCATAAACCGGCTGCGCGATCCACTTCCCGGTGTAGTCCATGAATCCGTAAAGCCCGTCCTTTTCGAGGAGAAAAACTCCGTCCGAGTAGGCTTTGACAGTGTAGCCGCCGGGGATGTCATAGAGTGTTCCGTCAATTCTCATAACAAGATCCTCGTCGGTGCAGCAGAGGACGTAGTGGCCGTGATAATCGTACGCGATCGAGTCGTAGGTGTGGTAGTAGTCATACTCCTGACGACGGATTCTGACGAGTCCGTGGTCGAAGTAGAAGAAGCCGAGCGACTCGGTTCCGCGCGTGTCGGGAAGACGATAAACCGACGCGACGCGGCGTCCCGAGAGGTTGTAATACGGTCCGTGATTCCAAGCCGAGGCCGATCCGGTGATCTTGTTCGTGAATCTCGTGTCGACATACGAGAGGACGTCGACGCCGAGAACCTCGTCAGTCTTGGTTGTCGCCGCGAGTCCCTCGCTGAAGTTGTAGGCTCCGGTATATCTGTAGCCCGAAAGCACGCCGCCGGCCGCCGTTCCGAAGCCGTAGGAGTCGTCGCGGTAGTATTTCAGATAGTTCGAGTCGCTTAACCCGTAATAGGACGGATAGTTAGCGTAGAGTCCGCGGTTTTCGGCCGCGTCGTTGTAGTTGCTCGCGACAAGCGAGCCGTTCTCGTCGAACATGAAATACTTCTCGGTCGCCTTGGCGTAGCGGCTCGCGGGCGGGATTGTCGCCTTGAACTGCGCGACGCCGTCCGAGTTCCGGGTGTAGGCGGGGGTGTAATACTCTATGTCAAAGCTGCCGTCAAGGATATTTCCCTCGTTATTGAGAAGCGCGACGGTCGAGCCGTTGTCGACGAGAATGTAATCCATGTAGACCTCAACGAGCGGACGGCTTGTGTAAACAGTCGAGTTTTCGGTCGTGTAGCCGCCGTATTTCTCGTTCGGGACTCTTGTATACGACACCGACTCCTTCGAGCGGAGCGAAAAAACGCTTCCGACCGAGACCGACGGATCGAGGAGGGTAAGCTTCATTCCGTACGAGAATACCTCGTCGGTCACCGTCCAGCCGCTTGAAACCGCGCTCCGGGTCGGGGTGAGACTGTTCAGAAAATCCGTTACCGCGTCGGTGGCGGGGGTATCCGGCTTGTCCTCTGCTGTGGTTTCGCTGTCCGTTCCGGTGTCGCCCGCGCTGTCAGAATCCGCGGTGGTGCCGCTTGACGTGTCCGGGGCTGTTCCGGACGGGGCGGTGGTAACCGTATCGTTCGCCGTCGTCTGCCGTTCTATGAAAGTAAAGTCATATACTCCGCGCTGATAGGCGATCGCCGCCGTGATCAGAAAGGCCAGCACTCCGACCGGAATCACCCTGACCGCTATCTTTTTGAAAATCTTCATGGATTCTTCCTTAAAACATTACTTGTGGTATTTTCCGCCGGACGCGATATTGAACGCCCGGTAGAGCTGCTCTAGAAGTATCACCCGCATGAGCTGATGCGGGAAGGTCATCTCCGAGATCGAGAGCCTGAGCTTCGCGGCCTTCTTTACGTCGTCCGAGAGGCCGTCCGAGCCGCCGATGACAAGGCAGACCTCGGAATAGCCCTCGACGCTGAGCGACGCGAGCCTTTTCGAGAATTCTTCGCTCGGCATCTGCTTCCCCTCAACGCAGAGCGCGATCAGGTAGGCTCTCTGCGGCACGGCGGCGAGGATTCGCTCCCCCTCGCGCTTCAGAGCGGCCGAAATCTCGGCGTCAGAGGCTTTTTCGGGGAGCTTTTCGTCCTTTATACAGATATCGGTGAGCGAACAGTAGGCCGAGAGACGCTTTTCGTACTCGGCGATCGCTTCGGTAAGGTATTTCTCCTTGACCGTGCCGACAAATATTATCGTGACCTTCAGCATGACGCGGCCTTCCTTTCGATGAGTCCGGACGGCTTTTCGTCAAGTCTCTCGCCGCAGACATAGGTCGGCGAGTCCTTTTCGGCCACGACGACCTCG
Organism: uncultured Eubacteriales bacterium; assembly: GCA_934503195.1. GTDB lineage: Bacteria > Bacillota > Clostridia > Oscillospirales > CAG-272 > Flemingiibacterium. The sequence continues at coordinate 12,133 of CAKSVM010000057.1, forward strand.
CAGCCGGTTTCCCGAAGCCTCTGGAGAGAGGTTTCAAGCGCGAGCTCGGGGATATTGTTCTCGGGCGAAAGATGCGCGAGAACGATTCGTTTCGTCCCGGTCAGGGCGAGCGAATAAGCGAAATCCGCCGCGTTCTCGTTTGAGAGATGCCCTCTGTCCGAGAGTATGCGGCGTTTGAGATCATAGGGGTAGGAGCCGAAGAGAAGCATATTCTCGTCGTGGTTCGACTCTAGAATCACGCTGTCGGCTCCGGTGAGGTTATCGTGAACCTCGTCGCTTATGTGGCCGATGTCGGTCGCCAGAGCCAGCGTTTCCTCTCCCGTACGGATCAGGTATCCGACGCTGCAAACGCTGTCGTGCGGCGTGACAAAGGAGCTTACCGAGATCTCGCCGACCTTCACCGAGAATATCGGCGGGTGGACGGTGATGAAGTCGGCGGCCGGGAAATACTTCGCCGAGCGGAGCATTTCGTGCGCCGAGGCTTCGGTCATATGTATCGGGATTCCGTACTTCTTCGAGATTGTCGGGAGACCCTGAATATGATCCGAATGCTCATGGGTTATGAGTATCGCTCCGAGGGTTCTTATCTCCGCTCCGAGGGCTTTCAGCGCGGTTTCGATTTTCTTGCAGCTTATCCCGGCGTCGATCAGGAGCGAATCAGTGCCGAAGCTCACGAAGACCGAATTCCCTTTTGAGCTTGAGGCGAGTGTGTACGCGGTCAGTTTCATTTGCTTGGCACCAGAAATCTGAAGAAGCTTCCGAGCGCGTCGCCGTAGAAAAGGCTGATGATATCGAGAAGGAGCGCGAGCATAAGCGGGATGAGGATCATCATCAGCTTTTTCGCGATTTTCCGGTGGGAATTCAGCTTTTCGCAGAGCCTTTCGGCTTCGTCGGCCGGGACGTCCTCACGGAGCATATCGGGCGAGAAGTCCTTTTTCGTGAAGCCGTGGTTGAGTAAGATCACGGCGACCGCGAGAATCGTCACCGCGGTGAACATAACCGCCGTGGCGACGCTGAACGCCGCGCGGTTCGCCGATTCTACGCTCAGAAAGACCTCATAGACGGCGAAGACCGCGACGGTCGACAGAAAGAGCGTCAGGACGCGCTTTTTGTTGATTCCTTTGAGCTTCTTCCTCACTTCCCTGACCGCCTCGGGCGAGTAGGTCAGGGATTTCTTTTTCTTTTTAGGCATTTACTGGATGCGGATCGCGCCGTAGGGACGAACCTTGAGTTCGGTCGTCGCGCCCTCGCCGAACGCCGAGTCGAGCGCCTTTCTGAACGCGGGAACATCCTCGGTCTTCACGAAAGCCTGAATCGTTCCGGCAAATCCGCCGCCATGGACACGGTAAGCCGCCTTCTTGCCCTTCAGCGCGATCTCGGCGAGGCAGAGCGCGAGCGAAAGTCCCTGCTCGCCGACGTTCTTGACGGTATAGACGTTCTGGAGATACTTGAAGCTCGAGTTGCCCGACTCGATGACGCCCTTGAAGAAGCCGTTGATATCGCCATTCTTGAGAGCCTCGGTCTGAGCGGTGACACGCTCGTTCTCGTTCTCGAAGTGGATGGCGCGCATGATCGCGCGGTCTCCGGCGACCTCGCGGAGCTTCGGGATGTTGGCGAGGATTTCGTCGAGGGTCACCTCACGGAGAACCGACTTGCCGAAGTAGGACGCGACTTTCTTCATCTCAGCCGGAACCGACGCGTAGTCTTCGTTGAGGTCGGCGTGGTTGCCGCCGGTGTTGACGATGCAGAGCGAATATCCGGCCGCGGTGAGGTCGAACGGGAGCTTTTCGATGACCGGCTCCTTCGGATTTCTGAAGTCGATCGCGACGAATCCGCCGACGGCACAGGCGGTCTGATCCATGAGTCCGGACGGCTTGCCGAAGAAGACGTTTTCGGAGTACTGTGCGATCTTGGCGATCTCGGCGTTCTCGACCTTGCCGTCGTTATAGAAGCCGTTGAGGATGAGTCCGACCATATCCTCAAAAGCCGCGGAGGACGAGAGTCCCGAGCCTTTGAAAACGTTCGAGGTAGTGTAAGCGTCGTATCCGCCGACCTTGTGGCCGTACTTGAGGAATCCGCTGCACATACCCGAGATTATCGACTTGGAGGTGTAGAAGAGCGACTCGTCGACGGCCGGATCGGTGATGTCGACCTCGTCGATCGGGAAGCCCTCAGACTTGATGTTGATTCTGAGATCGTCTCTCGGCGAAGCGGCGGCGATGATATCGAGGTTGATCGAAGCGGCGAGAACCTTGCCGTGGTTATGGTCGGTGTGGTTGCCCGAGATTTCGCTTCTTCCGGCTACCGAGAAGAGCGAGATTTCACGGTCGGCTCCGAAGAGGTTCGCGAACTCGTTGACGGTCGAGATGTAGCGCGCCTGCTGCTTCGCGACATTCTCCGCGCCGTAGAGGGTGGTGAAGATTTCGTTGTACTTGCCGTTTTCAATCGCGGCGATTATTTCCTTTGCGTTCATGGCGATTTTTCTCCTTTGGGGATGATTTTTGATTATTTGTGGTTTCTCAGCGTCATGAGCGCGAGATGAAGCGCGTTTGAGGCTGAGATATATCTTACGTATTCGCGGGTGGCGAGTCCGTTCCCGATGTGAAGCTCACGGACTTCCTCATACGCTTCAGTCGAGACCCCGACGAAGACGGTTCCGACAGGCTTGTCGGGCGTTCCTCCGGTCGGGCCGGCGATTCCGGTCGTCGAGACGCCGATGTCGGCGTCGAAGAGCTTCCTGACTCCGCGCGCCATTTCGATCGCCGTCTCACGCGAGACCGCGCCGTATTTCGACAACGTTTCACGTGAAACATTCACGAATTTCTCTTTTACGCGGTTGGCGTAGGTCACGATGCTTCCGTCGAGGACTTCGCTTGAACCGCTGACGTTGGTTATGCGCTTGGCGACGTACCCTCCGGTGCAGGACTCGGCCGAGGCGATATGCTTCGACTGCTTTATAAGCTCCTTCACGAGGGCTTCCTCGAGGCTTCCGGCGTCGACGCTGTAGACGTACTTCCCGACCTCGGAGGCGAGGACGCGGCTGATCAGATTTTCGCAGAGTGGTTCGCATTCGGATTCGTCTCTGCCGGACGCGGTGACGCGGAGCTGGACTTCGCCGTCCTTGGCATAGGGCGCGAGGGTCGGGTTGGTCGATTCAAGCATCAGCGGGCGGAGGACCGACTCGACCTTTGATTCGCCGATGCCGAAGATATTCAGCGTGTGCGAGAGGAGAAGTTTGTCGGAGAATCGTTTCAGATAGGGTTCGACCTCCTCGGCGAACATCGGTTCGCATTCGCGTGGCGGTCCGGGGAGGAGGATGACGAGCTTTCCGTTTCCGAAGTCCTCGATCGACATTCCCGGCGCGGTGCCGTAGTTGTTTCTGAAGATCGTCGAGCCTTCGGGAATGAGTGCCTGCTTTGTATTGTTTTCGGTCATCTCGAAGCCGAAGGACTTCGCGCGGTTCTCTATGTTGGCAAGACTTGCGGCGTCGGGGACGAGCTTTCTGCCCATGACCTTTGCGGCGGTCTCCTTTGTGAGGTCGTCATAGGTCGGGCCGAGGCCTCCGGTCAGGATCACAAGGTCGCTGCGGCTGAGTGATTCCTTCAGGATCTCCTCAAGGCGGCCGGAGTTGTCTCCGATTGTCGACTGGTGGTACTGCGCGATTCCGAGCGCGGCGAGTCTTCGTGATATGAAGGCCGCGTCGGTGTTGACTATATCGCCGAGCAAAAGCTCGGTTCCGACCGAGATTATCTCGGCGTTTCGTATCTGCATTCTGCCCTGTTCCTTTCTGCCGCGGTTTTTGCGGCTTATCAGAGATCATTCTGGACGGTCTTCATGACGCTCTCGATGAACTGCGCGGCGGCCGACGGGAGGGGAATCTTTTTTGAATAGGCGAGGAGGAATCTCCGCGGCGGAAGTTCCCTTCTGAGTTTCACGCGGAAGAGCTTTCCGGAGGCGAGGTCGGCCGCCGCGAAGTCGCTGACGATCCCGGCGACTCCGATCCCGCGACGGGCGAACTCGAGAAGAAGATCGCTTGTGGCGAGCTCGATGTCGGCGTTGAGATTTTCATGGAAGCGGTCGATATAGCGTCTTGTCGAGGTCTCGCGGCCGAGGAGAATCAGCGGCGCGTCAAGCCCGCGCGGGTCGTTTTCGCGGCCGAGGAGATAATCGTATCTCTCCGAGCAGACGAAGATGTCCTGTATTTTTTTCACCGGGACGAATTCGAGCTCGCGGAGATCGGAAGGATCGACCGGTTCGCTTATGACGCCGAAATCGATGAGTCCGTTTCTCAGCGCGGCGAGGGTCTGCGGGGTGGGCGCGTTCGTGACGGCGAGCCTGACGCCGGGGTGTTCCTTCCGGAAGACCTCGAGGTGGTCGAGAAGGAAGAATCTGAGGGTCATGTCGCTCGCGCCGATGCGCATGAGACCGCTTTCGAGTCCGGCGATCTCGCGGAGACGGTTTTCGCCCGTCTCGATCTGGGCGAATCCGGCGCGGAGGTGTTCGAGCAGAGCCTGCCCTTCCCCGGTCAGCGAGAATCCGCGGTTGGTGCGGAAGATGAGCTTGACTCCGAGCGCGCGTTCAAGCTCGGCGACCTTGGCCGAGAGCGCGGGCTGGGAGATGTGCATGGCTTTCGCGGCGGAGGAGAGGCTGGAATATTTTGTGAGTTCGGCGAAGGACGCGTAGAGTTCGAGGCTTCGGATCATTTTTGCGTTCCTTTCCCTGACTTTACGGATTCCCGTGGGAGTTTTCCGTCACGGCGGGTGTTATCAGCCCTCGTAGAGCGGATATTTCTTACAGATCTTGGTGACCTCGGAGCGGATGTAGTCGGCCGAGTTCTCAAAATCGGTGGCGGTGAGCTTTATGAGATGAGCGACCGTCTTCATGTCATTCTCGACGAGTCCGCGAGAGGTCACGGCGGGGGTTCCGATGCGGATTCCGCTCGTGATGAAGGGCGACTGCGGGTCGTTGGGGATGGCGTTCTTATTGACCGTGATGTAGACCTCGTCGAGCTTATGTTCGAGTTCCTTTCCGGTGAGGTTCATGTTGCGGAGGTCAAGGAGCATGAGGTGGTTGTCGGTGCCGCCCGAGAGGAGGTTGAAGCCCTCGGAGATGAGCGATTCAGCGAGAACCCTGGCGTTCTTTATGATCTGCTCCTGATAGGTTCTGAATTCGGGCTTGAGGGCCTCGCCGAAGCAGACGGCTTTAGCCGCGATGACGTGCATGAGCGGGCCGCCCTGAGTTCCCGGGAAGACGGCCTTGTTGATCGCCTTGGCGAGTTCCTCACGGCAGAGGATCATACCGCCGCGCGGGCCGCGGAGAGTCTTATGTGTGGTCGTGGTGACGACGTCGGCGTAGGGCACGGGCGAGGGATGGAGTCCGGCGGCGACGAGTCCGGCGATATGTGCCATGTCGACCATGAGGTAAGCTCCGACGCTCTTCGCGATTTCGGAGAGGCGTTTGAAGTCGATGATTCTCGGGTAAGCCGACGCGCCGGCGACGATGAGCTTCGGCTTATGCTCCTTGGCGAGGAACTCGATCTTGTCGTAGTCGATCACGCTGGTGGTCTCGTCGACGCCGTAGGGAATGAAGTTATAGAGCATACCCGAGATATTGACGGGGCTTCCGTGGGTGAGGTGTCCGCCGTGGGCGAGGTTCATTCCGAGGACAGTGTCGCCGGGCTTTAAGAGCGCGAGATAGACGGCGGTGTTCGCCTGCGCGCCGGAGTGGGGCTGGACGTTGGCGTGTTCCGCGCCGAAGAGCTTTTTGGCGCGCTCGATGGCGATATTCTCGGCGATATCGACGCACTCGCATCCGCCGTAGTAACGCTTTCCGGGGTAGCCCTCGGCGTACTTATTGGTGAGGACGGTTCCCATAGCGGCCATGACGGCGGGGGAGACGACGTTCTCGGAGGCGATGAGTTCAAGTCCGCGCTGCTGACGGTGATATTCCTTTTCAATCGCGTCGCCGATCTCGGGATCGAATTTCTTTATGAATTCCATATTTTCAAGTACCATATGAGTTTCTCCGTTTCAAATAATAATATAAATCGCTGTATCTTTTATTATACATTATCCGCTTGAAAAATACAATGGTTATTTTGTTAAAAATCAGGACATTTTGCGCGATAGGGGAGATTTTTATCCGGGGTATTTACAAACGGGGCGGAATGTGGTATAATGTTGTCGTAAGGTATAAGCGCGGAGGAATTTTTGATGAAGGTTATCGAACTCTGTGAAGTCGGCGCGGGCGAGCTTCGGATTCTCCCGGTCGCGGCGATGGCGTATTCGGCGAAGTATCTGGGGATGGCGATAAGGTATCGGAGGCTAAGCACTTTTCTGTATGTGATGAAGGGGAGGTACAGCTATGTCTGGGAAGGCGGCGGGTTTGAGGCCGGAGCGGGCGAAATGGTATACATTCCCAAAGGTGCGGGGTACGAGTACAGAGTAAGCGGTGGCGAGAGGTATGTCTGTCAGGCAGAGTTTGACACATTTATCGGGGACGAGGAGGTTGTTTTCGGTTCCGTGCCGATGAAATTCCCGCCGCTTCCGGACACTGTGGCGGCTATGGAGGGTATGGTCGGAAGTCAGGACGGGTACCGGATGCTGTCAGGGCTTTACGCGGTTTTCGGGGCGTTTGCGGGGAGCAGGCGCGCGGAGTGCGGGAGCCGGGGATTTTCGAAGATCAGCCCGGCGGTCGGGTATTTACGTTCGCATTACGCGGAGGAAGTGACGTCGGAGGAGCTTGCGGCGATGTGTTATCTGAGTGTTTCGCAGATGCGGCGGATATTCGCGTCTGAGTTCGGGATGTCGCCGACCGAGTATCGGGCGGCCGAGCGGGTGAAAGCTGCGTCGCGGCTTTTAGCGGGGAGCTACGAGAGCATTTCGACGGTAGCGGCGGCGGTCGGGTACGGGAGTCAGTTCGCGTTCTCGAAGGCTTTCAGGAAGGTTCTGGGAGTTTCGCCGCGGGAGTACGCGGAGAGGTGTCGCGCGGCGTGTATGGGCAATGTGGGGTCAGGAACGGATTGAGTCGGTGTCTCACCCGCGGTTTACGCGGGTGAGGTGGTTACTTTTGGCAGGCGGCGCGAAGCGGCGTCGACCTCGCGTCCGGGCGGCTTGACGCCCGGACGCGAGCCGTCCCGGCTG
>CAKSVM010000058.1 GCA_934503195.1 uncultured Eubacteriales bacterium
CCCCCCCCCCCCCCCCCCCCCCCCCCCCCCCCCCCCCCCCCCCCCCCCCCCCCCCCCCCCCCCCCCCCCAAGAAAAGAATCGTCAACCCAAGTCGTGGAAGATGGGTTCTTCCTGAGGTTCGGGTTTTTCGTCTTTGTAGTATGGGTCGATCATGATTTCCTTGATTTTCGGGAAGGCGGCGTAGCAGGCCATGAAGGAGCAGTCGGCGAAGAGGAGGACGAAGGGGATGATGATTCCGATCGGCAGGAAGACGAGGAGGAGCGTGTAGTTCAGAAGCACCATCGCGGCGATTCCGAGCGTCGCCATAAAGTTGCGCTTGAAGCCGATTATCGAGAAAATAAGCGCGTTTTTCAGGATCTTGAAGATCGAGAGGTCGAAGGTGATCATAAGAAGATAAATGTAGAATCGCATCCAGAACCAGATCAGTGCCATGAAAATGCTTGCCCAGAACATGAAATTCATCACGCCGGACGAAACCGTGTTGTACGAAATGTTGAAATAGAAGAAGGTTATGTCGTAAACTACCAGCACCGACGCGATGAGGTCGATCGCGCCCATGATCAGTCCCTGCTTCCAGTTCCGCTTGATCGCGTACCAGAAATCGTCCCACATGAAGATCGGCTCGCCTTTGATCATGTTACGAATGATGTAAGTTGTACCGATATTCACAAATCCGAATGTGAAAATCACAAGAAGTGACAGTCCCCACGCGATTTTCGTGAAGATTGTCTGGAATCCGATCTCGGCCTGAGTTCCGAACATACCAAAAAGTACCGCTGTGGCGGGCGATTTTGTGTGCTTCAGAAGCCCGTAAACCGGCGCGAAAAGCTTGTACGCGGGCGCGAAGGAGTCACGGTCGAGATTTCCAGACAGTGCGAGCATCGCGAAAAGTATCGGGAAATTTCCTAAAATGTAGAAAATATTCACCGTGACGAGGCGCGAGAACTTTGAGCCGAAATATTTGAAGAAATTTTTCAGATTCTTTGGGCCTTCCGGCTCCTTTTTCACGCCTTTTCCGTCGAGCGTGTAGTTGAAAAGTTTAATTTCTTTTCCGAATAATTTCATTTTACTTCCTTTCAGATGTAGACGTAAATGAGGAACAGCATCAGGCAGACGTCCGCGAAAATCAGGCCGATTACGCGGAGAAAGACCAGAATGTAATTTTTTGTCTTTGCAGAGCGGAGCTTGGGACTCCGTTCGGGGTAAAAATGAATGAACGCTTCGGCCGCCATCACCGCGATCAGCATCGAAACCGCGAATTTCGCGCCGAGAAAGCAGATTGAATCGAGCACCAAGCCCGATTTCGACGAGAATTCGAGCATCGTAAGCGAAAATCCGAACAGAATTCCGCGCCATAACAGCAGAACCGCGCTGATTCCGCCAGTGAAAAGCGTGAATCCGCCGAGAAATATCGCGAACGCCGCGACCGCTTCGTTCAGAAAACAATCGAGAACCACCCGCAGTACGTCGAGCGGCGAGGAGCATTTGTAGAATAACGCCACAAAATAGCGTTCGATCAGCTTGTCGTAAAGCTCGCTTTCGCCGATTCCGAGCAGGCGATAGACCGCGCAGCCGAGAAATCCGCCGAAAATGAAGAGCGATGACGCCGCGAGAAGCAGAATTTTCCGGTCGTTTTTTCCGGAATGACCGTTCCGCGCGCCGGGTTTTTGCAGAAGTTCGTTCATTTCCACCCTCCGAATTTTTTGGTACAGCCTATTCGGAAGGGGAAAAAATTATGACAGCGTGTCAGTACCTGAGAAACCTGTTTATTTTTTTGTATGCTGTCAGTCGGCGGGAGGTGCAAGCACCTCCCCTACAGATGAGGGCTAAATTTCATCGCGCCTTTTTTCAAACGACTACCTCAAATTTCACCCGAACGTAAAAGCGAACGCCTGAAAAATACCAGCGTATAAAGCTTTAGGGAAAGGGTGGGGGTCCGTGGGAGGGGAAACCTCTTTCTCGAAAGAGGTTTCTCCTCCCACGGGAGCATTATTCCAGCTCTCGTGCCATTTCCTCGGCGCGGGCGGTGCAGGCGCGCATGGCGGCATCGATTGTGGAGGCGACGTCGGCTTCGAAGAGAACCTCCATTGCCTTTTCGGTCGTGCCCTTGGGGGAGGTCACGGCGCGGATCAGCTCTTCGGGGGTCTTGCCCGAGCGCATCAGCATCTCGGCCGAGCCGATCACAGTCTTGCAGACCGCCTCGACGATGTTGTCGCAGTCGAGTCCCTGCGCGCGCGCCGACTTCACCATCGCGTCGATGAAATAGTAGAAATAAGCCGGCGAACTGCCGTTTACGCTGATTATCGCGTTCATTTTGTCCTCGTCGAGCTTCAGAACCATTCCCGACGACTCGAAGACCGACGCCGCGAAATCAAACTGCTCGTCGGTAACCTTCGCGTTGCGCGCGAGCGCGGAAACTCCGAGTCCGATCTGGAGCGGCGTGTTCGGCATCACGCGGACGACCGCGATTTCGCGTCCGAGCCGCTTTTCGATGATCGACGTCGAAACGCCCGCGCAGATCGAAATGAAGCATTTTCCGTCAAGATCCGCGTTCTTTAACTCGCCGAGAACCTCCGGGAGATTCTGCGGCTTTACCGATAAAAGTATGTAGTCCGCGCCGTTTACCGCGTCGGTCAGCGACGAGGCCGGGTACGCGCCTTTTTCGGCGAACGGCGCGAGCTTGCCTTCCTGACGGTCGAAAAGACGCAGATCCGACGCCTTTCCGAGTCCTGAATTCAGAATTCCGCCGATGATCGCCGACGCCATGTTGCCAACGCCCAGTACTGCCAGTTTTTTCATTTTTTGCCTTGCCTTTCAGATTGCCGGTTACTTTCTTCCGGTCTTTTCGAGATAATTTTTGAGCGGGAGCACCCAGTCGGTCTGAATGATGTCGAAATTGTCCGCGCACCAGCCCCAGCCGTATTCCGGATTTCCGGAAAGCGCGGTGTCGTCGTTGTGTCCTGCCGAGAGAATTTCTTTGTAATTGTAAACTATCGTGTTGACCCAGCAGAGCTTGCCGTCCGCGCGGAGAAGCTCGCGGTATTCGGGCGTTCCGACGCCGCTCTTTTCGTCGTCGAAGAGAAGCTCTGTGCCGACGTAGTTGATTTCGCGGGATTTCAGCATCTCGTGGACGCCGTTGTCGGCGCGGATGACCGGGAGAAACGCGATGTCGGGCGCGTATTTTTCGATGATCGCCAGACTCTTTTCGACCGGGGCGCACTTTAGAACGATCTGATCCTTCATGTCGTGACGCTTGATCTTTTCGATGATCAGCGCGGGATTGTCGCCGAATTTGTCGACGTTTATAAAACAGCGTCCCTTAAGATGTTCGAGAACCTCGTCAAGCGTGTTGAGTCCGATCGCGGTCGGCGCGCGGTCGTAGTTCACGTAGCGGAGTTCCTTTATCTCGGCCGCGTTCATTTTACGTATGTCGATATCGCGTCCGAGCTGCGCGCGCTCCATGCAGGGATGGAAGATGAAAAGCTCGTCGTCGGCCGACTTTGTGACGTCGATTTCAACCATGTCGGCTCCCTGAGAGAGCGCGATGTCGTAGGCGATCGTGTTGTTGCAGGGGATATTTCCGCCCCAGATGCCGCGGTGAGCGCAGATTATCGTATGATCCTTCGCGGATTCGGTGAGATTAAATTTCATTAAATTGTACCTCGATATATTATATAATGATATTTTACCACGTAACGCGGCATTTTTCAAGGTTTATGGCACATTATTTACAAAAAAATAAATTTTCGGGGGGGCGGCATTTTCGCGGCGGGCGGGGCATATAATCGAATCGTCAAGAGAGGAAGGTGTTCTGATGGACAAGATACAGAAAACGATTTTCGAGGGCGCGATTCCGTGCGAGCTTTCGGGCGAGTTCATCCTCCCCGATACCTACCCCGACGTGAAGAAAATCCTCCGCGTCAGGGCGCGCCCGGTGCAGATCGGGCAGTATATCGGCGGCGGAGGTTTCGAGTTCAACGGCGCGGTTGATTACATAGTCGTCTTTTCGGCCGACGGCGATCCGGTCGAGACGCTGCATTCGGTGCATTTCGCGTCGGATTACAAGGGCGGCGTTTCGCCCGAGGGGATCGGCGAAAAAACGACCGTCGTCTGCGAGCCGCGGATCTCAGCGGTGACAGCGAGACTTTCGAATCCGCGGAAAATCAGCCTGAGATCGACCGTTACGACCGATGTAAAGCTCCTTTGTGAGGCTTCGACGAAGCCGAAAGTCGAACCAGATCCCGACGCGCCGCTCGAAAAGCTCACCGAAACTACACCGACACTCGTCGAGTATTCGTTCCTCGCCGACCACGTGAAGCTCTCGGAAAATCTCGAACCCGACCCGTCACAGCCGGCGATCGACGCGATAATCACCTGCGACGCCGAGATAAATTTCCACGAGGTCAAGCCGCAGAAATCCGACGAGGGACTTTCGGCGTCGATCAAGGGCGAGGCGGTCATCGACTGCGTTTACAAGGCGCAGACCGAGCCGGGCGATTACCGCAGCTTCACGCGGAAAATCCCGCTTTCGCTCGTCGTCGGCGCGGACGAATACGCGGGGCTTTTCGAGGGGGCGGTTCCGGGGACGCTGATCATGTCGGCGGCCGGTGTTCCGACCGAGATAAACGCGTCGGTCGGCGAGAATTCGTACGGCGAGCGGCGGGTGCTCGAACTCGATCTGGCGTTCGACGTGAATCTGACGCTTTACGCGGAAAACGAAACGACGCTGACGCTCGACGCCTATTCGGTCGACCGCGACAGCGAATGCGGATCTGAACGGCTCGACATCATCCGGCTGGGGAAGCAGATTTTCTCGAATTTCTCGGTCAACGAGAGCGTCGGGCGCGAGGAAGTCGGGATCGCGGATCCTGAAAGGCAGTGGATCGTCGTCGACAGTCAGGCCGACGTTGTGATCGATTCGGCACGGATTGAGCGCGGGCGGGCGCAGATGAGCGGAACGGCGACGGTGTCGGCGATCATCGCCTCGGAGCACGAATTCGCGCCGCTAGACTTCAAGGTTCCGGTGAAATGCGAGCTTGGAGTCGGTGAACTGCGCGAGCCGATCGCCTTTGCCTGCGAGAGCGGGGCGTGCGATCTGAGGGTTCGGATCGACGGGACGAGAGTTTCGTGCGATTTTGAAGTGACGCTTTCAGCCGTGTTCTTCGGGCTTTCTCGGCGCGATGTCGTAGGATCGGTGACGCTCAGCGGCGAGAAGATCACAAGGTCTGACGATCCGTCGGAGATAGTCCTCTGCTATCCGGCGGAGGGCGAGGGACTCTGGCAGGTGGCGAAGCGTTACAAGTCGACTATGGCCGCGCTTGAGGCGGCAAACCCCGGATCTGACGGGAAGGTCATAAAGATAATGTGACCGATCACGGCCTGATTCCGAAGAAAACCGCGGAGGGTAACCTCCGCGGTTTTACATTTGTCAGTATCGGTAATTCGGCTCTTCGCCGAAATCTTTCTTGCGGTAGCTCGACGGCGTTTTGTGCGTGTAACGCTTGAACATCCGCCGGAAATAGGCCGTCGAGTCGAATCCGGTCACGACGCTGACCTCTTCGACGCTCATTTCGCGGTTTTCCGAGAGCATCCGCTCGGCCACCGCGATCGCCGAACGGTTCTTGAACTCAATCGCCGTCATCCCGATTTCGGCCTTGAAAAGATGCTGGAAGTAGGATCGGCTCAGTCCGCATTCTGTCGCGATCTCGTCGATTGTGAGTCGTTTTGTGCAATTCTCCTAGATGAACCGCCGCGCTTTCTGAATCGCCTCCGAGATTTCGGGCAGCTCATCCGGCGCGAGCATACGGTAAACTTCGTCGACAATTCCGTAGAATTTTGACAGGATTTGCAGAGATTCGCCCTCGTTTTCGAAATTTTTGACCAGATACCAGAAATCCTCGTCCAGCCTGTCGTTCGTCTTCACAATCTGCTGTGAGAAACATTTGCTGAAGGGATTTCCCATCGGTGGGAACGTAAAGTGCAATATGTTCATTCCGCTGATCGGCTTTCCGGTCCATTCCATGTAGTATTTCGTCCCGATCGGGGTGAAGACGAGGTCGCCCTTGCGCGCCGCGAGCGTCGTTTTTTCGCTCACGAACAGCACCTCGCCCGAAAAAATCTGGCAGACGCTGCACATTTTCCGCGGCTGCGTCCGGTAATCGTGGATGATTCCGTCGCGGTTGACGTAGGTGTACGCGCCGAGAACCGTGAACTGTCTTCCGCAGATGTTCATTTTCTGTTCTCCTTTCGAAAAAAAGCACAATTGTTCCTCTTTATAGTATTATACTGTATTTTATTTTCTTTGTCAATATGGTATAATAAATTTGCAAATATTTTTCTGAAAGGAATTTTTACAATGAAAAATCGAATCACAGCGGCACTCCTCGCGCTCCTGATGCTGGCGGCGACCTCCTGCGGCTCCGAAACGGCCGGCGGCGAGTCGATTTCGGGCGAAACGACGACCTTTGCGCCCGAAACCGAGCGCACCGACGGTCTTCCCGACAAGAAAATGGACGGTTTCACGCTGAATCTCCTCCACCACGACAACACATGGCTCACGTGGGCGAAAATCGACCTCACGGCCGACGAGGAAAACGGCGATCTGATCAACGATGCCATCCACAAGCGCAACTCCTATATCGAAGATCGTTTTGACTGCAAACTGAATATCGTAGGCGTCCCACAGGTGTCGGAAGTCTTCCGCGAGTCGGTGCTCTCGGGCGACGGCGAGATCAAGCCGCTCGACGACCGTAAAGGCGTCACCGGACAGCTCCGCGGATACTACAACATGCTGATGAGCGGCGCGAACGTGAAATATTTCGAGATGGACAAGGACAATTACCCATATTTCGCGCTCGCCGAAAACGAGTCCTCGATAAATTTTGTCCAACATCTGCTTGATCTCGCAAACAGCGAGCCGGACGTTTTCATGCACGACGACACGACCGATGTGTGGAGTCCGATGGTCACGCTTGAGTTCAAGGACGAGGGTTCGCTCTTCACCTACGACCACATAAACTCGATCCAGACTCTGCGCGATATGAAGGATGATTTCGGCATTTTGCCGGCTCCGAAGCGCGATGAGGCGCAGGATAAGTACTATTCGTACACAAATATCGGTGAAATCGCGACGCTTCCGCGAAATTTCGATATGTCGCGCACCGAAAATGTCGGCATGATTCTTGAGGCGATGTGCTTCAATTCGCAGGAAAATCTCGTTCCGACCTACAAAAAAGTCGTCGTTCAGACCAAGTCGACGCGTGACGACGAGTCGATCGGGATGCTCGATTACGTCTTCGACGGGATAAGTTTTGACTATGGCATGGTCGTCCTCGCGAACACGACGGCGAACATTCTCGCGCAGAATGTGCTTCGTCCGAAGTCGACGACGCTCGTTTCGACGCTGACCTCGATGAAGTCATCGCTCGATTCGTAGATCGTAAGCATAATCGAGGCCGCGAAGGAAATGCCGTGAAAATGTGACCGATCACGTTCTTCATATGTGACTGATCAGATACTGAAAGCCAGCGTCCGTTCCTGACAGAACGGACGCTGGCTTTATTTTATGTGAACGATTCGAGCCTGATCCGGATTTTTAACGTGACCGATTCTCACTCGCAGTCGTGGTCGCAGTAAACACAGCGGCCGTCCTTTGTGAGCTTCGGAAGATATTTTTCGTGGTTCGAAATGCAGCGCGGATTCGGGCAGTACGCGCCTTCGGGCTGAGGATAGACCGGGGGGCGTCCGGTTTTTTCGAATTCGCAGAGCTTCGCGATCAGTGCCATGCGGATGTACATTCCGTTCTCTGCCTGCTCGAAATAGCGCGTGCGAAGGTCGTCGTCAACCTCGTAATCGATCTCGTCGACCTTCGGGAGCGGGTGGAGAACGTACATATCGGGCTTCGCGAGCTTCATTTTATCGGCCGTCAGGCGGTAGACGCCCGACTGGCGCGCGTATTCTTCCTTAGAAGCGAAGCGTTCGCGCTGAATTCGCGTCATGTAGAGAATGTCGAGATCGCCGATGCACTCCTCAAGTGTCTTGACTTCGACGAAGCTGTTGCCGTTTGTGTGCAGAGAATTTGTGACGTATTCGGGACACTTCAATTCGGGTGTCGAGATCAGGACAAATTTGTTATTTCTGAACCTCGACATAGCGCGAAGAAGCGAGTGAACCGTGCGTCCGTTGAGGAGATCGCCGCAAAATCCGATCGTTAATCCTTCTAATCTTCCTTTGAGTTCGCTGATTGTCATGAGGTCGGTCAGGGTCTGCGTCGGGTGGAGGTGACCGCCGTCACCCGCGTTGATCACGGGTACGCGCGAGTAGAGCGACGCCGCGAGCGCGGCCCCCTCGACGGGGTTGCGGATGACGAGAACGTCGGAGTATGCGGTGACGATTTTCACGGTGTCACGGAGCGTTTCGCCCTTTGAGACCGAGCTTGAATTCGGGTCGGAGAAGCCGATCACCTTGCCGCCGAGCCGCATCATCGCGGTCTGGAAGGACATCTGAGTGCGGGTGCTCGGTTCGTAGAAGAGCGTCGCGAGAATCTTTCCGCGGCATCTGTCGCGGAAGTCGGCGGGGTCTTTCTTGATCCGGACAGCAAGCTCGAAGAGCTCGTTCCACTCGTCATTCGTGAGATCGTTGAAGTCGATTAAGTTGCGAAGTTTCATATCATTTTCCTTTCATTTTCAGGGATTTTCTGATGCTGACTGCGGGTTTCGACGTTAAAAATGTGACTGATCCGACACTGAGGCATGAAGTAAGTTGTGAAAACTATCGAAATGTATAACGCGCTATTGATCGTTCATCGGAATCAAAGCGTTTTTCCGTTAAAACGCGCGGAAGGGAAGTCCCCGCCGCGCGATTTTTTTGTATTTTCAGTCCTTGACGACGCCTTTTTTGAGGATGACGTTCGCGTAAATCGCGGTTTCTCCGGTCGCGACGACGCAATACGCCTTCTTCGCGCGCTCATAGAACGCGAAACGCTCGATCATTCCGACCTCGGCGTCGGTGTGCGGCGCGATGATCCTCTTGTAAGTGTCCCAGATCGGCACCGGGGTTTCATCGCCCGGAACTTTTTCCATCAGGAAAACCGGGTCGGCGTAGGTGTCGAGCGGCATCAGCTCGAGGATCGCCTCGACGATCTCGGGCGCGCCGTGTCCGTCGGCACGGACACAACGCTGGCCGATTGATTCGGACGGGAAATTGCCGTCGGCGATGACGATTTCGTCACCGTGACCCATTTCCATCATGATTTTGACGAGTTCGGGGGAGAGAATCTTCGGAATTTTGTTAAGCATGACAGTTCTCCTTTTTATTTCGTGATATAATTTTATGTGCGAGCATCGCGGCGGTGCGCTGTGGGTAGACGTTGAAGACGGTCATGTCGGCCGTTTTCCGGTAAATCGGGTAGCGCGCGCCGAGAAGCTTTTTGTAATTTTCGAGACTCCCGTTCACCGGGGGACGCGTCAGGATCGGGCTGTCTTTCGGGATCGTGTCGACTCCGCGGCGGAGCCATATTACAAATGTCGATTCCTTCAGAAGCAGTCTGGATTTCTCGAAAGTTGGCAGTCCGCCGCCTGTCGAGAGGATCGTGAGCCGTTCGCGCGGCGTTTGAAGGATCTCGGAAAGCACCGAAAATTCGATTTCGCGGAATCCGTCCTCGCCTTTTTCGGCAAAAATTTCTTTGATCACACCGTAACGCGAAACTATTTCCTCGTCGAGGTCGATCAGATCGGCCTGAAGCCGCCTCGAAAGAAGCCTTCCGACGCTCGTTTTTCCGCATCCGGTCATGCCGATGAGCGAAATTATATTTGTTTCTTTCATAAATATTCCCTTATGTACTCGTCCGCGAGGATCGCGCAGCTTCCGACGTCGTGATATTCGCCTTTTACATATAGCGAAGAACGTTTGACGCCCTCGAAGGTCATGCCGCATTTTTCCATGACGCGGCGGCTTTTTTCGTTCCCGACCATGTAGCGCGCCTCGACGCGGTGGATGTTCAGATCCATGAAACCGAAACGCAGCACGCGCGCCAGTGCCTCTGGCGCGTAGCCCTGACCCCAGAAATCGGGGTTCAGCACGTAGCCGACCTCGGCCGAATTGTTGGTAAAATCCAGGGACGTGAATCCGCAGGTCCCGATAAAACGGTTTGTCTTTTTGTGAACGATTCCCCAGTCGTAGAAGTCGCCGACGCGGTAGCGCGTCTGGAGGTAATCGAGGTAATCGATTGTGTGCGAAATGCTCGTGTGCGGCTCCCAGAGGAGGTATTTTGTGACCTCGGGGCGGCGGGAATAATCGTACATATCGTTCGCGTCGGAGGTTTTCATTTTGCGAAGGATCAGCCGTTCGGTCTCAAGAGTCGGGATCCGGCCGAAGATCCTGTAGACGGTTTCCTTTTTCAAGCAAGCTGTCCTCCAAATTTTTCTTTCCTTATATTATACACCATCCGCGGCGGGAATGCAAGAGGAAATTGTAAAAAAATCGGTTCGCGACGAAAAATCGCAAACCGATTTGCTTACGGATGGCAGACGAGAACGCGGAGATTTCCGGAAAATGTGACCGATCCGACACTGGCTGGAATAAATCCGCAGTCACCGGAAACCAGCACATTTCGGCTATCAGTGTCAGATATTTCACCGCTTCCGGAGATGACGACAAAGATGTGCGGAAGGCTATCCGGATTTAATGAAATCCTGCCGTTCACGCGGTATTCGTCCATCGCGAATTTGCCCGTCAGATCTGGCCCGATGACGCTTACCACGCGATTTTCGAGGCCGTTTTTCGGGACTTCGATATGACGGTGAAATTTCGCTTCAAGCTCAGTTCGCGAGTAGGATTTGTACTCGAACATATCGAACATTCTGTCAAATCCGAGGCCGCAGTGAAGGCGTTCGTCGGGGATTTTTCGTCCGGACGGTGTGACCTTTTCGACCACGGCCATGAGGTCGGTCGGCTCCTGAAGCTCGGCCATCAGACATCCGCCTCCGATCGCGTGCGGAACCCCGCCGTCAACGTACCACACGTCGCCGGGCGAAAGTTCGATTTTGTGAAGCATCGATAGCATCCGTTCCACGCTTTGTGACTGAAACGACACTTTCCAATCCTCACGTGTGACCGATTCGCGAAAGCCGAGGTAGACGCACGCGCCGGGGTCGGTCGCGATTATGTACCAGCATTCGGCTTTTCCGAAGGGCGAATTGAGATTTTTCCGCGCGAAATCGACCGTCGGGTGAACCTGAATCACGAGCCGCTCCGAAGCGTCGAGAAGCTTGAGAAGTATCGGTATTTCCTGACATTTTCCGAGGTATTCCGGGTGGAATTTCAGAATATCTGCGAGGTATTCGCCGCTTCTTGTGACCGACAATCCCTCGCGCGGATCGCCGTCCGGATTTCGCGCTGATGTGACCGATCCGACCCATTCCTCGGGCTTGTAATTGTCGGCGGCTTCGATTCCGTGGAGCGCGTCGATCCGGTGGCCGCCGAGATATGAGCGCGTGACGCGGTTCGGTTTACAGATGAAAATCATTTCGCTACCTCGAAAATCACGGCGTCGTGAGCTTTGACGATCTCATCACCGCGGTGATATTTGACAAGCTTCCAACTGTCACGGAGGACAAAAGTTGGCTTAGAATCGGCATCAGAATAGTTGACAGCGATAATCAGGCGGCGATTATTGTCAAGAATGTGTTCGGTAGTCAGGACGAGCGGGGAGGAGGATTTTACGGCGCGGTCGTCGGCGTCTTTCGCGAATTCTTCGTAGAAATGATAGTACGGCGTTGAATTTTCGTCCTTGAAGATTCCGGCACGGTCGGCAATCAGAGATTCAAGCGGAAAGGTGAGAAAATAAATGTGACCGATTCCGTACTGATTCTTGACGAAAACCGGGCGTCCGTCCTCACCGGTTGCGAGAATTTTGCAGGTTTCGGCTACAGACTCGATGTTGTACCTGAATCTGCCGCAGAGTATGAATTTTTCGCCGCGCAATGTGACCGATTCGTCACTGCCGCGTTCACGCGAGGCGATCGTGAGACCGGTAAGTTCGGGGAGACGCCGGATGAGTGTGTCGCCGAGAGAGATGTAAAGCGACGCGCCGTTTTTGACTTTTTCGAGCAGCTCGTTAAGTCTGTGCAGGAAAATCGGCTTGCTTGAGACAACGCTCGGGAAGATGTAGAGCTTGGAATCCGGAAGCTTTTCCTCAGCGTGAGCGAAGCGGAGATCGAGATTTGCCTGTTTCGCAAGAATGAACGCGCTGTTAAATAATTTCAATGGATCAGGCTGCTCGCGTGAAACAATACACACGGCTTCCTCGGTGTGACGCGGAAGCTTCGCGTATTCAAATGACTGTAGAAAATCGCCTAATTCTCTTGCGGAATCAGCCACAGGTTTAGCTGAACCGTCAGATCTGAAGTAGCCGTAATCGCTTCCATAGTTATTCCAGTCATACGGCGCGTAGTCAAAATGCCCTTGATCGAAGGCGCACCACCAGAAAAGTCCGCGGTTGCCCTGAGCGAAAACAGACCAAAACATCGTTTTGAAGAAATCATTTTCAGTCTTTTCGCTATTATTTGTATAGCCGATTGAACCGACTTCCTCGACGAATGACGGCTTACCGCCGAGGTTTTCATATAGCGTCGCGCGCATCGCCGGGTCGATTTCGGGACGGATCGAGTTGATCGGATCGATCGCTGTAGAGCAGAAAATCTGGTACGGATGCGTTGTCGTGACGTCCACGATTTCGGCCGTGTCGCGGATATTGAAGGCCTCGTGATCGAGCGGGCAGTGGGCAAAGCCAGAGACGACCGGGCGCGTCGGATCGGATTCACGGATCGCGGATGTGACCGATTGCGTCCAAACGTAGCCCTGATCCGGCGCGAGCGGGGCGAGCTGACTGCATTCGTTTCCGAGATCCCACGCGGCGATCGCAGGCTGATTTTTGAATCGTTTGACAATATAACGGACGAATTTCAGTTCCCATTTTATGACCGACGGATCGGTTAGCGGATTTTTGCCGACGAAGGCCTCGGGGCAGAAATAGCGGAAGCTCATGTGACCCGTGAGGAGGCCGACGATCAGCTTGATATCGTACTTTTCGGCGAGTTTACAGAACTCCTCAAAGTGTTCGCAGGCTTCCTCGCTGACCCCGGCGCGCCCGGCTTCAGTGTCGGGAAGAGGGATTTCGCCCGGCATCATACGGTATTCGTAGAGCGTCATGTTGGCCATGATCGCGCGGAGCGGCTGGAAAACGCTCCATGTGAGGAACATCCGGAGAGTTTTGATTCCGTGCGACGAAAGCTTGACAAAATCGTCTTCGATCGACTCGGCGTCCCATTCTGACCACATATTTATGGACGATTTCGACGCCCAGTAGTTCGCGCCGATGAGAAATTCGCGGTTGTTCAGAAAATCGTTCATGAATTTTTTCTCCTTTTTTCTCAAAAGTACTTGTATTATATCACGGAATGTGGTATAATACAAGTAGCGATCCGGCACAGATTTGTGACCGATCCGACACAATTTTCGGAGGTGCTGTTATGAAAGGAATTTTTGGCGCGCCGGCGACCGGAGTGCCGGTTTCTGATGTTGAAGACCGCGCGATCCGCGTCGAGGGGCGGGAATATTCGCGCGAGATGATGGAAAATCTGCTTTCGGTGCTGACGCCCGAGGAGCTTTTAATGAAGTCCGGCGGCGATCCGGATGATTATGATTACGCCGCGCTCAGCTCGGAAAAGATCGTTTTCGCGCCCGGACAGATCGTTCACATTCTGCGGCATCTGCGCTATGATCGGCACAAGCCGCATTCGCATGGGTTCTTTGAGATGATTTGTCAGGTGAACGGACGCGCGGAGGCGGTCATTTCAGATCGGCGGGTCAGTCTTGAACCCGGAACGATTTGTATACTATCACCTGAAACTGTACATAAAATCGAGGCAAATTCAGATGTGTCCACAACACTCAAGGTGATTATGCAGCGAACCGATTTCGACGCGATCTACAGACAGCTTCTCCAGAGCGACACAAAGCTCGCGGCGTTTTTCACGTCGACGCTGTACGGAAAGAGCGGCGGATTCCTGATTTTCCGCGCGGGTGGGGACGAGGAGCTGACCGATCTGCTCTACAGAATGCGATATCATGAGGTGCGGCGCGCGCCGACTGACGCGATGATGAAGCAGTCGCTCGTGATCCGGCTCTTCTGCATACTGGCCGAGCGGCATGACGCGTCGACCGAATCGTTCGGCGAGGATCTGGCCGGAAAGCTGCTCTCCGAGCTGCGCATGAATTTCAGAAATGTGACTCTTTCAAGCCTGTCTAACAAGTTCCATTTCACGCCGGGGTACGTCGGAAGGGTGCTGAAGCGCGCGAGCGGACGTTCGTTCAGCGAGCTTATTGACGAAATGAGACTGAATCACGCTTTGGCTCTGCTTGAGGCGACACGGCTTTCGATCGACGACATAGCGGTTGAGTCGGGATTCGGATGCCGCGAGTTCTTTCATCGGAAATTCAGGGAAAAGTACGGGATTTCACCGTCAAAATGGCGTCGGAATCTGCGAAACACGGCCGATTCCGGAGAAATTGACGCGGATATTTCCGGCGAAAACGAATCGATTGACGATCCGGAAGCCGTAATAGCAGACGAATTGGCCGAGGACATTCCGGAGCCTTTTGAAACGAAGCCGAAAAATATCGACGTCACGCTTTTGTGACCGATTCGAACCTAGTCTATCCAGCTTTCAAACGAGCGTCCGCGCGGCTGGCTCATGAACGACGGCCTGCCTCCGGTCGGCATTCTGCGCGCGGCGATCGAGCTTGCGAGCGACTGCGCGTCGTATTTTCCTTCGGCGAATCCGGGGATTTCCTTTAATGAAAGGCAGAGCGAAAGGCTGATCGCGGTCAGCTTCACGACCGCAGAGTTACTCGATGATTCAGTGGAATTGTCAGGCGCAGCAGGCGTTTTGCGCGTCAGCGGCACTATCGCGGCAAGCATATTTTTGAAGTAGAATTTCGCGGAAATATCGTCGAGATTCAGCGCGTCTTTGACTCTTTGGATTGTCCGCAGCGCGGTTTCTGAAATCACTGATCCGAAAACTTCGGTGTTCGAAACGAGAAAATCCCAGCGTCCCGGCGCGCTTTCGGAGTAGTCGAGGATCACTTTGAACTCGGGGAGAAGTATTTTATCTGTGACCGATTCGACACTGGCTTTACGGAGACGGACGACGAGATCCTTACGTATTTCTTCGAGAGCGGCGAGTTTGAGGTCGTTCACCGAGTCGAAAAAGGTGAAGAGCGGGCGCGACGAGCTTCCCATGCGGTCTCCGATCTCGCGTGCTGTGACCGATCCGACACTCTCGTTGTCGATTATCTCAAGCGTCGTGTTTATAAAATCCTCGCGGGTGAATCTGGCTTTTCGCGGCATTTTATATTCCTCCATAACTGTTCTTATATATTGCAACGGACGTTGTGGTATTGTCTCTATTATGCAACGCACGTTATGCTACGTATAATTATAACGCAAAAAGCGGAGGTTGTCAAGTACCTGAAGCGAAAAAATCCGGGATTTCTCCCGGATTTTTTCTTATATCGGATTGCGATCGATATCGAAATAGCGATGATGTGTGAATTCTCCGTCGTCGAGCTTGCGGTCGTTGTGTGCTGAGAGGTCGAGCTTGTGGCCGCCCCACGCCTCGTCATAGGGGCCGAAGCCGAGTTCCTGCGGCATTCTGTAGTCGGGGAGGTTTTCGTGGTCGGTCAGTTCCTCGCGGATGCACTGGAGGTGCTTGAATCCGAAGCGGTAGCTCGGGAAGAGGTAGTGTCCCTCGTCCCACTCGTTGACGTTGTCGAGCATCATCAGTTTGTGACTGATCGCGTCCTCGGGAGCGGCGTCGCAAATGTCGCGCATTCCACGGAGAAGGCGGCGGTAATCCCTGAAATTCAGGTAGAAATAGTTCGGATGGTAATTTATCGCCTTGAGACCGTTTATGCGCGGCTCGGGATCCCAGAAGTGGCTGACCGTCGTGACGTAGCGGTATGGATCGGACGAGAGGCGTTCCATGTTGCGTTTGAACTCGAATTTGTAGGCCTCTTCGCTCGGCGTTTCAAGCTTGCCCGTCCACGGATTGAGGTTGTAGTAGAAGCAGAAATCGACTCCGCGTGCCTTGGTTCCGGCGATCGGGTCGTCGCGGCCGATGATCTGCTCGCCGAAGATCAGGCCGTCGAAGCCCTCGGACTTGACGGCCTCGCGGCAGGCGTCGAGAGCTTCCTTCATCCCCTCGTCGCCGCCGAGAAGGTCGCGGAGCTGTCTTTGCGGGTCGTAGAGGAAGACGACGGGTTTGTTGTCGATTTTGAGGTAGTTCGGCTTCGAAAAATACTCCTTGATCCAGAAGGGGAGGACGTTTTTCATGAGGTCCTCGCGGTCGGACGCGCCCCAGCGCGCGGACGATTCGTACATGATCGCGAAGTTCATCATGTCGCGCCAGTGCGCTCTGAAAAGTCCCTCGTGGAGGCCGCGGCCGAGGCGGAGAGATTCAGGCGTCATAGGCTTTCCCATGTTGTCGCGGCGGCGGTACCAGCAGTAAATCCAGCAGTTTATGCCGTGTTCGAGTGCCCATTTGATCTCCCAGTCGATGACCTCGGGGTTGTGATCCTCGTAGAATCCGGCGAGCGGAGTGCGCTCGGGGTAGTCGAAATTGTCCTCGAACTCATGGTTGAGCGTGTTGTCGCCGCGCGTCCACGAGGGGTAGTAGTGAGCCGCGACGATGCGTCCGCTGTTCGCGGGATCGGGCTTCGGGACGTGGTCGTAGAGTTTGATATTGTACATTTCAGTTCCTCCAAAAAATACTTGTGAGAAAATTATACCAGAGAAAAACCGATTTGTCAAGGGCTTTTGACAAAGACGCTGAATCTGGCGGGAAATGTTTATTTTTGACAAATGACCGCGTGGTCGAAGGCGTGAATTGTGCCGGGATGATAGGTTTCGCCGCCGATTTTCACCTCGGGATCGTAGATTTTATCGGGCGAGATGTTAAGAAGGAGGGCGGAGATTTTGCCGTTTCGCTCGGCCGCGAAGATGTAGAGATCGGGGTGGCCGGGGCAGGAGACGGGGGGATTCACGAAGAAATTGACCTCGCGCTGGCGGTGATAATTGCGGAAAATCTGCGCGTCGCTCGCCGCGGCGTCGAAGGCGAAGACGAGAAATTTGTGACCGATCCGATCCTTATAGGTGAAGGCGACGGGGGAGGATCCGAGTTCGCTTAGGACCTTCGCGGACGGGTCGAGGCCGAGCTTCATTATCGGACAGCGGAAGTCGACGCGGGTGTAATCGTTTTCGTCGATGAAGTGTTCTTCGGGACCCGACGCGCCCTCGCCGATTTTTCGGATTCCGACATCGATTCCGCGCTCCATGAGGATTTTCGCGGCGGAGAGGTCGAGGATCAGGGGCTTTTCGAAGGCGTAATCGGGTAGATAAGCGGCGTTTTCGCCGAAAGCGATTCCGGCGCATCCGTTACCGTTCCAGACTATGGAAAGCGACATGGCGTTCGCAAATCGCGCGCCGAAAGAGAAGAGACGATCCTGAACCGAGCTTCCGTCGCCCGAAAATTCAGGCAGGACGGCGTTTTCAAGCTTATGCTGTTCCTCGTAGACACGGACACCGACAACTGTCGAACCATCGAACGCCGAGTCGATTTCAGCGCGTGCTTCTTTATGGCGGGCGTGGGCTTCGAGGTAGCCGGGTTCGTATCCGGCAGCGTTTGAGCGGTAGTCGAGCATATATTTCATGATTCCGTTCGCGCGGCCGTCGGCGCGGAGGGCGAGGTCGAAGAGTTCGAGGTAAGCGGCGGGGATATTCCAGCGTGGGCGTGGGTAGGCGTCGCCCTCGGTGAAGATTTCGATTCCGGAATTTTCGGCGTAGGAAAGTTCCATGCGTTCGGTCTCGATGACGTCGGCAAGTCGGTTGCCCCACGCCTTATTTACGCCCCAGTAGGGCGCGCCGATGAGGCGGAGGAAGGGCTTTGTGGAGCCGGCGAGGATTTTCGAGAGTTCGACCGAGTCGGTGCCTTCGAGATCCCACGTGGTGATGCAGGCGCACTGACCGAGGCGGATTTTCGGGTCGACCGAATCGACGGCGGCGCGGAGGGCTTTACAGTATTCGCGCAGGGAATCGGCGAGCGAGTTCATATAGGCGTCGCGGAATTCGTTTTTGCCGCCTGAGAAGATCTTTTTCGAGAGTTCGGCGGGGGCGAGGTCGGCGGTTTCGGGCGATCCGAGGCGTTTTGCGATATCGGCGCGGTGGAAGTCGCAGAGGCAACCGAGTCCGCAGTCGAAGTGGCCGAAGCGGAGGTCGTCGTCAAGGAGGATGAGGTCGGGGTGAAGCTTTGCGATTTCGCGGACGAATCCTGCGGCGCATTCGCGGAAAGCGGGGTCAGCGGGGCAGCATTCGTCGGCCGATTTTCGTCCGCTCATTCCGGTGATATGGGTAAAATCGCCGCCGTTCCGGCACTGGAACGCCCAGAGCCATACGCCGACCGAGAAGCCGGAATTCTTCACGAATGGGATATTTTCGGAAAGCTCGGCGAGGATCTTGGCGCGCCTTTCGGGGTCAGCTTCAACGCCGCCGATTGAGAGAAGGACGCGGTTACAGCCGGCGTCGCGGATCGCTTTGAGGGTCTTTTCGCGGCCGGAGCGGTTGAAAGTGGGGTTATCGATCGGGATGATAAGGTCTTTCATTTTGGCCTCCTTATGGTTGGGGTGAGGTTGGGAGTGTGATGTGGAAGATTTTTTTGATTTTTGGATGAGGAGGAGCCAGCGGCCGCGAATCGGCCGCTGGCCGCAGGCGGCAACGCAGTTGCCGTCGGCCTCGCGACGCGAGGTCGA
>CAKSVM010000059.1 GCA_934503195.1 uncultured Eubacteriales bacterium
CCGGGCGGCAAAGCCGCCCGGACGCGAGTGCAGGTTGCGCGCTCCGCGCGCAATCGACCTCGCAGGCGAGGTCGACGGCAACTGCGTTGCCGCCTGCCGCAAAAGCCCGTTTCACGGACTTTTGCCCTCCCCCGCCATCAAATCCCCTTCTCACCAACCAGCGCGGCTGCCGCGGACGCGGCAGCCTTGCAGGCCTCACAGAATTATGCAGATCAGTCCGCCGCTTCCCTCGTTGATGATCCGCGCGAGCGTCTCCGAGAGCTTTGCCCGCGCCTCCTCCGGCATATGCCCAAGCTTCGTGTGAAGTCCCTCGTTCACAAGATCGTACAGAGTCTTTCCGAATAAATTCGACTCCCAGATCTTCTTCGGATCCTCCTCGAACTCGTGGAGCATATACTTCACAATCTCCTCCGACTGCTGCTCGGTTCCCACCATCGGACTTATCTCGGTCTCGATCTCAGCCTTTATCATGTGAATGCTCGGCGCGCTGGCGCGGAGCCTGACTCCGTATCCGCCCGACTGCTTCACGATCTCGGGTTCCTCAAGCTTCAGATCATCAATCTCGGGCGTAACGATTCCGTAGCCCTTTGTCTCAACCTCCTCGAGCGCGGACGCCACACGGTCGTATTTCTTCTTCATCTCCGAAAGCTCACTGAGCAGTGTGATAAGCTTCTCCTCTCCGTCGATCTCAAAGCCGCAAAGCTCGCTTATCGTCCGGTAGTAAAGCCCGTCGCAAAGCTCGACCGAGAGATTAGCCACACCTTTTCCAAGATCGATCCGGTCAACTTTCACCGCCTTCACAATCTCGCTTCCCGAAACGTCGGTGAAAACCTTCCCGATCTCACCGATCTTCGCCACCTTCCCCGCGCGCTCGGATATGAATCCGTTAAGCCCGGTTCTGAGCTTGTGACCGTCGGGAAGCGCGCCGACCCAGTCGGGAAGCCTTACCCTGATCTCGCAAACCGGAAATTCCGAAAGCACCAGTTCGAGTATGTGCCGTATGTCGTCGCTGTCAAGCTCAAGACAGTTCACCAGCGCGACCGGAGCTTCGTACTTCTCCTCAAGTCGGTACGCCAGATTCACCGCCGAGTCGCTCCCCGGTTCGGCCGAGTTCAGGATTATCGCGAAGGGCTTGTTTATTTCCTTGAGCTCCCTCACAACCCGCTCCTCGGCGTCAATGTAGCTCTCGCGCGGAAGCTCGCCGATCGTTCCGTCGGTCGTCACCAGCATCCCGACTGTCGAATGCTCGCGGATGACCTTTCTCGTCCCATATTCCGCCGCCTCGACAAAGGGCATCGGCTCGCTCTGCCACGGAGTGTGAACCATCCGCGCGTGTCCGTCCTCAATGTGTCCCATCGCGCCGGGGATTATGTATCCGACGCAGTCAACCATCTTCACCTTCATAACCGCGTTGTCGCCTAAGGTGATCTCGACCGGCTCATCGGGGATGAATTTCGGCTCGGTCGTCATGACCGTCTTTCCGGCCGCCGACTGCGGCATTTCGTCGCGCGTCCTCTCGCGCTCGTTCTCGTCCTTTATGTTCGGGATCACGAGCGTCTCCATGAATTTCTTGATGAATGTCGATTTTCCCGTGCGCACCGGGCCGATCACGCCGAGATAAAAGGTATTCCCCGTCCGCTCGGCTATGTCGCGATAGATAGATGTATCCGCCACTTCTTATCGTCCTCCCTTGATTATTCTGGAATATTATATTAAGCCGGACGCCGGATTATTCCGGGAAAGCGGTAGAAACAGTCTCCGGCTCACTTGAATTTTCCGAACAGCTTCCGCATCCCTCCGCAGACAAAATTTGCTGGAATACAGAGAAGGAACCACAGAAAAGTGTAAAGCGGACAGATAAGCCCGTGAAAGTTCATGAACCGCCCAGAATAGCTCCACACTCCCCATCCCAGCAGAATGTTGACGACAAACCCGACCCAAAGCTCCGCCGTCGTGATTACAAGACACCCCGTAAGACACCTTTTCCACAAAGCTGTGGATTCATATTCACTGCCTATCGCGTAAATAAGCGCAAGACATAGCCCTCCCGTCAGAGCCATCGTCCAGTGCGTGAACCCGCGCCAGATCACCTCGATGAGACTGTACGCCCCCGCGCCGACAATCCCGGCTGAAATATATTCAAGGAATTTCTTTCCCAAAACCAAACACCTCGCAAAAAACTTATCGTAATACCATCTTTCACCCGTATCAGAAGGAATATTCGCCCGCGCGGGTGAATTTGTTTTTAATTTTTACGGTATGGACTTGAAATAATCGGTCGGATATTGTATAATATAGTTATATAAGGCCGCCGGACGCCCGGCGGCCTCATCTCCAGACGAAACGGAGCGAAAAAATGATCAGATTTCTCCACTGCGCCGATCTTCATCTCGACAGTCCGCTCGCCGCGCTTGACCCGCGGCGCGCTCAGGCAAGGCAGAACGAGATCCGCGGAGCCTTCACATCACTTACCTTTTACGTAAAAAACTATAATATAGATTTCCTGCTTATCTCCGGCGATCTCTTCGACTCGGAATACGTCACCAGGGACACGGTCGCGCTGATAAAACGCGAGTTCGCGTCGATGCCCGACTGCCATATCATAATCGCCCCCGGAAACCATGACCCCTACACGCCGCAGAGCTTCTACAGACGGACGGATTTTCCCGACAACGTCCATATCTTCGACACCGACGAGATCTCGGTGTTCGATTTTCCGGAAAAGAACGTCAGCGTCTACGGCTACGCCTTCACCTCGCCGGTTCTCGACCGCTGCCCCTTCAAGGACGTCCACCCACGAAACAAGGATCGCATAAATATCTTACTCGCGCACGGAGAGGTCGGTAAAACCACGTCGGACAACTGCCCGATTCCAAACGAGGTCATCGCCGGGTCGGGATTCGATTACATCGCGCTCGGACACTACCACGACTTCTCGGGAGTAAAACAGCTCGGGAACACCTACTACGCCTACAGCGGCTGTCTTGACGGACGCGGATTCGACGAGCCCGGCGAAAAGGGCGCGATAATCGGCGCGGTCGAAAAGGATTCCGAAAACGGTCTGAATCTCGCCGCGAAGTTCTACAGATTCTCAAAACGCCGCTACGAAACCGCAAGACTCGACGTCTCGGGCTCAAAAAGCAATCCCGACGTCGTCGGGAAGCTCGCCGAGCTTATCGCGGAGAAGAAATACGGCGATGAGACCGCGCTGAAGGTCACTCTGACCGGAACTGTGGCGGGAGACTTCATAATCTCCGAGGATTTCATCGCAAAGCAGTTCCCGCGGCTTTTCTTCCTGAAGCTCATTGACGGCACGGTGCCGCTGCTTGACAGGGACCAGCTCGAACGCGACCCCACGATACGCGGGGCCTTCTACCGCGCGCTGAAACCCATGCTTGAAAGCGCGGACGAAACCGAGCGCGAAACCGCCGCCGCGGCTCTCAGATACGGACTCGCCGCGATAACGCCCGGCGGTGAGATAAGCGTTCACTGACCACGGAGGAAAATCGGATGTACATAGAAAATCTTTATATCAAGGCGTTCGGACGCCTGAATGATTTCGAGCTGAATCTCAGTCCCGGAGTCAACATAATCGAGGGCGTCAACGAGAGCGGAAAATCGACTCTCGCGGCCTTCATTAAATTCATGTTCTACGGATTCACGCCGAAAGAACGCGCTTCTCAGTTCGGCTGGGACGCCACGGCCGCCGCGGGGACGCTGACCTTCAGCGCGGGAATAAAACGCTACCGGATCGAACGCGCCGTGAGAGTCGCCGGAACCGACTCAAAGCCGACCTACCGCGAGGCGGTTCAGCTGGTCGATCTCGACACAAATACACCCTGCCACAAGGGCGAGTCGCCGGGAGAGCTATTCTTCGGGGTCGACGCGGAGATGTTCGCCGCGACAGCCTTCGTGTCGCAGCTCGGCGGAACGACTGTCAGCGGAAACAAGGTCTCGGAGGGGATTCAGAATCTCCTCTTCTCAGCCGACGAGAGCGTCAACACAAACCGCGCGCTTGAAAATCTCGACGCTGAACGCGTCAGACTGCTCCACAAGAGCGGTAAGGGCGGCCGGATATATGAGCTTGACACCGATATCGCGGCGATTGAGACACGCCTTGACGGTGCTCTGAAGGCCTCAGATGAGCTCGCGGCGAAGGAAGCGAAGCTCGCCGATTACCGCAAGATCGAAGCCCACGACCGCGAAAGAGCCGAAGCCCTCGGCGAAAAGCTCGAGGTCTACGAGGCGCGCAAGATCACGGAATCCTTCGTAGAGCTCCATTCGCTCGAAAAAAGATCGGCCGAGCTTCAGGAAAAACTGCGAAGCTCGCGCGGAAATGAGTCGGATACGCTGAATTCCCTCCGCAAGGCCGAACTCAGGCTCTCGCAGCTGAACGAGCAGCTCAAATCAATTCCGGACGGGGCCGACGAAACGCCGCCGAGTGAGAAGCTGATCGAATACCGCGCGTACGGCGGCCGCGAGGAAGTCGAAAGCGAGCGGTCGGATCTCGAATCGTCGGTTAAGACGCATAAGATCGTCGGAATTCTCCTCGCGATATTCGCGGTCGTGGCGATAGTCGTGGCGGGGCTGATGAAATTCCTTTCCATCGGGAGAGGTTCGGAGCTTGCGATGATTCTGCTGATCGGCGGCGTCGTGATGGCGGGGATGTCGGTTGTGCTGTTCGTGTCAGCGTCGGGGAGTGCTAAAAAGAAGCGTGAGCTTGACGAGAGGTTCGACATCCCCGCGCTCGAAGCCGAACTGAAGGAGCGTCTGGCGGCCGACGAAAAGGCGCGGCTGAACGAAGCGATGCGCGGCGGACTGACCTCACAGCTCGACGAGGCGAAGGAAACGCTCTGGCGCGAGTTCGGCGTGACGCCCGAGAGTATCGGGGCGCGGATATCCGAGCTTGAGTCGGCGGGCGACGAGTTCAGCGGAATCCGGAGCGAGTACGACAAGGTGACGTCGCTCGAAAGTCAGCTGCGAAGCCAGCTTGAAGGCTACAGCGAGTCCGGGATGAGGGAAAAAGCGGCGCGGATGCTCGACGTTTCGGACATCGACGCCTCGAATTACAAAGCGGCGCGTCAGGAATATGAGATGCTGACAAAGAGCGCGTCACAGCGCGAGCGGTTCGCGATCGGACTCGAGCACGAGATCGCGGAGATTCAGACGCCGGAGAGCGCGGCAAAACTCGAAACCCTGCTTGAAGAAAAAAAATCCGAGCGCGAACGACTCGGAAAGGAACTGAAGGCACTGCTTCTGGCGTATGAAAAGCTGAGCGAGGCGAGCGGGGAACTGCGCGAGAGCTTCGCGCCGAGACTGGCGGCGGACGCGGGAGAGCTTCTTTCGAAGCTGACCGACGGAAAGTACCGCGAGGTCGGGGTCGGCGGGGAGCTTAAGATGACCTGCCGGACGGAATCGGGACAGCGTGAGATCACGCGGCTGAGCGCGGGGACACAGGACGCGGCGTATCTGGCACTGCGGATCGCGCTTTGCGGGCTTATCTACCGGAAGGAAGAGCCGCCGATGATCTGCGACGAAAGCTTCAGCCGGATGGACGACAGGCGGACGGCGGCGATGTTAGGACTTCTGGCGTCGCGGACGCAGAGTCTTGTACTGACGGCGAACGGGCGTGAAGCGAAGCTCGCGGGGATACACAATTACATAAAGCTGTAAGAAAAAATGCTCATCCTCGCGGATGGGCATTTTTAATAGATTATTCGTTGAAAATGTCGCTATGCGACCCAGTGCGAGATAGTTCAAGGATAAGAACATCATTGCAACGGATGTAGACAAGCAACCAATCCGGTTGAATATGACATTCTCTGTGGCCTTTCCAGTCTCCGGCCAAAGCATGGTCGCAATATTTTTCCGGCAGATCCTCACCTAATGCGAGCAAGTCGATAACGGTGTCAATGAGACGCATATCGCGTCCGCGCTTAATCATCCGCTTGTAGTCTCTCTTGAAAGTTGATGTTTTTCGAAGACCGTATTTGGCTTTCTTCATGATTTGAGATCCGCGAGAAACTCGTCAATATCGTAACAAGTTTCCGCATCCGGGTCGTTTATGAGCTTCTCACCCTCAAGCATAGCCTCAATAGTTTCCTTATTAGGCTTGCAAGCGGTGATATCGAAGGGGAATCCCCCTTCGCGGACACATTGGCGGAAGAACACATTTGCCGCTGTGGAGAGAGACATACCAAGCTCAGCAAAAAGTTCTTCAGCCTCGGCTTTGACTTCCTTGTTTATACGCAAAGTCAAGCTAGCAGTCTGATTACCAGTCATGCAATCACTCCTTTCACCAACATTATACACCAAAGCGTGGGAAAAAGCAATAGCGCGGTGAAAAAACTCACAGAAAATTAAAATAAGAAAGGCGGCCGGGAAAACCCGGCCGCCTTCCCCGCGCGGGAATTCATCCGAATCCGGCGCGCGGGTTTACTTGAAAGAAGTTAGAAATTTGCGAGGGATTACTTAACTTCGAACCAGATGGTAGCAGTGGTGGAAGCAGTAAGCTCAACCTCGAGACCGTAGTAGCCCTTCTTAAGAGTGAACTCAGTGAGGGACATCGGGTTAACGAGCTTGGTTACATCAAGAACACCCTTGTTGTAAGTACCATATACCGAGAAGCCGATCTTTTCAGTCTGCTTAACGTAGTCGGTATTAGGATCAGAAGTGAAGTAGATCGACTTTACAGTGAAGATGTGCTTATCGGACTTTTCATCAAGAACCTTAGCGGCCTCAGTGATGTTGGAGCCGATTTCGCCAGCAACATTGTAAAGAGTTACCTTACCAGCGACAGTACCTGCAACAGGAGCAGAAACAGTCGAGGTTGCAAGGTAGGTCTTCGAATCGGTTGCCTTCTTGTAGGTTGCGTTAGCAACAGCGATTACAGAAGGATCAGTCGGCTTAACCGGATCCGGAGCGGTGTTGGTACCAACGACGAGGACAACAACGCCATCAGCGGTATCGTCAACTGCATAGTTGGTCGAATCAGCGTTAAGGAACCAGATGGTGCAACCGTCAGAGATGTACGAAGCATCCTTCTTGATGGTCAGATCATCGCTCTTAACAGTGATAACGGTGGAAACCTTAGCAGAAGCAGGGAGGATTTCCTCACCAGCAGCGTTCTTAAGGTTGATAGTAACATACTGATCAGCAAAGTCGATGTTGTTCTTGTTGATAACAGCACCGCCAATGACTTCTGCACTGGTCTTGTTGTCAATTGCATTGCCGATTATGCCTGCGCCATCAACTTCGTAGAAGCCTCTGGTGAGCGACTTCTTAGCGGTGTAAACAACCATCTTCTTACCAGTAGACATATCAATAGCTACTTCGCCGTACTTGTAGTAAGTACCGCTCTTACCAGTAAGACCGAAGGTTGCAGCAGAACCTACAGTGTAGGTGCCGGGGTTAGCAACATAGACAATAGTGTTGGTGATCGAAGAGAGGTTGAATCCCTTGATATCAGACTTGTTGCGATTGTTGAAGAATACGAATACGCTGCCAGCGACATTGTTCTTGCTGCTGTTAGTACCGAAACCGATCTTATCAGCAAAGACCTTAATACCATTTTCGGTATTGATCGAGTACTTGTCTGCTACGCTGCCAGTGAAGACGCTGACGGTCTTGTCAGTTTCATTGACAAAGTAGAACTTAGTGTTTGCGTTAGTACGGAGTCTGGTAGCCTTAGTATTGTAACGTGCGGAGATACCATCCTCGAAGTAGTAGAGCTCATCAGTTGCAGCGTAAAGCTTGAACTTTGCGTTGTAATCAGTGAGTTTGCCATTAGCGTCCTTATCGGTGGTCTTGTCGAATGCGAGGCTTACCTTGCAAGAACCATCTTCCGGATTGACAACAACCTTACGGAGAGTACCATTAATGTTGGTGGTGAAGTTGTCAATTTCGGTACGGAGCTTGAAGGTGCTGAGATTTGCAAAGGTAACATAGTTGCCTTCGGTCTTCTCAAACTCAGTGACGTGGTAGGTTCCACGAACACCGCTTACATAAGCGTCAACATATACGCCGTCAACGTCATAATCTTCAGCAGAGATGATGGTCATGTACTCGAAGGAATCTTCAAGGTCAAGAACGTCAGCCGCGATGATGTAGCCGTTGAATGCGATGAACTGGATCGGAGCGTTGATGTCGCCGAACATGCCGACAACATTTTCAATGGTAGTTACGTTGTTCGAATAGTTGAGGTTTCCTTCAGCGATCTTCGAGAATGCGACCTTATCCGTGGTAGTAGCCTTGAGAGATGCACCCATCTTGGAATCCTGAGCGGAGTTACCGATCTTGTAGGTCTCGCCATCGATCTTAACGGTTGCGAGGAAGCTCTTATCGGACTTGTAGTTGGTAAGGTCGATATCAGTGATCTTACCATTCTTTACAGCGAGCTTCTCAATGACATTGATGGTCTTGAGCTGCTTGTTGTAGGTGTAAACGAAGACGTTACCCTTAGTGAGAGTATCGCCAACAACCTTTACGTCCTTGTCGCCCTTAGCAGGACCGATAACGGTGCAAACGCCATCCTTCGGCTCAGTGAAGACGGACATGGAAACGGGAGTGTAGATTGCGCGCTCGAACTTACCATCATTATCATCATCGAACATGGTGAGCTGATAGTTGGATCCGAGATCCTTTGCTTCGAGAGTGCTGTACTGAGTGTAGGAGCCTTCAACCTCAACACCGAAGGACTCGAGAGCTTTAGCCTCAGAGATAACAACGCTGTTGAGCTTATCTGCGTAGTATCTGGTTCCATCAGGAGCCTGATATGCGAAGATTGCAACCTTCTGACCCTTCTCATTGATAATGTCCTTGTCGGCATCGATAAGAAGGATTCTGGTCTTGCCCGCAGATGCGCCACCGTTGTAAACAACGATTTCGTTCTTGAGAGCTTCGCCAGCGAATTCAGAAGTCGGATAGTAGGAAGTGCCGTCAACGACGAACTTCTTGGTTCCGGACGGAACAGAAATGTCGGTGCTGTAAACAACGGTAGGAGCTGGGCCAAGGATAGCCTTGTCGAACTTACCAGTCTTCTCAACGTAGTTAACGAGGTCAACTGCGTAGTTGAAGTAGTTCTCAACATCTGCATCCTTAATTCCGAGAACGGAAGCCGGGATGTACATAATAGCACCGTTGGGGATGCCGTTTACGAGGGGCTGAATGCCAACGAAGCCAGCCTCAACCGACTTAGAGGAGTCAGCGTAAGCCTGCTTGGGAGTAGCAGTGATAACGAACGTGGTAACGTTGTTTTCGCCAGCAACACCGAAGTTCTTTTCTTCGATGGTTGCGCCGCCGTCAGCGGGGGTAGCCTTGAGCATGTTGTAGATAACCTGTGCGGTTTCAGCTCTGGTGAGAGTCTTAGACGGCTCAGTTACCTTAACATTCTTGGTGAGACCGATTTCGCTTGCAATCTTGTAAGCGTCGATCCAGTAAGGATCGCAGGTGACGCTGAACTCGTAACCGAGAGCGCGGACAGCCATGATCAGAGCGTCCTGATACTTGATGCCCATCTTCGGTGCGAACTGACCGCCGCCGATACCGGTGACGATACCCTTCGTGTATGCGTATGCGATCGCGCCGTACCACTCGTTAACGTCGGTGAATACCGCGAGACCTTCCTGCCAGTCGGTCACCTTCGGCTCAAGTGCGCGAGCCATCATGAGTGCCATCTGGTATCTTACGACATCATCATCGGGCGAGAAGGTGTCCAGCTCGGTGTTGGTGCCGTTGACGATCTTGTACTCAGTCAGAGCGTTGATAGCGGCAGCGTAAGTGTTGTCGTCAGCAACGTCAGAGTAAGCAGAGACCGTTGCAGCAGCGCTTATTACCATGAGGGTAGCAAGCACTAATGCAAGAAACTTCTTGAAATTTCTCATTGTTTTTCTCCTTGTAAGATTTTTTTCGGGAATCCGCCGCCCTCGGTCGGCTTCCATCAGACTCGCGCCCGGTCTCACGTGGACGTCCGTCTTTTTTCCGCTTTCTTCCTGCCTTGGATTTTTTCCCTGACAATATGTTACTACAAGTCAAACTTTTTTTCAAGCACTTTCGGCGTATTGTAAGGTATTTGTAATTTTAAGAGCTCTTTAATATTACATCCCCGCAAGCGTCATCCTCCGCAAAAATCTGCCGAAAAGCCCCATGAATCCTATCTTTCCGACACTTTCCGAAAGCGTCACCGGAGCCTCGGAAATTTTTTCGCCCGAAATGTAGTAACAAACGCTCCCGACAACCTCTCCCGCGACCGCCGGAGCCGGAATATTCTCCGGAATCTCATAAACGCGCTCGACCTTCGCCGCGTTCCCCTTCGCCACCACCGCCGTGCGTTCCGGATAGCTGACGCTGACCTCATCCTCGGTTCCGCCCAGAACCCTTATCGGCGCGAGCTCCTCCGGAACCATCCGCGCGAGCTCCCAGTTAGCGAAGCCGTAGTCGAGGAGCTTTTTCGCCGCCTCGTTCCTCGCGTCGCGCGTGTCGGCCGCCATGATCACCGCGATCAGTTCCATTCCGTCGCGCTCGGCCGTCGCGCTGACGCAGAATTTCGCCTTGGACGTCGATCCGGTTTTGAGTCCGTTCGCGCCGCGGTAGAAGCGGATCAGCCGATTCGTGTTCGTCAGTCCGAACGCGCCGTTTCGTATCGTGTCCATCCAGATCGACGAGAACTCAAGTATCTTCGGATGCTTCGTTATAAGCTCGCGCGACATTATCGCGATATCTCTCGCCGAGGTCAGATGCCCCTCGTCGGTATCGTCGAGTCCGTTCGTGTTCTTGAAAACCGTGTTTGTCATCCCGAGTTCCTTCGCGCGCTCGTTCATCTTCGCGACGAAATTTTCCTCCGTCCCGGCGACCTTTTCGGCCAGCGCGACCGCCGCGTCGTTCGCGCTTGAGACGACGACGCATTTCACCATGTCCGAGACGCTCATCTCCTCGCCCACCTTGAGAAACACCTGCGAGCCGCCCATAGACGCCGCGTATTCCGAGGTCTGAACCATCTCGTCCCAGCCGAGCTTTCCGTCGTCGATCGCGTCCATAACGACAAGGAGAGTCATGATCTTGGTCACCGACGCGGGCGGGAGTTTTTCGTCGGGGTTGTATTCATAGAGAACCATTCCGGTCGACGCCTCGGTGAGAATACAGCTCGGAACCCCGAATTCGCTCGCCGCCGCCCCGGTTGTGAGCGTGAAAACAAGAATCAGCGCGATTATTATCCGTTTCATAAAATACACCTCCGCGAGAGTATATTCGCCCGCGAAGGCCTGTATGATTGTTTATTCCGTGAGAGACCTGAAGGTGGCCGCGATTTCCTCGTTCGTCTTCGCCTCAAGCGAAGCGTACGCCGACGCGAAGTTGTTCGACCCGGCCGTGAGAGTTCCGGTGACCGCGTTCATCAAGTTTCCCCACTTGTAAATGAACCAGAGATCAAACGTCATTCCGTCATTTATGATTCCGATCATCCGCGCCGAATCTTCGTCGCGCATCGATTTTGTCGAGACCGCGCGGTTTATGAGCTCGGGATAAATATACAAATCAGAATAGTAACCCATCGCGTTCAGCACGTGTCCGACCATATCGGGATCAGAAACGCCGGCCGGAACCGCGGTCATATCCGCCCATCCCTCGGAAAGCTGAGAGTAATATTTCTCCTGCGCCTCATCAAACTTGGGCATCGGGAGGATTCCGAAATCGGTCTCCATGTCGCGCAAATCCAACGCGTAGAAGAGCCAGTTGAAGTTCATGAAGAGCTTGTCGCTCTTGAACATCGGGAGAAGAACCGACACAAAGACATCGCCCTTTGCCTTTGAGCTGAAATTATTGGGATACGCGTTGACCGTAAAATCGCCGAGCACGGTGAGCATCCTGTCGATCATGGTTGTCATCCGTTCGGTGTTCAGCGTGATCTCCGGAACGCCATCCTCGTTCTTTGTCGTTACCCTGCCGCCGCAGGAGCTTATTGTCTGCTTCAGGACCGTCGCGCTTCCCGAGAAACCGAAACGGTCGTTTTCGTCCATCTTGTCGTCGCCGTTCAGGTCGCCGGAAACGGTTTTCGCCATCTTTGAGAAATTATCCAGCGTCCATCTGCCCTCGTCCACCAGATCATACGGATCGTCGAGCATATTTTCCTCCACCATCCGCTTGTTGAAATAGATCGCGCCCGACGCGACCGCCGTCCTGAGGCAGGACGAGTCGATCATCAGGTACTGCCGCCCGGAGATTTCGTACTCAGCGTTCGCGTTCTGATTCACCCAGTCGGCCGAAAGATCGAGCGTTCCGAACGACCGCAGGTCACAAAGATACCCCTGTCCGGGCAGCTTGCCGACATAGTTCATTATCAGCGACGCCGACTGGTATTCGTCGTCCCCGGCGTTTACGCTGTTTATGAGCGGCGTGTAGTCTCCGGCCGACGCGCTTTGCGCCACCATTATCTTCACGCCCAGAGCTTCCTCCACGGCCTGTGTGCGCCTGAATATCGCGTCGTTGACTATATCGCCCGTCTCGCCGTCCGACGTGAAATAGTTGTACTTATCGATTACGTAGCCGGGGCTGAAATGATCCTCGAAAATAGTGAAGGTCTTCCCATTGTAGTCGACGTCCGGAGCGGTGTAGGCCGCCTTCACGGTCGTCTCGCCGGCGGGAGTGGTCGCGGAGGAATGTGACGTTTCGTCAGACGGAGTGGTTATCCCCCCTCCGCAGGAAATAACCTGCGTCGCCGCCAGAATAAGGCAGCAGAGTGAGATGGATTTCGCGCTTTTTTTCATGGCTGTCTCTCCTTTTTATTTTGGTGATTCCATTATACCACAAAAAACGGCGCGTGTACTTCAAATTTTCGTGGAAAAATCAGAGTTTTTTTGAAGTCGGCCAAAAGAAAACCCCTCCCGGGAAAATCCGGGAGGGAAACGACCTTTGCGGGTCAGATCATATAAGGCTTGATCTCGGCGAAGAGCGCGTCGGCGTTGTCGGTATGCGCGGTGAGCTTGATCGGCTTGAGAAGATCGAGGGAGAAGATTCCCATGATCGACTTCGCGTCGACGATGTAGCGGCCGGAGGAGAGATCGATCTCAATGTCATACTTGGAAACGATGTTGACGAAATTGCGGACGTCCTCGATGGACGAAAGCTTGATATCTACGCTTTTCATTTTTAATTACACTCCTTGATGTATTATTTTGCCTACACTAATATGATACCCTAAATCGCGCGATTTGTCAAGGGCTTTTCCGAATTTTTTACGATTATTTTTTGTTGACGGACTAAAGCGTATTTGTGAGCAATAGACATATCAGTGAAAGATATATGCCCGAGTTGTCTAAAACAGCTTAAACTCAAGGCGGTTTCCGCCCTTGTCTACCGATTTCATGATCGTGAGCTTCCCCGCCGCGCGGTCGAATTCCAGAATGATCTCATGGGGCGTCGAGACAAAGCGGAGCTTTACCGTGAGCTTATCCCCGTCGCTTCCCCACGCCGCCATGATGTCGGCTCTGATTCCGATCGCCAGAGCCCCCACGAACTCCGTCGGCGACATCGGACAATGGTCGAAGCGGTTGTATTCCCACTCGCCCGCGCCGCAGACAATCTCAACAGCTTTTTCAAGCCCGCCGCCGATTTTAAGGATCAGCTTCTCACCCGCGCTTCTCAGCGAGATCTCTGTGATGTCGGTGAAGTTCTTTTCTATATGATATGTCACCGGGGAAATATGCTCTCCCGTGAAAACCGGGGGAAGCGAGCAGGGACGCGCCGCGGTGTCGTACTTCGTCGTCGCGGGTTCGGAGAGCGTGTAGTCGCTCATCGACGCGAAAATCGTGTCCCAGTAGACGTCAAGAACCGCCTGCATCTCGTAATCCTCGGAAATTATCACCGCGACCGAGTCCTTTTCGGGCGAGACGATTATGTACTGACCGAACGCGCCGTCGGCTCTGAAGCAGTCGTGGCGGCATCTCCACCACTGGAAACCGTATCCGACCTTCCAGTCGGGGGCAGTGTTCACGCTGTTGTCCGAGACGGCCGAGGTCGCCTCGTTTATGTAGCTTTCGGAGAGAATGCGCTTTCCGTTCCATACGCCATTGTTAAGGTAGAGAATTCCGAGCTTAAGCATATCCTCGGGCGAGACGTGGATTCCCCAGCCGCCGTCGTTCACCCCGTCGGGAGATTCCTCCCACCAGACGTCCTTTATCCCGAGCGGGTTGAAGAGTCTCGGCCTCAGATAGTCGACCATCCGCATTCCCGTGACCTTCGTTATGACCGCCGAGAGCATATACGTCGCCGTCGAGTTGTAGGCGAAATGCGTGCCCGGGGTGTGTTCGACGTCGAGCGAGAGGAATCTCTCCGCCCAGCCGGGCTCGCGCGAGGCGACTCTCCCAAGGGTATCGGTTTCGTGTCCGGTGTTCATCGAGAGGACGTGGCGGAGGGTCATCGCGGCGAGATTTTCACTTACCTTTCCGGGGAGTTCATCCGTGAAGAAGGAGATCAGTTTGTCGTCGACCGAGAGAAGCCCCTCGTCGGCCGCGATTCCGATCGCGGTTGAGGTCCAGCTCTTGCTGACCGAGTAGACATGACGCTTGTCGGTAAATCTGTAGGGAGACGCGATCGACTCCGCGGCGAGCTTTCCGTGACGCCAGAGCATATACCCCTGATGACCGAGTTTCCTTTCGCGGAGCTTCGCCTCAAACGCGGCGATCGACGCGCTGTCGATCCCGACCGACTCGGGCGACGAGCGTTCAAATTCAAATGGTATGAATCCTGTGAGCATAATTTGTTCCTTTCGCGGCGGACGCCGCAGATTATTCCGTGATTTTACGCGCCTCAAGATAGAAACGCTTGTCGTCGGCCTCGCCCATTGAGAAGGTCTTTCGCGGGAGCGCGCCGTCGGCTATGACGGTCGGGAAGAGATCGGACTTCTCCATCCCCTTGAAGACGAACCCGACCGAGTTCTCCGAGACGAGCTTTCTCACCGAGTCGGTGCCGTGGATGTAGTCGGTCTTCGCGCCGTGTCTCTTCGCGAAATCGTCAAGGAAGGTCTGGAGCGTTCCGACCGGGAGGAAGGACGTGGGATTCTCAAAGACTATATCCTTCTCGCCTTTTGTAGTGACAACCGTTACCGTCTGCGCGGGAAGACTGCTCTCCGGGAGAGATTTCGCGTAATTCTCAAGCTCCGATGTCACCTTTTCCGGGTCGACGCCGAAGAGAACGCGATAGATCGGCTCGAAGTCGAGCGCGTCGTCGTGGATGTTGACGATCTCACAGAGGGCATACCGCGCCGGGTGAGTCAGGCGTCCGGATCCGGTCAGGGTCGGCTTTATCTCCTCCCAGAAGGCCTTGGCGGAGGCCAGAGAGTGGTTTCCGTCGCCCATCGCGAAGAGAAGCGGATTAGTTCCGGCGGCGAGCTTATCGAGAGAGGCGAGAATCCTCTCCCGCTCCTTTTCCGTGACAAAGCTTCCCTTCACGTGGCCGGAGTTCTCCATGAGATCAAAGTCGTAGGCCGGTTCGAAATCTTTTCCGGAAAGCGGCTCTATGACGGTTTTTCCGGGATCGTCGATGAGGATCATTATGTGCGGAAGCTCGATCGGCGCGCCCTCGCGGATTCTGACGCGCGGCGGAATTCTTTCGAGAACCGTCCCTTCGGTGGCGCGGACAAGCGACTTCGCGCCCTTTGTGTAGTCGTAGCACTCAAGATCGACCGCGCCGACAAGACCCTTTCTGACCTTACCGTTTTTCAGCGTACGCTCAAGATAGATCATTGAGTCGGGGTGGCTTTCGAGAATCGTGTCGAGATATACGCGCATCGTCCTGTTTATTCCGGGAATCCTTTTTCCGGCCTCGTCGAGCCAGATCTCGGGCAGGGTGACCCTGAGGGTAGACGGCGCGTCCCCGACGAATTTTCCGACTCTCTCCCAGTAGTCCGGCTCCGAGGTGTACTGATCGCAGGCGACGCAGGCCCATTTCTTCATTCTCTCGGGGTCGTTCCGGAATTTCGGGAGGAGTATGTCCGCGCTTCTAAAACAGCTTATCATTTCAGTTTCCCCTCACGAGTCTCTCGGTGTCGGACGCGATGACAAGCTCTTCATTTGTCGGGATGACATAGACCGGGATTCGCGAATCCTCCGCCGAGATCTTCACAATGTCGGACTGGAGCTTTGTGCGGTCGTTTATATCCCTGTCGAGCTTTATTCCGAGGAAGTCGAGTCCTTCGCAGGCCGCCTCGCGGATTTCGGTGCGGTTTTCGCCGATTCCGGCCGTGAAGACAAGCGCGTCGAGTCCGTTCATCGCCGCGGTGTAGGCTCCGATGTACTTCTTTATCTGATACGTGAGGATATTCACCGCGAGTCTGGCGCGGGGATTCCCGACCTTCACGGCGTCGCCGAGGTCGCGGCAGTCGGACGAGAGTCCCGAGACTCCGAGAAGACCGCATTCCTTGTTCATGAACTCAGACATCTTTTCGGGTGTATAGCCCTCGTGCTCCATGATGAAGGTGACAATCGCCGGGTCGATCGAACCGCAGCGGGTTCCCATCTCAAGTCCGTCGAGCGGGGTGAAGCCCATCGAGGTGTCGATGACGCGGCCGTCCTTCACAGCCGAGATCGAGGATCCGTTTCCGAGGTGGCAGGTGATGATCTTCGTCCCTTCGGTGCGTCCGAGGATCCTGCGCATTTCCCCGGCAACATAGCGGTGGGAGGTTCCGTGCGCGCCGTAGCGGCGGATCGAGTACTTCTCGATGAGATCATACGGAATCGGGTAGGTGTAAGCGTAGTCGGGCATCGTCTGGTGGAAGGCCGTGTCGAAGACGAGGACCTGCGGGGTTCCCGGCATGGCGGCGGCGCAGCCGGCGATTCCCATGAGGTGCGCGGCCGTGTGGAGCGGCGCGAGATCGCGGCAGTGTTCAAGCTTTTCTATGACCTCGGGGGTGACGAGAACCGACTCCGAGAAATACGCGCCGCCGTGGACGACGCGGTGGCCGACCGCCTCAATCTCGCTCATGTCGGAGATGCAGCCGTACTCCTTCGAGGTTAGAACCTTTATAAGAGCCTTCACGGCGGCGGTGTGGTCGGGCATCGGGATCTCAGCCTTATAATCGTCGCGGCCGGGCGTTTTGTGGGTGAGTTTTCCGTCGATTCCGATCCGCTCGCAGATTCCCTTCGCGATGACCTCATAGGTCTGTGTGTCGAAGAGCTGATATTTGAGCGACGAGCTTCCGGCGTTCACTACTAAAACTTTCATTGTTATTACAATCCTTTCTTGCTTTTTGGGGTGCGGTTGGCGCAGCCAAATCGCGGCTTAAAAGCCGCGATAGGGACACAAAATGCTTACTTAAAGCGTCAGCTTTCAATCTTTTATCCTTTCAGAGTTATTCATCATCCCCGGTGTCCTCATCAGACCCGAAGCGTAATCCGCGCCAGAGAGCGTATACCTCATCCGACTGAGCCTTATAGACCCTGATCATCTCATCCATACGGTCAATGAATTCGTCCTGACCGATATATCTTCCCGACAGCGCGACGGGAGAGAACCAGAACTTTCTCAGCATGACGACGTGCCAGATATACTCGCAATCGGAATTGCACTGGTAAATGTCAAAGATGCCCGGATCGCTCTCAAAGTCATAGCCGTGAGAGTCGTTGTAAGCGTCAATGGCGGAGTATGTCCTGTCAATAATCTTCTCGTCCTCCTCGTTTGAGCATATGATGATATGCGCGCGGCAGATCAGCGTCAGGTCAATGTATGTCTCGCCGTTTCTCGTGTCGGAGTAGTCGATGGAAAAAGCAATCGGAACCCAGCGCAAAGTGTCCGGGGGGGACGCCACAAACAAACCGTCATCCGGGGCGGTGCAGGCATACCCGCGTTCCTTGAGCTTCTGACGGAGCGTTTTCATGTATGGTTTAAGTAAATCCTTCATCGGATTCCCCTTTCGTGAATTTTTTCTTCTATTATATCACATCTCAGCCGCGATTGCAATAGCTTCCGAAAAAAACAGGAGCCGGAGAAGAAAGTTTTCATCGTTACGTAACTTTTTCCATGAACTGTTTTGCGAAACCAGTTTTATTTCATTAAGATATTTTCGATGAATTTTCAGATTTCTCTTGACGGATCCTCACGAATATCGAGGGCTGGGGAATCTACAATAACGAGCATCTTGTCGTCGAAGAAGAGAACGGCGAGGTTCTTAACGACGCGATCTATAACCGCGACCGCCATGTCGAGGATCAGTTTGACATGAAGCTCACCGAAATAATTTCAAAAGATGTGTGCGGCGATCTCGTAAAAAGCATAATGGCCGGAGACGACTCATATGACCTTGCGATACCGACCTACAGCGCGAATTACGGCACGGAATATCTGCTTGACTGGAACCTCCTTCCAATCAGACGGTCCGCGACGGGAAATGGACTCTGCCGGAATATTTTGAGGTCACGAAAAACGTCACTTCGGATCTCGACGGAAACGGTTCCTCGACGCTCTCAAAGCTCACGTCGTCGCTTCTCACGGGGGATTCCGAGGCAGCCTCGACTCTCGCCGCGAACAAGTCGGTGATTGAGGAGGAAATCGCGAAATACGTTGAGATGTTCAAGTGAGCCGGCTCCGGCCTTACGGATACACACGGACATTTTGCGCATCGTCATGCCCCGGAGTGGCGCGA
>CAKSVM010000060.1 GCA_934503195.1 uncultured Eubacteriales bacterium
CCGTCACACGAGAACTCCGCGAAGAAATCGTTCCGGTCTGAGGTTCCCCATAAGAGCGTGTCAGTCTCATAGCCCCTGTGTCCGGAGAAATAGTAATCCGCGGTCAGCGTCGCGCCGTTTTTCTCGCAGAGAATCCGTCCTGAGATCGAC
The DNA here is from genome assembly GCA_934503195.1 of uncultured Eubacteriales bacterium. Taxonomy (GTDB): domain Bacteria; phylum Bacillota; class Clostridia; order Oscillospirales; family CAG-272; genus Flemingiibacterium. The sequence continues at coordinate 151 of CAKSVM010000060.1, forward strand.
TCCTCGTCGCGCCTTAGATATTCCGCCGACCAAGGCGTTATCGATTCGGTTCCGGGAAATTTCGTTTTCTCGACAAATCTGAAGTGATGAATCACGCGCCATTCGTTCGGCTCTTTAAGCTTCACGGCGATCAAGGTCAGGTGAAGCTCGTTTTTGGGATATATTGTGGAAATATTCGTCGTACCGTCGTTTGTCCACTTTTTTGTCACGCCCCGGTTCACCGGATGATCCTTTGTCGATACGACAACCCGCGCCGCGCCTTCGCAGTCGGCGATTTCTTCGTCGGTCAGGTCGGCGAGAACGTCGGCGGGGAAGCCGAGTTCAAGCAGTTCCTCACGCACCGTTGAAGTTCCGCTTTCGGCCGGACGCCATTTCATCGGATATTTGCTGCCGAATAAGAATCCGGCGGCGATTCCCACAAGAATGGCGGCGATCGAAATGATCGTTACCGTCCGGTCGGAAAGCTTTGGCGCGACGGGGACTATCGCGTATCCGTTGTCCTCAAGCTCGCCGGATAGCTTCCAGAGCGAGCGGAGAATCAAAAGGTAGGCCGCGACCATCACGAGCGGAAGGATTATTCCGGTAAAATTCATCAGTCCCAGAACACAGATCACAAGATACCAGACGAGAAGCCAGAAGGCCTTTGTCCCGCCCGGGATAATGTTTCCGAGTCCCACGGCGAGCGAAATCAGAATGATTATGCAGGAAATTATCGAAGTCACGGTCAGGGCGGTCGTGAGATGCTGAATCCTGATCACCGTCGAGCCCAAAATTATCATAGCTCCCTTGGCGACGAGATTGGCAAGCGCGGCAACCGTTCCGACAGCAAAGGCGCGGTCGGTCTTTCTGAGCGCGCGAAGCCCGAGGAAAAGATTCAGCGCGCCGCAGAGAATCAGCATATACGTAAGCCACGAGAGATTGAACGTGACAAGCGTCAGCGCGAGTCCGCAGAGAACATTCCGCATATGTTTACGCCATGGTGAGACCTCGCGCGCGATGTCGTCGGGCGGCAGCTCGGGCAGAGAATCGGAGAAAAATTCGTCAAGGCGGTCGTTTCGCTTATTCATATCCTTCACCTCCCAGAATTTCGCGGAGCTTTTTCTTTATCCGGTAGAGCTTACCTTCAACCGCGCGTTCGGTCGTGCCAAGCTCGGCGGCGATCTGCGCGGTCGGCTGGAGATAGTAATATTTCCGGTAAAAAAGCACTCTTTCACGCTGCGGCAGACTTGACAGCGCGCGGACAAGCGACTCGCGGCGTTCGTTTCTCAGTATCTTTTCCTCGGGCGTCAGCTCGTGTGAGAGCGCGTCCTCGGGGATTTCATCGGTCTCGCGGAGCTTCCGCGATCTCTCAAAGCTCAGCGCGGAATTCCTCGCGACGGCGGTCAGCCATGACGTGAAGCTTCCGCGAAGGGAATCGTAGCTTCCGATCTTTTCCCAGATCTTAAGAAGAACCTCCGAGACGCATTCGTCGCGGTCGTGTTCGCTTTTCAGAATCGGCGAGATCACGTAGACTATAAGCGGTTTGTAATGCTTTATGAACTCATCCATCCCGCGCTCGTCGCGCGAGACGAGAAGGCCGATTATCTCTTTTTCGGTCACGTTCACTCACCCTTTCTGTCAGAGAATGATTTTTTTTACTTCACTGCTGTTTTGTAGTAATTCCCGAAATCCGCGAGCGCGTCGATGATCGGGAGCATCTTCTCGCCAAGCCCGGTCAGGCGGTAGTCGACCTTCGGCGGGATTTCGCCGTAATCGTGCCGGACCACAAGTCCGTCGTCGATCATCTGCCTCAGACTGTCGGTCAGCACCTTCTGTGAGATTCCGTCAAGATCGCGTAAAAGCTCGTTGAACCGCCACGGACGCGATTTCAGGTTCCGAACGATCAGGAGCTTCCATTTTCCGGCGATCAGCGATACGGAGGTCGCGACCGGGCAGGCGGGCAATTCTTCTTTGGTTTTCATATGTTTTTGTGGCTTTTGACTTCGCAAAAGCTTCCTTTCCGGGGCGTTTTCGGGTATCGGAGTCGGCTCGGCCGATCCGCTTTTTCGCCTCACACTTATATTATACCATACATTCCGATTTTTGTATATAGTTATAAAAAAGTGCGTACTTGTTTTTTTCCGTGAGGTGTGATAGAATATAGTCAAGGCGGGAGGAACCCGCTAAAATCACGGAGGTAAAGAAAATGAAAAACTATACCAAGACAAACGTCGGAACCGAAGGCAGAACCGAACTCCACGAAAAGCTCGCGCTCACCGGAGCCGAGATCAGCGTCAACCGACTCCCCGCTGGAGCTGGCGTACCGTTCGTTCACTCGCACAAGAACAACGAGGAGATCTACGGAATCCTTGAAGGTCGCGGAAAGGTCGTCATCGACGGCGAGGAGATCGCGCTTAACGCCGGAGACTGGCTTAAGGTCGTTCCCGCGGCAAAGCGTCAGTTCTCGGCGGCCGAGGATTCGGGAATCGTGTTCGTATGTATTCAGGTGAAGGAGAACTCGCTCGGCGGCTTTACCGCTGACGACGCCGTGATCGGCTGAGTTTTTCGCCTTTCACTGAATAATACGCGCGAGGTCTCATAATCCCACGCGTACAGGAAAAAAATCCCGGAGAATTTTCCGGGATTTTTTTGTGTTCGGTTTTTAGCCGGGGATTTCGGCGATGAGAATGTCGTCGAACGAGACGGGGTAATCCTCAAGCAGCTTTTTGTCAAGCTCGGTGAACTTCTCGGAGATTATCGCGTCGGCGACGCTCGCCTCCCAGTTCACAAGTCCCTTCGATTCGAAATAGACGATGTGGATTCCGTGCGTCGTCTCGATAATCTCACAGTCGCCGGGCTGTCTTGTGCCAAAGAAACACCATTCGTCGAAGTTTGTGAGCGTTAAGCCGCTCGCGAGATTCTGATAAAGTCCGCCGTTATAGCAGGTGTTCTCGTCTTCGGTGTAGGCAAGTACGAGATTTGAAAAGCTCTCGATGCTCTTGTCGCCCGAATTGAACTCGGCAAGAACTTTTTCGGCCTGCGCTTTCGCCTTTTCGGTGCTGCCGTACTTGTCGGCCGTGAAGAGAATGTGGCGGACGTTTACGGTCGCGCTCTCGTCGCGGTTTGCGGCCTTTGTCAGAATATACGCGGTCGTCGTCGACTTCGACTCGTCCTCGATGACCTTCGTGTCGCCGACCTTGGCCGAGAACGCCCACTCGGAGAGTTCGCTTCCATCGGTGTAGGATGCGCCGGTCGTCGTGATGTTAGAGATCGCCGTCTCAATCTGTTCGTCGGTCAAATCGGGCGAATCGCTTCTGTAAAGCTCGGCGACGACCGACTTGAAGCCGTCAACGCTCTTAGCGTCCGAAAGGCGCGCCGCCGCGATCTTTGCCGCGCTCTGGGTCATCTTCTCGCCAGACCAGTCAAAGGTGTAGGCGATGTAATCGACAGACTGGAACTTTTCGGGCGATTCCTTGTATCTTGCCGCGATTTCGGAAGAGGTCGGGGTGAAGCCGGCCTGCTTTGCCGCCTGATATTTGTAGGCGAGTGCCTCGATAAGCTTCGCGTTCAGGATGTCGTTCTTCTTGACTCCGCGTCCGTAGAGCGCGGCGTCGATGTTCGAAACTCTCGTTTCAAGCGCGGATTTCTCGGCGTCGGTGAGACTGATTCCCTCGGCCATCGCGCCCTCGTTCAGCGCGAGATATCCGGTGACGTTCGTTTTCGCGCCCGACATGAAGTAGTCAAACCACGTCTGACCGTCCGAGAAGGTCTGATACTTCGGGTCGGCCGACGGATCGAAGCCGTAGTACTGCACGTAGCTTCCGTAGTAGGCGACGAAGGAATTCAGAACGTCGTTATAGTAGTAGTTCATCATCGCTCCGTCGACGTCGATGTTATTTGATGACGCGGCCGTTTCTTTTCTCAGATAATCGCCCGAGTTCATGCGGATATTGTAGACGCAGATTCCGACGATGAAGGCGACGATGAGTGCCGCGATTACCGACACGGTGACGATCGCCGTGACTTTACGTATCTTCGCGTTTTTCGCCGCGAGTTCCTCGCGCTCGCGCTTTGCCTGCTGCTTTTCGTTGTAGGCGGCGCGGTTTCTTGCTGCTTTTGACATTGTCTTGTCTCCTTTGAAAAAAGTATTGCCTTAAGTATACCATCAGGATATGTAAGCCGTGTGAAGATAATGTGAACACTATATGATTTTTTCGCCGCCGGAATATCGGACGCGCCACGGTGCTATAATTATCACGAACGGAAACGGAGGGCGGATATGGAAAAGAAGCGCGGATTCATAATAAACGCGGTATATTACATCTTTATAATCGTGGCGGTGTATCTGACGCTCCGATACGCGGTCTTCGCGGTGATGCCCTTCATAATCGGCTTCGCGGCGGCCGCGATAATAAATCCCCCCGTGCGGACGCTCGCGAAAAAATTCGACCTCAGACGAAAGCCGATCGGGATAATGATTCTCCTAATCTTTTACGCCACGATCGGAATGCTCGTGACAGTGCTTGTCGTGCGGCTCGTGGTGACGGCGGGGGAGTTTTCAAAGGCTCTGCCGGGGATTTACACCGAAAAGATCGAACCCGCGCTGACGATCACGTTTGATTTTCTCGGGAAATTCGCGAAGCGGTTTGACCGGATATTCGGAAGCGATAACGACGCGATCTCTGAGGACATCGGCGGATTCTTAAGCTCGATAAGAAGCTCGCTCGGCGCGGCCGTGTCGGATATCTCGATGAAGCTTTTATCAAAGCTCTCAGGACTCGCGGCGGCGATTCCGGGCGTCATCGTTCAGGTGGTCTTCGCGGTGATTTCAAGCTTTTTCTTCACGGCCGACTTTGAGGGAATCCTCGCGTTCCTCCGGAAAAAACTTCCCGACAGCCTTGTGGAAAAGCTCTCGTCGATCCGTAACCGCTCGCTGAAGACTCTCGGGCGGTATGTGCGCTCCTACGCGCTTATAATGCTTATAACCTTCGCTGAGCTTTCACTCGGGCTTCTGATAATCGGCGTCAGAAATCCCTTCGCGGCCGCGCTCGGAATCGCGGTCTTTGATATCCTCCCGGTTCTCGGTACGGGCGGAATACTCGTGCCGTGGTCGCTTGTGAGACTTATCTACGGCGATCTCAAAGGCTTTTTAGGACTTCTCGTGATCTGGGGCGTCATTTCGGTCATCCGAAACGTGATCGAGCCGAAGATCGTCGGAAAGCAGGTCGGACTTCATCCGCTGGCGACGCTTATCGCGATGTATGTCGGAACGAAGCTTTTCGGATTTGTCGGGCTTTTCGTCTGTCCGATCGCGCTTTCGGTCTGGGTTTCGCTCAAAAACGAGAAAAACGATTCTGATCTGTAAGCGAACTTTCTCTTGACAAAATCCCATGAATGTAGTAAAATATCCTTAGAGTAAAAAACAGGGGAAAATGTCATGAAAAAAAGATTTTTATCGCTTCTTCTCGCCGGGACGGTGATATTCGCCTTCCCGGTCTTTGCAAAGGACGGGAGGGTGAGCGTCATAGTCGCCGTGAAGGAGGGCGTTTCGCCCGGATCGGCGGCTGAGTTTGTTGAAAAGCGTTTTCCGGGCGCCAAGATACAGTACACCTACGACACGCTGCTCGAAGGCTTTTCGGTCGAGCTTTCGGAAAGTCAGGCCGCGATGCTCGGCACGCTTGATTTTATAGAAGACTACGCGGAAGTCGGAACATATTCGGCACTCAGTGCTTTTCAGGAGTCAGACGGGAGCAGTCTCTCTGAGATGACAAGGGTGTCGTATGAGATGGTCGGCGTGGACGCGGCGCGGGAAAACGGCCTTGACGGCACCGGGACGATTGTCGCGGTCATCGACTCGGGCTTTGACGTCGGCCACAACGCCTTTTCGGGCGAACCGGGTCAGATAAAGCTCTCGAAGAGCTATCTTTCGTCGATTGTCGCCGAACACAGACTTTCGGCCTCTAGATTCGGAATCACGGTCGACGAGATCTACAAGAGCGACAGGATTCCGTTTGCCTATGATTACGCCGAGGGAGACTCTGATGTCTCTTCGGATTCGACTCACGGAACGCACGTCGCCGGAATAATCGGCGCGGAAAAGACCAGTGAGAACGGCGTTGAGGGAATGGCTCCGAAGTGTCAGCTGCTCCTTATGAAAATCTTCGACGAGAACAGCGCGACAAGCGACGCGATTCTTCTTGCCGCGCTTGAGGACGCGGTGAAGCTCGGCGCGGACGTGATAAATCTCTCGCTCGGACGCTATTCCGGCTCGGCCTCACGGCAGATGATAAGCGGAATAAACGATATTTTCTCGCGCGCCGAGGAATACGGCTGTATGATCGTCTGCGCGGCCGGAAATGAATCGGCTTCGACTTCGAGATCCTATCGCGGCATCGGTTCCGCGGCGGACGAGCTGACGAGCGACGCAGACGGGCTTCCCCCGGCGTACTACACCGACTACGGGACGGTAAGCTACCCCGCGTCGGCCGATTACACATTGTCGGTCGGAAGCGTCGACGGCCCGGCGGTCTGGGGCGAATACTTCGCCTTCGCCGGATCGAAAATCTATTACAGCGACACGAACAGAACCGCGAAGACTCTCAACTCAACCTTCGCGCTTCGTTTCAAGGGAACGTACCGCTTTGAGGTGGTTCCGGGAGTCGGACGCGACGAGGATTACGCCGGACTCAACGTTAAGGACAAGCTTGTTCTCGTCGAGCGCGGCGAGACAACCTTCGTCGAAAAATGCGACACGGCGGCTTCTTACGGCGCGGTCGGAGTCATCGTCTATAACAACGTCGAAAACGAGTCGATAAACCTTGAGCTCACCGGAGCGAAGATTCCGGCGGTCTCGATATCAAAATCTGACGGCGATATGATGAAAAGCTCACGGCAGAGGAGCGTCAGATTCGATCCCGACTACAAGGTCACGACAAGCGAAGAGGGAGCCGGACGCGTATCCTCCTTCAGCTCGGTCGGCGCGACTCCGTCGCTGACGCTCGCGCCCGATATCTGCGGAGTCGGCGGCGGAGTTTACAGCACGCTTCCGGGCGGATACGGCGGACTTTCGGGAACGTCAATGGCCGCGCCGCAGATTTCGGGAGCCGCCGCGCTGATTTCACAGAGCCTGGGCGGAAGCGTTTTCCCGAAAGAGCGCGTGAAGCTGATTAAAGAGATCTTAATGAACACGGCGGTTCCGGCGATTCAGGAAAACGGCGTTGAGTATTCGCCGCGTTCCCAGGGCGCGGGGCTCGTTGATCTTTCGGGCGCGGCCGACCGCGGGCTTTCGCTGACCTACGCGGTGAACGGTAAAGCGAAGGCCGAGCTTTCGGATCTTCTCGGAAATCTCTTCTTTGTCGACATAACCGTGAAGAATCTGACCGATTCGGAGCTCCCGGTCCCGCTTTCCGCGACGATAACATCCGACGGCTACAGGGTCGGCGCGAACGGAAAATATTATTCGACGCTGACCGCCGAGGCCGACCGGGTTTCTCGGGTTACTTCCGGGACGGACGAAAATCTGAATCCCTACGCCGACGATCATTCGCCGCTCAGTTTCAATCTCGCGGCGGGGGAGAAGAAGACGGTCACGCTCACCTTCGCGATCGACGAATCGGTAGACAAGGAGCTTTCGGAGATCTTCATGAACGGACATTTTATCGAGGGCTACATTTTCGCGGCGGCCGGCGGACGCAGATATTCGCTCCCTTACATGGGCTACAGCGGCGACTGGACGTCCGCGCCGATACTCGACGCCGCGCGCTCAAGCGGAGATGAGGTTTTCGGCGGAACCGATGTCGGAACCGCCGTCTCGGGAATCCTTCGCGAAGCCGGGGTGAATTTCTTCGCCGACGGGCGGGGAGACAAGGTAATCGCCTTTTCGCCCGACAGGAACGGCGCGGCCGACACACTCTGGCTCAGAACCGAATTTCTCCGGAACATCACGGGCGGAAGCCTTTCGGTACTTGATTCCGACGAAAACGAGGTTTTCACGACCGGACTCTACACATATAAATCGAAGAGCGAGGGGACAAAGCAGCAGCTCGGACTCATTCTCGGCTGGGACGGAAGCGACGGCTTCAACCATAGTTACATCCTCCCGGACGGTGAATACACGCTGAACTACACCTTTAAGCTCGATTTTCTCGATAAGGAGCAGAACTTTTCGGTAAAGGCGGTTCTCGACACGAAAAAGCCGGAGCTGCGCGAGGTTAAATATGATCCGGAAACGAGGCATCTCACGGTCAGCGTCTCTGACGAAAACCGCCTCCAGTACGTGAAATTCACCGACAGCGGAAAGGATAATTTCCGGATAATCGAGACGACGAACGATTCCGAATACACGGCGGTCTTCGATCTCTCGGAATTTGACGGCGATCGGTTCTATATCGAGGCCGTCGACGGCGCGTACAATCCGCTTGTTGAGAGCTTCAGACTCTCGGAACTTGGAGGTGCTTCATGATTACAAAACTCATAGCCGCGGCTCTCGCGCTGACGATGGCGATAAGCGGCGCGGTTTCATACGATGGCGGAGATATTGACAGACGGATAATCTCCGAGCTTGAATACGATTACGAATACAAAGGACGTGGGATGGTCATCGCCGTCATCGACTCGGGGTTCTTTCTTGAACACGAGAGCTTTATTCTGACGTCTGAGGGAAGGCTGACAAAGGAGAATGTCGACTCGGCTGAGCTTTCTATGTATGAAGAGGACAAAAAAGATTCGTACTACATAAACGAAAAGATTCCGTTCGCCTACAACTACGCCGACCGTTCGGCCGACGTATCGGGATACGAATCGCACGGAACGGCCGTGATCTCGGCCGCGGCCGGGAATAACAGCGTGAATCCCCGTCATCCGTCTGGCGCGGCTCCCGAGGCGCAGATCCTCGCGATGAAGGTCTTCTCAAACGATCTGGGAACCGCGAAGGAATCCGACGTGATCGACGCGATAGGCGACGCGGTGAAGCTTGGCGCGGACGTTATCTGCGTCGCGTTCGGCGACGAGTGCGGAAGCTCGGAAGGCTCGGAAAAGCTCTCGATAAACTCCGCGCTTGAGGCGGCCAGAAAGGCCGGAGTCATGATTGTCTCGTCGGCCGGAGAGGTCAGACAGCGCGGCGAGATCAGCCCGTACGGAACTGATGCCGGGATAATTGCGCAGACGACCGATCAGCCCGATGTCGGAACGATATCCTATCCCGCGGCGTCGGAATATTCCTTCTCGGTCGGGAGCGCGGCGACGAACGTCTATTCGGCTGACTGTTTTCTTTCGGGAAAGAACCGGATTCCCTACGGCGACACGAACAATATGTGGAATCTCCCGACGGGCGGGGTTACGTTCGCGGAGTTTTTCGACGGCCGGACGCTCGCGTATGAATTCGTCCCGGATCTCGGAAACAAAGAAGATTTTGAAGGCCTTGATCTCACCGGAAAGCTCGCGGTGATTGAGCGCGGAGTCATCACCTTCTCCGAAAAATGTAAGAACGCCGCCGAAAAGGGCGCGATCGGCGTTATCATCGTCGACACTCAGCCCGACCCGCGGACCGCGCTCGACGTGCGGATGGACATTTCCGAGTCGCCGATTCCGGCGGTAATAATCTCCTCGTCCAGCGCGGCGATTCTTAAAGACGCGAAGATTAAGGAAATCACCGTGAAAACGGGCGTGCGGTACTATGAGCTTCGCTCCGACACACCGACCCCTTCGACCTTTTCGTCGTGGGGAACAACGCCGGAACTTTTGCTGAAGCCCGATATCTCGGTCGTCAGCGAGTCGGTCGAGTGTGCGTCGACGGCTGAAAACGAGTATATAACGACCGGAGGAACGGCTGTCGCGGCCGCGCGGATTTCGGGAATGCTTGCCTGCGTCAAGGAAAAGCTGATCGCGGACGGATTTCAGGCAAAAGACGCGGCAAAGCGCGCGGAAAATCTTCTCGCGTCATCAGCCGGGTTAATGGAATGGTCGGACGGGGTCCCGTATTCGCCGAGAAAGCAGGGAAGCGGTGTCGCCACGCTCGGCGGCGCGCTTTCCGCCGGAATTCTCGTTACCTCGGGAGGCGGACATTCGGTCTCGCTCGGCGAGCTTTCAAAGCGGTGGTTCACGATTGACGTGACGGTCGAGAATCTGACCGGAAAGGATAAAAACTGTGAAATCGGCGCGATTTTCGGCTCGGACGGCTATGACAGCTTCACTTACCGCGAGATCGACACGGCCGAGGAGGGCGAGACGACGCTCGCCGAAAAGCTCGGAAAAAATCAGGACGACCGTGTGTCCTTCCTCGACCGCTTCACGCCCTTCAGAAACGCGCGGATCTTCCCCGGCGAGGAGAACGCGGAACTCAATCTCGCGTCGGACGGCGGCGCGCCGTATAATTTCAGGCTCGGCGCGGGCGAGAGCGTGACCTTCAGGCTGACCTTCATGATCGACGAGGCGACGTTTACCGAATATTCGGATATCTTTCCGAACGGATTCTTCGCCGAAGGATTTGTCATTGTGACGTCGGGAGACGAGGAGGCGTCGATTCCTTTCACGGGATTTGTCGGCGGCTTCGGCGCGGCTCCCGCGCTTGACGCCGAGCTCGGAAAGACGGCGATCTACGACAATACCTATCTCTGGCGTGATTATTCGCCCGCCGGCGGAAGCGGGGACAGGCTGATTCTCGGTCTGAATCAGTCGGGGGGCTTTGATCGGGACTCGCTCCGCTTCTCACCGACCTCCGACGCGGTGAACGCCGCGGTGAATCTGCGGCTCGGACTTTTAAGAGATATTTCCGACGTCTCGGTGAAGGTTTATTCGGGCGGCGAGATAGTCTCGGAGAGGGAGATCGGCTATCTTCCGCGGACTTATCTCGAATACACGACGAATATGCTGATCTCGCCCGAGATAGTTCTCTGGAACGGCCGCGCGGATGACAACTATCTCTACGTTTTCCCGGACGGCGATTACCGGATTGAGGTGAGCTACAGGACGTCAAATGGCGGAACCACACGGACATTTGAGTATGATCTGAAGCTAGATTCCACTCCGCCTGAGGTGAAAGGACACGAGTTTTCAAAGGACGGCGACACCGCTGTGATGCGGCTTGAAACCTTTGACGCGAACGGGATTCAGAGCTGCACCGTGTGCGACGAGTTCGGCGGCGAGGCCTTCCCGGACGAGAACGGAATCTACGATATCACTTCGCTCGGAAAATACATTTACGTCGAGCTTTACGACACGGCGATGAATTTCCGCGCGGTGCGATTTGACAACCCTTATTACGAATAAGAAAACCGGATCAGGCGCGCCTGATCCGGTGATTTTGTGATGCGATGACGGTAAAAAAGAGTCGCTTATGCGGAATATGTGATGATTTAGGCTATATATTCGATAACGTTTTACTTTCAATCTTAGCCGCCACGCATTTGGAGTTTTCGTCTAGTTCTTCGCGGTACGCGGTCGCGCTGTAGCCGTTGCGCTGTCTGAACCATCTCGCGAAATATGTCGGGTCATCGAAGCCGCAGAGCGAGGAGATTGTCTTTATGTCAAGCGTTGTTGTGCGCAAAAGCCGCCTTGCTTTGTCATTACGGCAGATATGTAGAAAGCGTTCGGGAGTTATCGAATATTGCGAGAGGAAGAGCTTGCAGAGATATTTTTCGGTTATACCGAGATACTTCGCCACGTCGCACGGACGGATTCCGGTATGAAAATTGTATCTGATGAATTCGGCCGCAGTTTCGGCGTATTCGGATGTCCGCGCTGTGCCGCGCTTGATTTTGGTTTCTGGAAGCTGTCTTTCCTGAATGAATGGAATGACATAGCGCAAAATTCCATCGAACTTTGCCGCGAGCTTATTTTCACTTATTTCCGTTCCGAATATCGCCTCGTGAAAGACTGCTGACAAAACATCAACGGCTGAGTCGTCAACGCGGCTGAACGGATAATCTGAAAGTCCGGTTCCGACGAGCAGTCTGTTTGATTCTCTCCCGCCGAATGAGAGCCAGTAATGCTCGCCGACAAGTCCCTCAGGGTAAACGACGTCGTGCTGGATCATCGGCTTCAGATAGGCGACTCCGCCGCGTTCAAGACGCATGCCGTTAAAATCCAGAACACCATCCACGACAAAATGCAGAAAATGGTTCTCGCGCAAAAGATTCATTGTGCGATCCTCATAGTGTCCGCGGCACCAGCCGATTTCGGTAACGTTCAGTTTATCGTTGAGTTCATGTATCACGTTCGCGAAAACGTGCCTTGAAAACTCAAACAGCATAATCTCACCTCCTGTGATTCAAGTATAGCACAAAAGGCGTAAAAAGTCAACACATCATCGTATTTTTTCCATTTACAAGAGTGATTTTTCATGGTATCATATAGATATGATCCGCGGAAAAAGAAAAATCAAGGAGATAAAACGATGAAAAGATATCTGACGCTAACGCTCGCGGCGGCTCTCACGCTTTTCGCGATTTCATGCGGCTCGGGTGATACTGGAGATAATGAAACGACTTCCGGTGAGTCGGCCTCTGGTGAAGAAACCACCGCTCATGTACTGTCCGACGGCCTTCCTGAAAAGGATATGGAGGAATTCGAGCTGAAGCTTCATCACTTCAACGGAGCGTGGCTTTCATGGGCTTTGACGACTCTTGACACTGAGGCCGAGAGCGGCGAACGTCTTAACGATGCGATCTACAGGCGTAACCGCAAGATTGAGGATCGCTTCAACTGCAAGATCTTGGTCAGCGATCAGGATCATATACTGCCTGCCGATATTCAGAAGGAAACCATGTCCGGTGATTCTAACTATGATGTGTGGTTCGCCTATGACGTTGAGCTTCTATCTGCCGTTCAATATCTGCTCCCATGGGAAGAGATGCCTTACATAAATCTCGACCGTGAGTGGTGGAATCCGATGGCGACCGAGGTCTTCAGCCTCGACGGGAAAACCTACGCCGCGGCCGGAAATTATAGCTTGTCAGTAATCTCCCGCGCGTCGGGCTTCACGTTTAATAAGGATATCTATAAGACTCTGAATCCTTCGGAAGATGTCTATGATCTCGCCGTGAACGGCAAGTGGATGATTGACGCCATGTATGGTCTCGCGAAGAACGCTTACCTTGACCTTGACGGAAGCACGACGATGAACGAAAACGATCAGTATGGTGTCAGCGGCTCTTGGAAGGAGACGTTCTGGCGGTTTCTCTCCGGATCGGAAGTGAAGCTCGTTGACAAGGGCGAAGACGGTGGTCTCGTGTTTGATCTTCCGAAGAACGAAGCGGCGGTAAACAAGATGCTTAAGATATTTGACCTTTTCACTGAGGAAGGCGTATATTACAACCCGCAGACAAAGGATGTACACCGTGTGCTTGACAGTGAGGAGATTTTCGCGGCCGGAAGGCTGCTTTTCAAGACGGTGAACTTCTTTGATCTTGAGACGCTCAGAACTTATGACATCGATATTGGAATTCTCCCCTGCCCTAAATATGACGAGGATCAGGAGAATTATTACGCCCCGTCCTTCGGCGCGGAGATTTCGGTAATCCTGAAAACCCTTCCTGATGAGAGAAAAGAGAATGTCGGAATCCTCCTTGAAGCCCTTGCGTTTGACACGAACAGCAATCTTCTTCCTGAATACAAGGAAGTGCTTCTGAAGACAAAGTATGCGCGCGATAATGAGTCTGAGAAAATGATTGACATAATTCTCAATTCGATCAGCTTTGAGTTTGGAATCAACGCATGGCAGAACACGGTCGGAGTTCCGCTCGTGCAGAAGATCTACATGGCTGGTGACAATAATATCGCCTCTACTCTCGCTGGAATGGAAAGCACTGTGAAAAGCGCGATAGACAATCTCAAGAAGAGTCTTGACTCTTAAATTAGCAATATAGCACGCTTTGAAAAAGAACAGCGTGTCGGGTTTCCCCGACACGCTCCGAACGTTGCCGCTGATTTTCTGGCGGCAGCGTATTTTGTTTTTTATAAGATCACTTGCCGAAATAATACTCGTTGACCTCCGCGAGAGCGGCCTTTGCCGCCGACTCGTTCTGCGCGTAGTACGACGAGAAATTCGGATCGCTCATCAGCGCGAGTTCCGCGCCGACCGAGTTCATCGGAAGTCCGTTGTAGAAATATCCGATGTCGTAAAGCCGGCTCTCCCTGATTATGTCGATCATCGCCGCCGACTCGTCGTCGCGCGACGACTTGGTTTTCAGAACCACGTCATAGAATACCGGCATAATGTCGCGGTAGCAGAGATAGCTCATGTACTCGATGACGGCCGAGACCATCTCGGTGTTCTGAGCCGTTACCGGAACCGCCAGTCCGTTGCAGCTCGCGTCGACTCCGGTGTAGTAGCGTCCCTGACCCTCATCAAACATCGGGAACGGAATGATTCCGATGTCATCGTTCATGTCGCGCATCGTTGTGAGACCGTTGAGACTTCCCGACATGAACGCGAATCTGCCCTCCTTGAAGGAAGGCGTCACCGTGCCGACGCAAGAGCATTCGCTTCCCAGAAGCGCGAAGAATCTGTCGAACACCTCGACCGTCCGCTGGGTGTTCAGGACAAGCTCAATCCGCCCGCCTTCTCCGGTCGTGTCGTAGATCCGCTGACCCGCGCTCCAAAGAATATTTATCGGTGCGCCCCAGATCGACGTTCCGAAGCCGAACTGATCGTCCTCAAGCTTCATTTCGGAATCGCCGTTGAGATCCTTCGCGAAGACCTTGCAGAGCTTTTCGAACTCATCGAAGGTCCAGTCCATGTCAAGAACCTTTTTATAAGGGAATTCCTGACTGTATTCCGTGAAGAGATCCTTGTTGAAGAGAAGTGCCTTTGTGTTTCCGAGCGCGTTTGAAGTCAGGTCGTCGGCGACGATATAGATCTTGCCGCCGATGCTGAGACTTTCAATCATGTTGTCGTCCCACCACTTGTTTGAGAAGTCGATGTACGGAAGCTCATACCAGTCGAGCACCAGATCGGACTGCGGATAGTTGAACATCATCCGCGCGTGCCCGCAGAGAAGCTGATAGGCGTCGTCGCCCGAGAGAATCGTGTTCTTCGCCTCGGTTCCGTAATCGTCGTCGGGATTGTTGTGGCTTTCGATCTTCACGCCGAGAGCTTCCTCGGTGTCGACAATCCGCTTGTGAACCGCGTCGTCGAGGATATCTCCGGTGCTTTCGACGATGAAGGAGTCCTTGCTGTAGGATCTCGTGTAAATCGTGAAGGTTTCGCCGTCGAATTTTTCATCCGGGAGCTTCGGACCTCTGATAGTTTCGGCCGCGGTGGTTTCGTCTGCCGTTCTGCCGTCATCCGTGGTGACTTCGGGCTCTCCACCCGCTTTTCCGCAGCCGAAGGTCTGGAAAGCGAGGAGCAGACAGAGGAGAAGCGGGAGAGCTTTCATTTTTTTCATTCCGGTTCCTTCCTTTCATTCAGCCGCGCAGGAAAACGTCGCGCACCGCTTCGAGATACGCGTATCCGTAGAGATCATCGGGTTCGAGATAGCTGGTCTCGGTCCATTCGTTCCAGCTGTTGATCGTGACGAGCGGCGCGGGGAGATTTTCATGGCTGTCGAGGTATTCCTTTGCCAGAGTCAGCACTTTCTTCACATATTCGGGCTTCGCGTGCATGACGATATCGTCGCGGAGCGGTATGTACCGCGGAGTCGGATCCCATCCGAGCGAGACGTGCGGATAGTAGGCGGCCTTGTAGTTTTTTTCGCAGTATTCCCATTCCTCCGCCATTCCGGGAATCAGGTCGGAATACTCGGTGTGCCTCTTCACCCCGGCGAGCATCTGATAATGTGTCGCGCTGTCTATGCCGAGAAGGTCGACCGCGTCCCTGACGCTTCCGTCAAACCCGAGTTCTGAGCGGCTTCTGAAATCCATATGCACGTGTCCTCTGAGCGTGACCTGTGTGTATACCCCGTCAAATCCCGCTTCCACCGCGATTTCGTTCAGAATGTCGAGCGCGCGGCGTGTATTCTCAATTCCGCCCATTCCGCGGATGAAGCAACAGAGGTCATAGATCACAAAGACCGGCTTTCCGTTTATCCGGTAATAATTCGGCTTGGTGAAGTAATTTTTCACGACACGCTCGGCGATCTTTCTGAAGCTCTCGGTTCCGGTCGCGTACTGCCAGATCCGGATATCAAGATGCGCTGTCCGCTTGTCCCACGTCGTGGACGCCGGGTGATTCGCCCACATGACGCAGAACCTCATCTCCTCGTTGTTCTTTGCCTTGAGGAAACCGTTGTCAAGGCACTGCTCGAGGAACGGGCGGTCATCATACCAGTACCAGTCATAGATGAATACATTCACCCCGTGCGACACGGCCGCGCTTATCTGCGCTTCCATTACGAACGGATCGGCTTCGTTGACATATCCCCAGAGCGGCTTTCTCGGCCATTCGTGACCCTCAAAGCGCGGTTTCATATCGCGCACGGTCTGCCACTCGCCGATGCCCTCCGGCCAGAACATTCTCGTTCTCGGCTCATCTCCTGTGTAGGACGGCCACACATAGGCCGCGACGTCGTATTTTTTCATTTTTTCCCTCCTGTGGGTATGCTTTGATTATACTCATATTATATCACCGGCGGGAAGGTTTGTAAATGACTTTTAATAACATAACAGGAAAAGTGTTGACTTTTCATAACAGATGAGTTATAATATAAGCGGGAGGGTGAGAAAAATGCGTAAGGATCACAATGAGTTTATAACCAGAGTGAAACGCCGCCAGAGCGGTCGCGAGGATTTTCTACGCGAGTTCAGCGAGCTTGTCAGGAGGCAGAGAGAGAATTCAAATATCATTCTCTATCCGTTTTCGGATTATTGTATCTCTGACACGCAGAACGGATACACGAACCGGATTTTCAACGAGTCCTTTGAGCCGTATCATTATCACGACTATTATGAGATAAATTACTGCGCGAATGGACTTCTGTATCAGTATCTTGAAAGCGATCTTCATGAGCTTCGCGCCGGGGATTTCATCCTCATCCCGCCAGGCGTCTGCCACTCGATCTACAGCGCGTATCAGAGCGTCTCGATAAATCTTCTCATAAGATGCGAATACATAAAGAAGCTCGAACACACGCTTGTGACACTGAAGCCCGATAATTTGCTTTCAAAAGCGATAGCGAAGAACGCTTTCGTGATATTCCACGAAAACCGGGCACCGCTTATCCGCGCCTGCTTTTCGCGGATGGAGGAGTTTTCATATCAGGTTTCGCAGATGAGATCGGTAAAAAACTGCCTCTGGGACAGCCTTTTGGACACGCTTTTCTATGAGATTATCTGCGAGGCCGACGAGGGCAGACTCGGATTTTTCGCAAGCGTCCCGGTCACGCAGGATAACCCGATCACCGAGTGCGTCATGACGTATATGAAAAACAATCTTTCCGACATAAGCGTCGATAAGATATCCAAGCATTTCGGAATATCCGCCATGAGTCTCAACCGTATGTTCGCGTCGGTCGGATATGGGTATTCGGATTATCTGGCGACACTCAGAATCTCCCGCGCGAAGTATCTTCTGAAGAAGACAGATCTCAAAAACCGTGAAATCGCCGAGCGGGTCGGACTTGAGAGTCCCGAGTATTTTTCGCGTTTTTTCCGCAGATATGTCGGCAAATCGCCATCCGGTTACAGAAAAGATTATCTCATAAGCGGCGAAAAGGACGCCGTGGAAAATTCCTGACTTTTCCTGATACGAAATCCGCGCCGCAAGCCTTCGGCTTGCGGCGCGGCGTCATGTAAAGGCGGCGGCCGTCATTTTTGTTAAAAACATATCCAGACAAACCCTGTCCCGATAAGCGGCCGTCTCATCCTACCCCCGTTTTTTGCAGAAACAACCCTCAAAGCAGCCAGCGGAACAAGTCCGTAAGCCGTATCACATCAATCCCGAGTCCGTTCTTCCCGACCATGAGAATCTTTCCGACAATAGTCGGCGGAATAACTCCTTTGTCAATAAGCACAGCGATAGCGTTCAGTCTTTCGCGGACGATTTGGGACGAAGCGATGATGAACTCGGAAGTGACCGGATTTCCGTTTTTCTTGCGGAAGTGGTACCTTCCGTAGAGCTTTATGATAGCCTCGGGATTCGGCATCTCCTCCCATGTCATCGTGATGTTTCTTCTCATCGTCCGCTCAACCGCTAAAGGAGTGGCACTCGCTTTCTTTCCGACAATCACATAGAGTCTCTTCGTGAACATATGTTCGAGCGAACTGTCCACAAGGACATTGCAGATAGCGATCGTTATGTACTCCGAACCGACACTTAATTCGCTCATGCCGATGTGATTCAAGAACACCTTTACGCAGTCCTCAATGTCGCTCTCACTGAAGAAGGCAGTGAAAGCGGTCGAAAAGCGGTCGCAGAGCGTTCCCGAGTTCTTCCAGAGTCCGACAAACGCCGCGAATAATCCCAGCGCGATGCTCTTTGGTT
>CAKSVM010000061.1 GCA_934503195.1 uncultured Eubacteriales bacterium
TTTCGGAACCCTTCCGGAATCCGATCCGCTTCATTCTCTTTTGTTTCTCTCGCTCACAGCTTTAATATTATATCACACTTCTTCGGATTTGTCAAGGGTTTTTTCAAAAAAAATTGAAAAAATCTCAAATTTCCTCAAAAACCGCTTTTCACGGCTTATTTTGGTTACATTCCATTAACTGTTACTCCATTGACAAATCCAAGATAATATGTTATAATATCTGTTACCGTACCGTTATCGGCCCGGAATCTGGCGATCTGTCACCATTTCGCCGGAAAGGAGTATAATGTAATGGAAACCATCCCCCACACCAAGGACCTCTTCGATTTTTCAAACACGATAGCCGCCGATCTCTTCAAGGACTCGGTTTATCCGTGGGACGTTCTCGACTCGATCAAAAGCTTCATCTTATATATAGGTGAAAAACTTGATCCTGAAGTCTACGAAAAGCGCGGCGAAGGAATCTGGATCGCAAGAGACGCCAAAATCGCGCCGACCGCTTCCATCGGATCCCCCTGTATAATCGACAGCGGAGCCGAAATCCGCCACTGCGCCTACATCCGAGGCTCGGCGATAGTCGGCAGGGGCGCGGTCGTAGGAAATTCCTGTGAGCTTAAGAACTGCGTTCTCTTTGACAAGGTTCAGGTTCCGCACTTCAACTACGTCGGCGACTCGGTCTTGGGTTACAAATCCCACATGGGCGCGGGAGCCGTCACCTCGAACGTCAAGAGCGACAAAACCCCCGTCGCGGTCAAGGCCAAGGACGAGGTAATCGAAACCGGACGCAAAAAGTTCGGCGCGATGCTCGGAGACAACGTCGAAGTCGGCTGCAACAGCGTTCTCTGCCCCGGAACCGTAATCGGAAAGGACTCAAACGTCTATCCGCTCTCCAGGGTCCGCGGAGTCGTGCCGCCCGGCTCAATCTACAAATCAGGCGACAATATCGTAAAGAAACACTAGAAAGGATCCAACATCTTGGGAAGATTATTCGGAACAGACGGCGTTCGCGGAATCGCGAATACCGAACTCACCTGTGAGCGCGCGATGCAGATCGGACGCGCGGCCGCTGAAGTGCTTTCAAGCGGAAGACGCTACCTCCCGACGGTTCTTGTCGGAATGGACACGAGAATTTCCTCGGAAATGCTCGCCTCCGCGCTGATCGCCGGACTCTGCTCGGTCGGAGCCGACGTCATTGACCTCGGAGTCATCCCGACGCCCGCCGTCGCTTATCTCGTCGGAAAGTACAAGGCTCACGCCGGGGTCATGATCTCCGCGTCGCACAACCCCTTTGAATTCAACGGAATCAAGATCTTCAACGAGGACGGCTATAAGCTCGAAGACGAGCTTGAGGAGCGTATCGAGTCGATCGTTCTCGACGGAACCCCCGCGCCTAAGATGGCAAAGCCCGAGGATATCGGACGCGTCACCCGCGCGCAGAACGCCGTCAAGGACTACGTCGATCATCTCCGCAGCACCGCGCTCTACTCGCTCGACGGAATGAACGTCGCGTTTGACTGCGCCAACGGCTCGGCCAGCCGCACCGCGAAGCTGCTCTTCGAGGGACTCGGCGCGAACTGCCACATTCTCTCGGCCGACCCGGACGGAATAAACATCAACGACGACTGCGGCTCGACTCACCTCGAAAACCTCAGAAAATACGTTCTCGAGCACAATCTCGACGCCGGCATCGCTTTCGACGGAGACGCTGACCGCTGCCTCTGCATCGACGATAAGGGAAATGACGTCGACGGAGACATGATCATGGCAATCGCCGCGCTCGACATGAAAGACCGCGGAAAGCTCAACAAGAACGCCGTTGTCGGAACGATCATGACGAATTTCGGCTTCTCGAAATTCTGCGCGGATAACGACATCCGTTTCGTCGCGACAAAGGTCGGCGACCGCTACGTGCTTGAGGAAATGCTCCTTGAGGATTATTATCTCGGCGGCGAGCAGTCGGGACACATCATCTTCCGCGACTTCTCGACAACCGGAGACGGACAGCTCACCGCGGTACAGCTCCTCTCGCAGCTGAAGCGCACCGGAGAAAAGCTCTCAGACGCCGCAAAGGTCATGACGCGCTACCCGCAGTTCATCGTCAACATCAGATGCACCGCCGAGGAAAAGCTCGCGTTCTACACCGATTATGAGGTCAAAGCGATTCTTGAGGACGCCAAAAAGGAAATCGGCGACAGCGGAAGACTCATCGCGCGCCCGTCAGGCACCGAGCCGCTCATCAGAGTCATGGCCGAGGGCGACGATTCCGAGTCGATAAAGAAAATCTGCGACGAAACCGCCGCGAAGATCAAAAAGCAGCTCGAGAGCTACACCTGACCTCTTTGAAAGGCAAAGAAAAGAAACAGCGCCCGGACTCCGATAAAAGCTGATCCTGTCAGCCGCCCGGAGTTGACGAGGAGAAAAATCATCGAAAGATTCGGCGGATATTTTTCCGGCGCGGAAGAAACCGCGCCGTCAGCAGGACGACAAAGCCCGCGGGCGACCGCGAAAACAAAGCGTCCCAAAAACAAACAAAAAAAACACCAAGGCATATCGGCGAAAAAATCGCCGCTGACATGATATCCCGCACAACAGAAAGGAACACAGTATGTGTGGTATCATAGGTTATATAGGTAAGGAAAATTCGGTAAAACACCTCATCGAGGGACTCCGCGCGCTCGAATACCGCGGCTACGACTCGGCGGGCGTCGCCTACTTCGACGGAGAGAACAACCTTTGCCGCGTCAAGGCGGCCGGAAGACTCGCGAACGTCGAGGAAAAGCTGAAAAGCCATCCCGAGGCGTCACACTCGCACTGCGGCATCGGTCATACGCGCTGGGCGACCCACGGCGAGCCGACCGACGCGAATTCGCATCCCCAGGGAACCGCCGCACTCCAGCTCGTTCATAACGGCATAATCGAGAATTACGCCGGACTGAAATCCGAGCTTGCCGCGCTCGGCTACACCTTCGAGAGCGACACCGACACCGAGGTCGCCGCGAAGCTGCTCGATTATTATCTGAGAAGCGGCGACAAGCTGACCGCGATAGAAAGATTCAGGAACAGAATCCACGGCTCCTACGCGCTCGGGATAGTCTTCGCGGACGACCCGGATGAGATCTTCGCGCTCCGCAAGGATTCGCCGCTGATCGTCGGACTCGGAAATGGCGAGAATTTCATCGCGTCGGACATAACCGCGATTCTCCGCCGCACCCGCGATTATTATCAGCTCGAGGAGGGCGAAACCGCGATCGTCCGGAAGGACTCGGTAACGATTCTGAAAGACGGAAGCGAGATCCGAAAAGAAAAAAAGACGGCCCTCTGGGACGTCGAGGCAGCCGAGCGCGGCGGCTATAAGCACTTCATGCTGAAGGAGATTCATGAGGAGCCGGAAGCGATTGTCAAAACCCTCCACCCGAGAATCAAGAACGGACTCCCGGATTTCTCAGGCGAAAAGCTCGACATGGAGTCGCTTTCGAAAACGTCGAGACTCTTCATTGTCGCCTGCGGAACGGCCATGCACGCCGGACTGATCGCGAAGGGACTTTTCGAGAGTCTCGCGCGGATCCCGGTCGAGGTCGCGATCGCGTCGGAATTCAGATACAGCGATCCGATCGTCGGAAAGGGCGACACAGTTCTGGTGATATCGCAGTCGGGCGAAACGGCCGACTCACTCGCCGCGCTGAGACTCGCCAAGGAAAAGGGCGCGGACACGACGGCGATAGTGAACGTAATCGGTTCGAGCATCGCGCGCGAAGCTGACAGCGTGCTTTATACGCTCGCGGGTCCTGAGATCGCCGTGGCGAGCACCAAAGCGTATACCGTCCAGACCGCGCTTCTCGCGCTGATCGCGATAAACTGCGGAATTCTCCGCGGGACGCTGAGCGGTGAGGACGCACTGAAACTCACGTCCGGGCTCATCGACCGCGCGCCGAAGGCGGTCGCCGAAATGATCTCGCGCGATGACGAGACAAAGCGGCTCGCGAAGATCGTAAAGGACGCCGAGCATCTCTTTTTCATCGGCCGCGGAGCCGACTGGCATCTGGCCTCCGAGGGTTCGCTTAAGCTCAAAGAGATCTCGTATATCCACAGCGAAGCCTACGCCGCCGGGGAACTCAAGCACGGAACAATCTCGCTGATCGTCCCCGGAACCCCTGTGATCGCGCTCTCGACCGTACCTGAACTGACAGGGAAAATGACAAGCAACATCCGTGAGGTCAAAGCGCGCGGTGCGAAGGTCATCGCGATCTCGTCCGCGCCGATCCCAGAGGCCGACGAGCAGCTGACGCTGCCGGAGATCGACCCGCGTCTGGCGTTTCTCCCGGCCGCGGCCGCGGTACAGCTTCTCGCGTATCATACGGCCGTCGCGCGCGGATGCGACGTCGACAAGCCGCGTAATCTCGCGAAATCCGTGACGGTCGAATAAAACAGAATCCTTGCGGCGCGCCGCTGTCCGACAGCAGACAAAAAGCGTCAGGATCACCCGGCGGCCTTCGCCGTGACACAGATTTGAAGTTTGCGATAAATCCCCAGAAGAGCGCGAAGCGCGGTGTTTGCCGCGCTTCGCGTGTTCCGGCGCGCCGCGGCGCGCCGGAACGGCTCGCGTCCGGTCGGCTTCGCCGCCCGGACGCGAGTGCAGGTTGCGCACTTACGTGCGCAATCGACCTCGCAAGGCGAGGCCGACGCCGCTTCGCGCCGCCTGCGCGGCCTTCGGCCGCCTCTCATTCGAACATCCACTCGATATAGTAACCTCGATGTCCATAACTCAAACTCACCACTCCACATAAAGCACCAAATGTCTGTCCTCCACCGGGGCAGACATTTTTCATCTCAGCTAAACTCCGCTCAGCCACACCTCAGTCAATCCGCCGCACCACCCCAAACGTGTACGGCTCAAAATACTTCGGCCAGAACCCGCGCGCACACGGATTGATGCTCTCGTAATCAACGCCGATTCGAAATATCCCCTCAGTCCGCAAAATCCTTGATACATACCCGATAAGCGAATGCGTAACCCCGCCTCCGCGAAGCTCCGGAAAACAGTACGCTCCGCGGATGTTCGCGCCGCCCTCAGCCGCACTGAGATAATTCTCCCCTTCGCCGCCGATTTCGAGAAATGCCTTCGCGTTCCCGCGCTCCTCATAAATAAAAAATCTCGACCCGTCCCGCTTTGAAACGTCAAACCATTCCTCCGGCATCGGCTTCATGAAGCACGGACTTTTCACCAGATGCTCAGCAAGCCCCCGCCGCAGTGCCGAAACCGCGCAAATTTCATCTCCAAAAAGCTCGCGCAAAACGCCGCTTCCACAGACCTGTGGATATGTCGTGTCAGAGCCGCGGCCATTGCCGATCTCCGTCATCGCATCCACACAGCGTTTCCCGAAACCAAAATCAAACAGCACGCCTATCCGCTCGGAATCGTGCGCGAAAAGCGTAACAGAATGGTATCCCGCGCCGATACCGACCCATTTTTCGGCCGCCGCCTGATATAACCGCGCAAATACCATTCCGCGGTCGATACCGTCATCACGTATAACACCGCTCGCGTGTAAAGGCGACCAGATCCCGGTGATTCCCGAGCCGAAAATATTCCCGATCTCAAATCCGCAGAGATATCCGATAATTCTCCCGCCGTCAAGAGCGCGAAGCCGAGAGCGTTTCCGGCCAATCCGTCGGAATTCGGAATGTCCGCGAAAGGAAGAAACGGGAGAAATTTTCGCTCCGCGTCAAGCTCACCGCGCGCGATCGCGGCCGCCGCGCCGATATTTTCACGTCTGAAACAAGTGATCTCCATAAATTACTCCGTCAGATAATATTCCGCGCCATCCGCTTTCAGGCGCGTGACAACCTATACGCTGTAATCAGATTATACCACACAGAACCTCCGGCCGCAAGCTACTCTTCGTGTCAAACCATTCTCTGCGCCAAATCACATAACAGCGAAAAGGGGACGCCGCAGACGCGGCGTCCCAGTGGTACGCTGTATAAGATTATTTTTTGAGCTTTGCCTGAGCCTTCAGACGCGTTGCCGTGTCGAGAATGCTCTTGCGGAGTCTTATCGACTTCGGAGTGACCTCCATAAGCTCGTCCTCCGCGATGAACTCGATCGATTCCTCGAGACTCATGATCTTCGGAGGAGTGAGGATGAGTGCCTCGTCCGCGCCTGACGAACGGATGGCGGTGAGATGCTTCTTCTTGCAGGGGTTGACCGCGATGTCACCGATCTTCGGCGACTCGCCGATAATCATACCCTCATAGACCGGAGTCTGAACACCGATGAACATCTGACCTCTGTCCTGAGTCTGATAGAGACCGTACGAGGTCGTCTCGCCGTCCTCGCTCGCGACGAGCGATCCGGTATATCTGAGCGTGATGTCTCCGCGATAGGGCTGATAGCTGTCGAACACCGAGCTGATGATTCCCTCACCGCGCGTGTCGGTCATGAACTCGCTTCTGTAGCCGAACAGGCAGCGCGCCGGAATGAGATACTCGATACGCATACGGCTTCCGTGGAGATTCATTTCAAGGAGATCTCCCTTTCTCGCGCCGAGCTTCTGAATGACGATTCCGTCGTATTCCTCGGGAACGTCGATCGTGACGTGCTCCATCGGCTCGCAGAGCTTGCCGTCGATCGTCTTGTAGAGAACGTGAGGCATCGAGCAGGTAAGCTCGTAGCCCTCGCGGCGCATCGTCTCGATGAGAATCGAGAGGTGCATCTCACCGCGTCCCGCAACCTTGAAGCAGTCGGTCGTGTCACCGTCTGACACACGGAGCGAAACGTCGCGGAGAAGTTCCTTGTAAAGACGCTCGCGGAGCTGACGCGACGTGACGAATTTGCCCTCGCGTCCGGCGAAAGGAGAATCGTTGACCGAGAAGGTCATTTCAAGCGTCGGCTCGCTGACCTTGACGAATTCAAGCGGCTCAACGCAGTCAACCGCGGTGATCGTGTCACCGATCGTGACATCGCCCGCGCCCGAGAAGCAGACGATATCGCCCATCTTCGCGGATTCGACCGGAATTCTCTGAAGTCCGTCGATCTGATAGAGCGAAACGATCTTCGTGCGCTTCGGCGGCTCCTCGGAGTGGTAGTTCGTGATCATGACTTCCTGACCAACCTTGATGACTCCGCGCTCAATGCGTCCGATACCGATTCGGCCGACGTAATCGTTGTAGTCGATCGAGGAGACAAGCATCTGGAGCGGTCCGTTCTCATCTCCCTCGGGAGCCGGAATGTATTCAAGGATCGTGTCGAAGAGACATTTGAGATCAGTGCCGCGCTCGTCAGGAACGAGCGAAGCGGTTCCGTCGCGTCCGCAGCAGAAGATCATCGGGCTGTCGAGCTGCTCATCGGTCGCGTTGAGATCCATCAGAAGTTCGAGGACTTCGTCAATGACCTCGTCAATGCGCGCGTCGGGACGGTCCACCTTGTTGATGACGACAATGACCTTGTGGTTGAGTTCAAGTGCCTTCTGGAGGACGAATCTCGTCTGCGGCATCGGCCCCTCAGCCGCGTCGACGAGCAGAAGAACTCCGTTCACCATCTTGAGTATACGCTCAACCTCGCCGCCGAAATCGGCGTGGCCGGGAGTGTCGATAATGTTGATTTTTACATTCTTGTAGTGAGCGGCGGTGTTTTTCGCGAGTATGGTTATGCCGCGCTCGCGCTCAATGGCGTTAGAGTCCATGACGCGATCCTCGGTCGCCTGATTTTCGCGGAATATTCCGCCCTGCTTGAGCATTTCGTCGACAAGCGTGGTCTTGCCGTGGTCGACGTGTGCGATTATCGCAATATTGCGCAGATCTTCTCGAATCAAGTTAATTGCTCCTTAGTATTTTTTATTTCTTGTTTATACCATACTGAATATTATATCACAAAAACATTCGCGTGAACAGAGCCAAAACAAACGAAATTTTCAGGTTTTGCGCACTTTTTTTTGATACCCGCAAAATCCGCGTCCGCCGCGTGCCGCGCCGGACTACAGGAAAGGGGAGCGCGGGCTTCGCCCGCGTGAACGGCGTGTGCTCCGCGCACGCCGTTCAGCCGCGTCTGCGGACGCGGCCCTTCCGCGGCGGCTTCGCCGCGGAAGGGAGACCCCGCGCTTCGCGCGGTCGGGCTTGCTCGCTCCGCTCGCAACCCCGACGGCACGGCTTCGCCGTGCCGGGTCCCTTCCTGCCCATCGTTTTTCAGAAATCCCCGCGAAAAAATAAAAAACCACTTGACAAAATCCTGCCGACGTGGTATAATATCAATATCCGGTTTTGATAAACACTAATCACATTTTATCGCATAATAAGTATAGCACAATTTTCCCCGTTTGTCAAGATCATTCCGTCACTTTTAACATATTGTTCACAAAGGAGCCAGCATGAACGAACTCACCCTTCTCCTGAACTCACCGATCCCGACCGAATACGAAATAAAACATACCGCGAACGAAATTCTCGCGCTCAATGATGAACTCTCGTCGAAAAACCTCCGCCTCACCGAAGCCGAGGCGCGTGAAATCGCCGAAACCCGCCTCACCTCGCTGCGACAGAACTCGCGCGTCGAAATCGGCCTCGGCGCGACAAAACGCATAATAAAGAAATTCTCCGGGTCAACCTTCGTCTCGTGTCAGGATCTCCCCGGACTCGTGACATTTCTCACCGATATTTTCTATTTTATCAAGACCGAAACCCGCGACGCGATAAGCGACGCCGAACTCGTCGACATTCTCTTTGATAAATTCGAAAACTCCTGCGCCGGCTCGCCCGAACTCCTCGCTGACGCCTGCGATGAGCTTATAGCGAACTTCAACCGCACCGGCCGCTTCTGTACGGAGGATATCTGATGACAAACGAAATAGCCTCGCTCATAAATCCCGAAAATCTTGATAAATCAAACTATACCCTCTCGCTGGCGAACGCCGCTAAAACCGCCGGAGCCGTCACTGAGTCCGATTATATGGATCTCGTGAACCGGATCTTCGATAAGCTCGCCGAACAGATAAAGCTCTATACAAACGGCGAATCCGACTCGGTAATGAACGAGACCGCCGCCGCGCTCCTCGGCTCGGTTCTCTATAACTGCGACCTCGCGCTCTCCCGGATCCCGGTCGACCTCGCCGTCAAACGCCTCTTCTCGGAACCGGTCGATAATATATATTTCGAGGGACTCCGCATAAACCGCGACCTCATCCTCAAAGCCCTTTCGATGATAAGAAAGATCAAACGCACCCGCATCGACGTCATGTGCCCATATTATAACAACGTCCTCAATAACGACCTCGAAAGGATCGTGAAATCCTACGACCCGAAATTCGACGCCAAACGAAACCTCACCGACGTCGACTATAAAATCCCCACTCTCAACCGCTCGGTCTGCGGCATCGGCGGAATTCTCCACCTTCTCGAGGAACTACAGAGCGAAAACGACTTCGTAAACTCCTTCCCCAAAGACCAGACCTCCGCGCTCTTCAAACGCTACCTCGCCGAACTCGCCCACCCCGCCGGGGATATGATAAACTTAGGCCAGCTCGTCTTCGAGCACTCGATTCTCTCGCTCATGTCGGGGGATTCTGATCCCATAATACCGCTCTCACCCGAAAAAATCCCGAAGCTCGTGAACGAAATAAAGCTCGACGAAGGCTGGTATAAAGCCCTCGAGGTCTCGCATAAGCTCGCAAACCGCGCGCCCGAGAGATACCTCTCAAAGCTCCTCGCCGCCTTCCGCCCGCATCTCGGGATAATCTTCGCGAGCGAAACCACGCTTTCAAGATTCCTCGCGCAGTGAAGCCGATAAAAAACGCTCCGGACAGAAAATCCGCCCGGAGCGTTCCGTGACAGCCTCGTAAAAGCGGCCGTCCTCACCTCTCCAGAATAAACTTTCCGAAGCAGGAAGGCCTGTGGAAGTCGGGCGTCGGCGTGTCGACCCTCGACCACATTCCGTACGGCAGCGGCATATGATCCCCGCCGCACTTGTAAAAGTTCCCCGCGAACTCAACCGTCCCGTCGACCTCACTGACGCCGAAGACCTTCGTCAGCACCGAAAGCGGAACGAACTCATAAATGTCCCACCTTTCAGCGGTCTTCGTCCCCGTGACCCTGAACGGCTCGATCCCCATGTCGACGATCGACACGCGGTCGTACCGGTCGTGCCCGTAGCCGATGAGCGTCGTCGGATCCGAGTTCGACTCGATGTTGATATACCCGTTCTTCTCAGCACCCGCCGCGTTCATCGTGAAGAAGAACTCAAGACAGCTGTCCTTGAAGACCGGATCGTTGTGCTTGTGATAGATCGCGCGCGGATCCGATTCCCTGCACCAGAGATGCGAATAGATCCCCTCCCGCTCGTCGCCCGACTTCACGTAGACGACCTGCGCGCCGGCTTCCGGCATATAGTCGCTGTCCCAGAGATAGGTGTCGATCGGCGCGGTAGGTATCGACTCCCAGTCGATCCGGGGATTCGTAAGAATTTTCACGTTGTAGGTTCTCATTTGTGTTTCCTCTCAGTTTTTTCTTTTATTATACTATATCCGACACGAAATTGCAAGGGGTTTTATGAATTTTTTGTAAAATCTCGGATAACCGCTTTACAAAACGCCCGCGATGTAATATAATATAAGCAGATAAAATAAAAGGCTGTGAGCGGAAGGATGTCCTGTGTGGCGGTCTCAGAGAAACGCGCCCTCTTTTTCGAGGTGCTGTGAGCGCGTGCCGAAACATTTGACGCTGGTGCGTCCGTGAGCCTGCCGGGTGAATAATTAGCCCGGCACGGGAGCTTCCCGTTACAGAAGCGGACAGTCGCGTTTTTTGCCGCTGTCACCGAGCGATAAATTAAAGTGGAACCGCGTATATACGCCTTTATTCTCATTACGAGAGTAAAGGCTGTTTTTGTTTACAGGAGGAAATATATGAAACTCAAAGCGATCGACATTAACATCGACCTCAGAAAGCTGAAGGAAGACATTCTCAAAGCCAAGGACGAGATCTCGACCGACATCCGCGTCATCCGTGACCGCGACCCCGCCGCCACGAGCGACCTCGAAGTCGCGCTTCTCTACTCCGGCTTTCACGCCGTCCTCTTCTACCGCGTCTCGCATAAGCTCTACGAGAACAAGAAATTCTTCGCCGCCCGCCTCATAAGCCAGAGCGCGCGCTTCCTGACCGGAATCGAGATTCACCCCGGCGCGAAGATCGGCCGCGGACTCTTCATCGACCATGGAAGCGGAGTAGTCATCGGCGAAACGGCCGAGATCGGCGACAACTGTACACTCTATCAGGGCGTAACCCTCGGCGGAACCGGAAAGCATGTCGGAAAGCGTCACCCCACCCTCGGAAACAACGTAATGGTCGGCTCGGGCGCGAAGGTGCTCGGCCCCTTCAGAATCGGCGATAACTCCAAAATCGCGGCGAACGCCGTCGTCCTCGACGAAATCCCCGAAAACTGTACTGCCGTCGGAATTCCCGCCAGAGTCGTCAGAAAGAATAACCAGAAGCTGGAGTGCGACCTCGACCAGATACACATCGCCGACCCCGTCGCGCAGGAATTCTGCAAGCTCAACATAAAGCTCACCGCGCTCGAAAACGAAATAAATAAACTCAAAAAAGGAGAAAACAAAGCATGAGATTCTATAACACCCTCACAAAGTGCAAGGACGAATTCATCCCGATCGAGGAAGGCAAGGTGAAAATGTACGCCTGCGGCCCGACCGTATACGACTTCTTCCACATCGGAAACGCCCGCTGCTTCATCGCCTTCGATATGCTCCGCCGCTATCTTGAATACCGCGGCTACGAGGTGAAATTCGTCCAGAACTTCACCGACGTCGACGATAAGATCATAAAGCGCGCTAACGCCGAGGGCGTCACCCAGAAGGATATCGCCGAGCGTTACATCAATGAGTATTTCACCGACGCGAAGGGACTCGGAATCCGCCCCGCGACCGTCCACCCCAGAGCCACTGAGAACATCGACGAGATGATCCATATAATCTCAACCCTCATCGAAAAAGGCCACGCCTACCCGGTCGATATGGGCGACGGCAACTCGGATGTCTACTTCCGCACGCTCTCCTTCAAGGAGTACGGCAAGCTCTCGCATATGCCGATCGACGAACTCGAAAAGGGCGCGCGCATCGATATCTCCGAGCATAAGGAGGACGCGCTCGACTTCGCGCTCTGGAAGGCCGCGAAGCCCGGAGAACCCTATTGGGAAAGCCCGTGGGGCAAGGGACGTCCCGGCTGGCATATCGAATGCTCCGCGATGGTTCTCCGCTACCTCGGCGAGACGATCGATATTCACTGCGGCGGACAGGATCTCACCTTCCCGCACCACGAAAACGAGATCGCGCAGTCGGAGTGCTGCACCGGAAAGCCCTTCGCGCATTACTGGATGCACAACGGCTACATCAACGTCGACAATACCAAGATGTCGAAATCTCTCGGCAACTTCTTCACCGTCCGCGACGCCGCCGCGAAGTACGGCTACCCGGTCATCCGCTTCTTCATCCTCAGCGCGCATTACAGAAGCCCGATAAACTTCTCGGCGAATATCCTCGAGCAGTCGAAAAACGCTCTTGAGCGCATCACGAACTGCGTCGATAACCTCAGATTTTACCTGAAGACCGCTCCCGCCGGGAAAATCGGCGACACCGCCGATAAGGTCAACGCCCGCAAGGCCGCTTTCATCGAGGCAATGGACGACGATTTCAACACCGCCGACGGCATCGCCGCAATCTTCGATCTCGTCCGCGACGCCAACGAGCTCATCGCGTCGAACGGCTCGGCTGAGTCCGCGAAATATACGCTCGATACACTCACCGAACTCTGCTCCTTAATGGGATTCCTTCCCGAGGAAAAGGCAGACGACGAGTTCACCGCGATGATCGAGGAAAAAATCGTCGAGCGCATGGCGGCGAAAAAAGCCAAGGACTACGCGAAAGCTGACAAAATACGCGCAGAACTCCTCGAAAAAGGCGTAATTTTGGAGGATACGCCCAAGGGCACAAAATATCGCATTGAATGATAAGAAATTTGATGAATTCTGCATATTGCATTTTTATGCATTTTGGTGTAATATATATGCATAACATTTGCACCACCCAAAATTCATCAAAAGGAGATACTTTACAATGAAAAAAGTATTAGCACTCATTCTCGCGGCGGCAATGCTCGCCCTCTGCCTCGCATCCTGCGGCGGCAGCAAACAGGTCGTCAAGGTGATCGACATCAACCTCACCGACGAGGAATACGCCTTCGGCGTCGACAAGGCTCAGCCCGAGCTTCTCGAAAAGGTAAACGCCTTCATTGAGAAGATCATGAAGGACGGAACCTTCGACAAGGTCTGCAACAACTACTTCGGCGACGGTAAGCCGAACCCCGTGACCTCCGCCGAGCTTGACACCTCCAAGGATCAGCTCGTCGTCGCCACCAACGCCGGCTTCGAGCCCTTCGAATACATGGACGGCGACAAGTACGTCGGTATCGATATGGAAATCGCCAAGCTCCTCGCTGACGAACTCGGCATGGAACTCGTCATCAGCAACATGGACTTTGACGCCGTCTGCCTCTCGGTCGGCCAGCACAAGTGCGACATCGCAATGGCCGGACTCACCGTAAGACCCGACCGTGAGGAGTATGTTTCCTTCTCCAAGTCCTACTACTCCGCGTCCCAGAAGCTCATCGTCAAGGCTGACGACACCACCTTCGACGCCTGCAAGACCAAGGAAGACGTCGAGGCTATCCTCAACCAGAAGGATACCAACACCATCATCGGTGTTCAGAGCGGCACCACCGGTCAGTTCTACGTTCAGGGCGACGCTGAGTGGGAGTTCGCCGGATTTCCTGTAACCTGCAACCCGTATAAGAACGGCTCGCTCGCGGTTCAGGATGTCATCAACGGCAACATCAGCTACGTCGTCATCGACTCGGCTCCGGCCGCCGCAATCACCGCGGCCTTCAACAAGCTCGCCTGACAGACTACACGCAATAGAAATCGCGCTCTCCCGCGGGGGTCGGACGACCCCTCCTTGCGGGAGAGACTGTTTAATGGGCAAGAAACGCTCTGAAGGAAAAATAAATGTATAATCTCTTTCTCGCGGTGATAAAGAACGAGAAGCTCCTCGAAGCGTCCTCATTCTTCCGCAAGCTCGACAAATTCCTTGACGTGCTGATAAACTCAAACGGCTATAAAAGGGTTCTCCTCGGGCTTAAAAACACGATAATAATCGCGATCCTCGGTCTTGTCATCGGAATAATAATCGGTACTCTCATAGCGACAGTCAGAGTCGTTCCGAAGTATAAGACTCTCCCGCGCGTACTCAACGGAATATGCAGCTTCTACGTCGGATTCTTCCGCGGAACGCCTATGGTCGTCCAGCTGCTTCTCTTCTATTACGTAATGCTCCCGCTGATGGGAGTCAATATGTCGGGCGTCAACGTCTCGGTAATCGTCTTCGGACTGAACTCTGGCGCATATATCTCGGAGATAATGCGTTCGGGAATCCAGTCGGTCGACGGCGGACAGATGGAAGCCGGACGCGCGGT
This sequence comes from uncultured Eubacteriales bacterium, assembly GCA_934503195.1. GTDB lineage: Bacteria > Bacillota > Clostridia > Oscillospirales > CAG-272 > Flemingiibacterium. The sequence continues at coordinate 14,524 of CAKSVM010000061.1, forward strand.
CGGATTATCGTTCGCCACGACGATGATGAAGATCGTCATCCCGCAGGCCGTCAAGAACATTCTCCCGACACTCGGAAACGAGTTCATCGCGCTCATCAAGGAGACCTCGGTCGTGTCCTTCGTCGGCGCGTCGGATCTCTACGTCGCGTTCAATATGATCGGTACCAACTCGTATGAGTTCATGGTTCCCTACCTCGCGATGGCGGTAATCTATATACTGATAATCATGCTGATCACGCTCGGAATAAAGATCATGGAAAGGGGGCTGAAGCGCAGTGACCGCAGAAACTGAAAACAAAAAGCTCATAGACGTCATCGGCCTCAAAAAAAGCTTCGGCGACCTTGAAGTTCTCAAAGGCATCAGCACAACCATAAACAAAGGCGATATAGTCTGCGTCATCGGCCCGTCCGGAAGCGGAAAATCGACCTTCCTGCGCTGCCTAAACTGCATGGAGGATCCGACCTCCGGACACATCATCTTCGACGGAGTCGATATCGCCGATATGAAGGTCGATATCAATATCCACCGCCGCCATATGGGAATGGTTTTCCAGCAGTTCAACCTCTTCAATAATAAGACAGTCGTCCAGAATATCATGCTCGCCCCGGTGCATATCGGCCTCTCCGAACTCAGAAAGGCAAAGTTCAAGGCACTATTCGGCGGCAAAAAGCCTGAAAAAACCAAGCAGCAGATAATCTCAGAGGCGCATGACAAAGCGCTTGAGCTTCTCCGCCGCATCGGACTTGAGGACAAGGCCGACGTCTATCCGTCGACTCTCTCCGGCGGACAGAAGCAGCGAGTCGCGATCGTCCGCGCGCTCGCGATGAATCCCGAGGTGATCCTCTTCGACGAACCCACCTCCGCGCTCGACCCCGAGATGGTCGGCGAGGTTCTGGATCTCATGAAACAGCTCGCGCTTGAGGGAATGACGATGGTCGTCGTCACGCACGAGATGGGATTTGCCCGCGAAGTCGGTTCGAGAATCCTCTTCATCGACGAGGGAAAAATCCTCGAAGAAAATTCCCCCGCCGAGTTCTTCGCGAACCCGAAACACCCCAGAACAAGAGAATTCCTCTCGAAAGTGCTGTAAAAATAACGCCGCGCGTTCTGATCTTTCAGCCGCGCGGAAATCCGATTTTGGCGGTCACAAGCTGTGGCCGCCTTTTTGTAATCGTCCATTTTCTTCCCCGCTCCGGTCAAAAAATATACTGTGCCACCCAACAATTCCAACAAAAAAAGCGCGAAGCTCGGCAAACGCCGCGCTTCGCGCAATTCATATAATCTTTCGGAACGCCCGATTACCGGAAAATTTGAGGTTTCACAAACCACTTTGTGATCTGTGGGATTTCTCAGCCCTCAACCGCCGCGAGGATCTTCTTAAGCTTCTTGACGGTCTCGTCGAACTGCTCGGGAGTGAGGGACTGCGGGCCGTCGCAGAGTGCCTTTGCGGGGTTATTATGAACCTCGATCATGACGCCGTCGGCTCCGCAGGCGGCGGCCGCCATCGCCATCGGCTGTACGAGACGAGCGATTCCGCAGGCGTGGCTCGGGTCGACGATTACCGGGAGGTGAGAAAGCTCATGGAGCACCGGAACGGCCGAGATGTCAAGCGTGTTTCTGGTGGCCGTCTCGAAGGTTCTGATTCCGCGCTCGCAGAGGATGACGCGCTCGTTTCCGCCGGCCATGATGTATTCCGCGCTCATCAGGAGTTCCTGAATCGTGTTCGCGAGGCCGCGCTTTAAGAGAATCGGCTTGTCGCAGTGGCCGAGTTCCTTGAGAAGCTCGAAGTTCTGCATATTTCTCGCGCCGACCTGAATGATATCGACGTCGCCGAAGAGGTCGAGATGACGCTCATCCATGATCTCGGTGACTATCGGGAGTCCGGTGACCTTCTTTGCTTCGACGAGGAGCTTAAGTCCGTCGTTTCTGAGGCCTTGGAAAGCGTACGGGGAGGTGCGGGGCTTGAACGCGCCGCCGCGGAGGATATTCGCGCCGGACGCCTTTACGTCCTTAGCGACCTCGATGATCTGCCCCTCGCTCTCGATCGAGCAGGGACCCGCGATGATCGTGAAGCCCTCGCCGATCTTCACGTCGCCGTTCGGGGAGTGGACGGTGATCACGGTGTTATCGGGATGGAACTTACGGTTAGCGGCCTTGAAGGGTTCGCTGATGCGTTTGACCGACTCGACGATCTCGTTCGAGCTGACAAGGTCGATATCAACCTTGCTGGTGTCTCCGATGAGGCCGAGGATTGTCTTGTGTTCGCCGCGGCAGATATGAACCTTGACATTATTATCCTTTTCGAGTTCGGTGATGAGGGATGCGAGCTTGCTTTCTTCAGTTGCGGGTTTTACGACGACTACCATTTTTGTTATCTCCTGTTCTTATCCTTTGTTTTTTCTTTTTCGTAAATAAAATAACCCCCGCGAATCCTGTCGCGGGGGTTTTCCGAATCCTCTTGATTTATTCTGAGGAGTTTTTACTGTTCGTTATTCACAGTCGGCTTTATCGCAGCAGAAAACGCTATTACTTTTTCGGTACCGGTAAAAAAGTAATAGTAGGTAAAGTATGCGGTTGTGGAAATACGGTTAAGCATTTCGATTACCTCTTCTTCTGTGATGAAAATATTATAGCACTCCTGTGGAAACTTGTCAAGTGGCAGTTTTTACAAAATATCCGACGGGTGGAAGGTGAATTTTTGGTGAGCGGTGAGTAACCGCTTTGGATTTAAACGGCGGGCGGACGCCTTGGTTCAGGCGAAATATCCTCTGATCGCCTCGATTATGCGTTCGGAGGCGTGACCGTCGCCATAAGGGTTCTGAGCGGCAGCCATCTTGTCGTACTCGGATTTGTCAGAGATGAGCGCTTCGGCTTCGGCGATCACGCGGGCGGTGTCAGTGCCGATGACTTTGACAGTACCGGCGGCGACCGCCTCGGGGCGCTCGGTCTCGGTGCGCAGGACCAATACCGGCTTGTGGAAAGATGGAGCTTCCTCCTGGATTCCGCCCGAGTCGGTCATGATGAAGAAGGATTTCGCGATGAGGTTGTGCATATCGGCGACGTCGACGGGATCTGTGAGGAGGACGCCGGGCTTATCGGCGAGGATCGACATTACCGGCTTTCTGACGGCGGGGCTCAGGTGGACTGGGTAGACGAACAGGAGTTCGGGGTGGCGCCTTGTGAGCTCTAAGACGGCGTTGCAGATGTTTTCGATGCCGCCGTTCTGGTTTTCGCGGCGGTGTGCGGTGAGGGCGACGACCTTTTTGCCGGAGAAGTCGATCGAGCGGAGTTTTTCGTCGGCGAACCTGTAGCCTTGGCGAACGGTGTACTGAAACGCGTCGAGGGCGGTGTTGCCGGTGACGAAGACGTTTTCGGTGATGCCTTCCTTCGCGAGGTTGGAGCGGTTGAGTTCGGTCGGGGCGAAGTGGAGGGTAGCGAGCTTAGAGGTGAGGTTGCGGTTGATCTCTTCGGGGAAAGGTGAGTAGCGGTCGTAGGTGCGGAGACCGGCTTCGACGTGACCGACCGGGATTTTCGCGTAGAAAGCGGCGAGGGCGGCGGCGAAGCTTGTGGTTGTGTCGCCGTGTACGAGGACGAGATCGGGCATTGATTCAGCGAGGACGGGTTCGA
>CAKSVM010000062.1 GCA_934503195.1 uncultured Eubacteriales bacterium
GGAGTTTTCACGCGAAAAAGGCTAGGATTTATGGGCTTTTTCGCCGTGAAAACAACCTTAAATCAGCGTTTCCTTAGGAGCTGCCGCGGACGCGGCAGCTCCTAATTTCAATTTTTCTGTGAACTTTTGCGAAAGGACTTGCAAAAATCGTGGATTTGATGTATAATAAGTGTGCGGAGACATAATCTCTTAAAAAATCAATTAAACGGAGGTTCGGTATGAACTACGGACTTCAGATGTTCAGCGTCCGCGACACGACAAAGAACGATCTAATCGGAACCCTCAAAGCCGTCGCCAAGGTCGGCTATAAGGATATCGAATTCGCGGGATTCTTCGGTAACTCCCCCGAGGCTCTTAAAGCCGCACTTGACGAAAATTCCCTCACCTGCAACGGAATTCATTCGCATTTCGATGATCTCGACCGCGATTTTTCCGGAATGATGAACTATATGCATAAGCTCGGCGCGACCGATTTCATAATCGCCAGCGCGCCCATCGCTAACCGCGCCGATGTCGACCGGCTCGTCGCAAATATCATAAAATACAAGCCGATGCTCGCGGCTGAGGGGCTTACGCTCAGCTACCACAATCACTACACCGAATTTCTTCCGAACACCGATAAGCAGATTCCTCACGACGAGCTTCGCGACCGAACCGACATCGATTTCGAAATCGATACCTCGTGGGCTTATGTCGGCGGACGCGACCCGGTGAAGATCCTTGAGGAGCTTCGCGACCGCGTTCACGTCATCCATCTGCGCGACGTGATCGTCGACCGGAGCGGCGAGAATCACCACAAGGGACGCGCGCTCGGCGAGGGCGAGGTTCCGGTCGAGGCGATCTGGCTCAAAGCGCGCGAACTCGGTATGCGCATGGTCGTCGAAAGCGGCGGACTCGATCCGACTGGAATCGAAGAGGTCACGCGCTGCATGAACTATCTGCGAAAGCTCGAAGCCGATCACCCGGAAAAATGACGATGAATGCCATAACCCTGAACGCCACCTCCGAATCGTCGGGGATGAACGCGCTCATCTTCACTCCCGCGGCCGATCCCGAAAATCTATCGGGAAATCTTCCGCTTCTCGTCTACCTTCACGGCGCGGGCGAGCGCGGACTATGCCATGAGCATCTTTACCGCCACGGCGTGCCGAGACTCATAAAGGAAGGCGCGCGGTTCAACGCGGTAATACTCGTCCCCCAGTGCCCCGAACGCGCGGTCTGGGACAATGTCACATCCGACGTCAAGAGACTCATCGACGAGACCATCCTGCGGTTCGGGATAAAACGCGACCGCGTCTCGATCACCGGATCGAGCATGGGTGGCTACGGTACATTTTCGATGGGGCTCGCTTATCCGACGCTCTTCTCGGGAATCGCCCCCGTCGCGGGCGGCGGAATGGCTTGGAGAGCCGCCAGACTCGTAACGACCCCGGTCATCGCCTTCCACGGCGAGAACGACACGACCGTGCTTCCGGTCTGCTCGTCGCTCATGACCGACGCGGTAAATACGGCGGGCGGAAAGGCCGAACTCAATATCCTGCCCGGACTCGGCCACAACGACGGCATCGACTACGCGTACCGTCACACCGATCTCATCGAGCGGCTGATACTGCTCAGAAGAACTGATTTTTCAAGGGTCAAAGAACCCTGTGAGGAATATTTTTAATCATTAGAATTCAAAGGAGATACAATCATGATTTACGGACTTCAGATGTACAGCGTCCGCGACTTCACAAAGGACGACTTACTCGGCACCATCAAGAAGGTCGGCGAGATCGGCTACAAGGATCTCGAGTTCGCCGGATTCTTCGGCAACAGCGCGGAGGATATCCGCAGAGTTCTCGACGAGAACGGTCTCGTATGTAACGGAACCCACACCGGAATCGGCGAGCTTGACAATGACTTTGCCGGAGTCGTAAAGTTCCAGCACACCATCGGCAGCACGAACTTCATCGTTCCGCACGCCGACACCTCGACCAAGGAAGCTGTCGATATCCTCATCGAAAAGCTCAACAAGTACCAGCCTATGCTCGCGGCAGAGGGAATCAACCTCGCGTTCCACAACCACAGCGGCGAGTTCCTCAAGAACAGAGACGGCCTCATCCCGCACATCGAGATGCAGAAGAGAACCAACATCGACTTCGAAATCGACACCTGCTGGGCTTATGTCGCGGGTCTCGATCCCGTGCAGGTCATCACCGACCTCAAGGACAGAGTCCACGTCATTCACTTAAAGGATATCAAGAAGACGGCTGAGGGCAAGAACGAGGGACGCGCGCTCGGCGAGGGCGAGGCTCCGGTCGCGGCTGTCTACGCACGCGCCAAGGAGCTCGGAATGCGCATGGTTGTCGAGAGCGAAAACCTCAATCCCGACGGACTTTCCGAGGTCACCCGCTGCATGAACTACTTAAAATCACTTGAAAAGTAATCACGACTGAACAAGGAGAAAACAAAATGGAATACGGACTTCAGATGTGGAGCGTCCGCGACGCTTCCGAAAAGAGCCTTTCCGAGGCTCTCAAGAAGGTAGCTGAAATCGGCTACAAGTACATAGAATTCGCAGGCTTCTTCAACCATCCGGCGGAGGAAGTCAAGGCTATGCTCGACGAGTACGGCCTGATCGTCAGCGGAACCCACTCGGGTCTCGGCGAGCTCGACAACGATTTCGCCGGAACTGTCAAGTATCACAAGACAATCGGCAACACCAACTACATCCTCCCCGGCGCGCCGTGGGACACCAAGGAAGCTCTCGACTCGACGATCGAAAAGCTCAACAAGTACAAGCCGATGCTCGCGGCCGAGGGAATCACGCTCGGTTACCACAACCACGACGGCGAGTTCAAGCCGAACAAGGACGGCATCATCGCTCACGAGGAGATGGAGAAGCGCACCACCGTCAACTTCGAGATCGACACCTACTGGGCGTTCGTCGCCGGACGCGACCCGATCGAGACGATCACCCGCCTCAAGGATCGCGTGAAGATCATTCACCTGAAGGACGGAACCCGCGACAGACACGGCAAGGCTCTCGGCGAGGGCGAGGCTCCTGTCAAGGCGGTTCGTGAGAAGGCCATCGAACTCGGCATGAGAATGGTTGTCGAGAGCGAAGGCCTCCAGCCGACCGGACTCGAAGAGGTCGCGCGCTGCATGACCTTCCTCCGTTCGCTCGAAAAGTAATTCCCTAAAATCAAAACTTAACGCCGCCCGGATTTTCTCCCGGGCGGCGTTTTGCTATCTGAGAATTCTGAAATTACGCTTTATTCAGCCTTTACGACAATTCCGATGCCGTATCTTCCGGCGCGGCGACCGAAGAGCGAGAGTCCGGCGTCGTCAGCCATGCGGAGAGTCACTCTGAAACCCTCACGAAGGCCTATAAGGAGTCTTGACGGGATCCGAAGATCACAGAGGGTTCCGTAGCTTCCCGCCTCGTCAAGCTCGTCCACGACCGGCTGGTAGTGGTGCGACAGCGCGCCGCGCGAATCGGCCGGGCAGTCGGGGAGGATGATCTCGTCGATCTTCTCGCCGTTTACGAGAACCTCAAGCTTTCCGGGAGCCTTGCGCTCGTCGGTCTGAGGGAAGGAATTGCGGTTCGCGCCGGGATCACAGCGGTAGCCGAGCATATAGTTCATGTCGATCTTTCCGGGGTTCTCTTCGACCGGATAGTCGTGCGTCATCGGGGTTCTGGTCGAGGCCTCAAAGACGAGTCTCAGTCCCGAGTCGCGCGAGAAGCCGGGAATGTCCGAGAGCTTCACGTCGAAGCTGAACTCGCCCTGTCCGAGTCCCGAGAGCTTTTCCTCCTGAATTGCCGGAATCGTGTGCTCAAAGCTTGCCGAAACTTCCTTCGGCGCGATTTCAAGCACGTCGGGACGCTCGCCGTCGATATCGAAGAGCAGGCAGTTCGACATCACCCTCTCGTCGCCGTCATAGAGCGACCAGACAAGCTCGGCCACGCCGTCATGCTCGGGCATTTCGAGTCTTATCGCACCGGCCGGGAAGGTTCCGTAGCCGTTCCAGACGATCGAATACTCTCCGCTGTCCGCGACCGAGTCGCCGTCGACCGGATCAGAGAGTCTTAACTCCCAGACCACGTCGAGAATCTTTCCGTGACGCTTGTCGGTGAAACTCGAACCGAACATCGGAACGCTCATGAGATATCCCGGTGCGACGGTCGTCATCGGCGCGAAATCGGCTCCGAGATAGTCCTGCGAATGGAGATCGCGAAGCGACGTGCCGTATTCCGAGTAGCCGAAATCCTTGTCGCCGTTGTCGATCTTATAGTATCCGTTGAACTCATTAACGACATCGTGGAACTCGGTGAAGACGAAGCCGCAGAGCTTGTCGTGAAATCTGAACTCGTTCATCATATAGCGGTACTGCCACGAGATATCGCTGTCCCCGGCGTTGTTCTTGATGCCCCAGACGTTTCCGCACTCGCTGTTCATGCAGGGAACGTCCTCCATAGTGTAGCCCTTCTTGTAGTTCGACTGAGAGCCGACGTACGCGCCCGCGCAGAAGTCGTCGACAACCTTCTTGACTCTCTCGTAGCCGTTCGAGTAGAAATGCCACGTGTTTACGTCAGTTATCGTGTGGTCGCGGTTGCAGACCGAGTTGTCCTCGACAAGACGCGTCGGGTCAAGCTCCTTCGCGCGCCTCACGCAGGATTCGACCCACTTCGCGGTCTCGGGGAGATATTCGCGTCTCGCGCCACCGTTTTCGTCCTTTGTGTTCGTGAAGAGCCCCCATGTCTCGTTGAAGACGACCCAGTAGAAGATTGACGGATGGTTCCGGTCGCGGAGGATCTGCTCCTCCATCTCGATCTCATACTGCGCCTTTGTCGGCTCGGTCGGCTCGCCCCAGAAGCAGGGGATGTCCTCCATGATGAGAAGTCCCAGTTTGTCGGCGTAGTAGAGCTTCAGCGGCTCCTCTGCCTTGATGTGGATTCTGGCCATGTTGATTCCGATCCGCTTGAGTCTGAGAATCTCGTCGCGGCAGTCGGAATCGGACGGGAGCGTGAAGAATCCCTTCGGGTTGAAGGACTGGTCGAGAACGCCGTTTATGTAATAGGGCTTTCCGTTGAGCGTGATGTAGCGGTGTCCATGCTCGCCGAAGACTCCGGTTCCGATCTCGCGGATTCCGAAATAGGTCGAGACGATATCGCTTCCGCCGTTGACCGTGAGGATCAGGCGGCCTTCATAGAGCTTCGGGTTCTCGGGCGTCCAAAGCTCGGGTGCGGTGACGCGGAACTCAAGCGACGCGGTTCCGTCGATGACCTTTCCCTGCGCCTTGATTCCGCCGAAGTCGGCGAGAACGACTCCGCCCGCCGAATGTCCGGCAAGTTCGACGTCGTATTTTACCGTTCCGTCAAGCGAGGTTTTCACGGCGAAGCTCTTTATGTAGGCCTCGGGGCGCGACTCGAGCCAGACAGTCTGCCAGATTCCGCGCGCGTCGCCATAGCCCTGCTTTCCGTAGGTCTGCGAACGCTCGGCGTTATCGGTCGCCGAGACCTCGATCGTGTTGCTTCCGACAAGATTCCAGAGACTCGTCACGTCAAACTCGAAGCGCGAATATCCGCCGCGGTGCGTTCCGATCGACTCGCCGTTGACAAAGGCCTCGCAGTCATAATCGACCGCTCCGAAGACGAGGAAGATAAGCTCGCCCGACGGATTCCACTCGACTCTGCGGCGATACCATCCGGTGCCGTTCTTCGAATCGGATATTCCCGAAAGCGGGCTTCCCCACGGATAGGGGACGTTTATCTTCGAGTCGTAGGTCGGCTTGTCAAAGGAAAATTCCCACTCGCCGTTGAGATTCAGCCACTCGCCGCGCTCAAAGTCGGGCTGAGGGTAGTTCGTTTTCATGATCATTTTGGATCTCCTCCGTTTTTTTATTATTATAGCAAAAATGTCGGCTCCTGTCAATCGAAAAAATTAGCGGATTCAGTGATTTTTTTAGCATCTGAGCAAAAAAGCTATTGACACCGGACTGATTTTATGGTATAATTATGATAATCAAAAATAAATTCGCATATGCGAACAAGGAGACAGACATGGAGATAAAAGAAACCGCGGCGACGCTCGCCTGCGAGATCATTACGAACCCAACCGATGAAAAGTATGTGAACGAGCATATCCGCCACTATCAGGGCTGTCCGACTCTTGCCGTCACAAAAGGCGGACGGATCTTCCTCGGCTGGTACTCTGGCGGAAGGTGCGAGCCGCATATCGAGAACTTCAATCTGATAGTAAAGAGCGACGACGGCGGCAAAAGCTGGTCAAAGCCGATCGTCGTCATCCCGTCCGACCGTGAAAGGCTCGTCCACGCGCTTGATATCCAGCTTTTCACCGCGCCCGACGGACGGCTCTTCGTCTTCTGGGTGCAGAACAACGTGAAACCGGATCTGAAGAATCCCGATGGAAGTCAGGTCTACCCCGGATACGCGGTCGACGGCTTCGTCTTCGGCGATTTTGTCCACGCGATGTGGTATTCGGTCTGCGACGACCCAGACGCCGACGAACTTGTCTTCTCCAAGCCGAAGTACGCCGACAAGGGCTTTCTGCGCTGCAAGCCGCTCGTTCTCTCGGACGGAAGATGGCTCTGTTTCAATTATGATCAGAAGTCGGACCGCTACGGATACAGTATTTCGCCAGATAACGGACAGACCTATGTCCACCACTATGGCGCGAAGAAGATCCCGACGCCCTTTGACGAGGGAATGGCCTACGAAAAGCAAAACGGCGACATACGTATGTTCGCGCGCACGACAAACACCGGATTCCTCGCCGAGTCGACGTCACACGACGGCGGACTCACGTGGGACGAGACAAAGAATTCCGACATAACCTCTCCGAGTACACGCTTCTTCGTCTCGCGCACACCGTCGGGAAGGATAATCATGATCCACAACGACCACCCGACCGAGAGAAGAAACATGACTGTCAAGCTCTCTGAGGACGACGGCGCGACATGGAAGTACAGTCGGCTTATTGACCCGCGCGGCGGACTTTCGTATCCCGACGCGGATTTCAGAGACGGCGAGATCTGCCTCTCCTACGATCGCGGACGCACCGGCGATAAGGAGATTCTTTTTGTCCGCTTCACCGAGGAGGACATCATGGACAAGTCGCGGCCGATACATATCGACATCGTAAGTAGACCCTGAGATGGCGCGTATGATATATATCGTAGGTGTAAGTCTCAAGCAACCTGAAAGTCCGGCGCGGCCGGGCTTTTTCGCGCCTTTTTCAACCGAGAAACTAAACATTTTTGCCTGTTTGTTTTATAATTTTGTAAATTTCTCGCGCTGATATATACAAACCCGGAAAAATATGATATAATATTATCAAGGTCGTCGAAAGGAGTATTCTACATATGAACAAGAAGCAGACCGGAACCGCGCCCGGAAATTTCCGCGAGATAAAACACCAGTCGGTCGCGCCTTATTATATCATCGCGATAAGCTGGATAATCTTCGCGCTCTTCTGCCCGATGTACAAGATCGGACACTTTATAGTCATCATACTGATCTCGGTCGCCGAGTTCGTGATTCTTCGCAAGATTATTCCGCCAACGATTGAGCGGATCCCGATCCCATACGAAGCCCCGCGCTCAGGTGTTGAGGACGTGGACAAGACCATAGAAGCCGGAGCCGAATATATCAGAAAGTTCGACAAGATCGGAATCGAGCTGGCTAAGCTCGACCCGAAGCTCGCCGCAAAGCTCTCGGAGATCCGCGAACTTATGAACACGATGTTCGATTACGTCTCGAAGAATCCCGACAAGCTCCCGAGGATCAGACGTTTCCTCAACTACTATCTCCCGACCCTCGAAAAGCTCATGAACACCTACCTTGAACTCTCGTCCGAAAAGATCAAGGGCGAAAACATCACAAAGACCCTCTCGGGCATTGAGGGAATCCTCGACACGATAAAGCCCGCGTTCGAGCGTATGCTCAACGACCTCTACGAGGACCGCGCGATAGATATCTCGTCGGATATCACGGTGCTCGAAAATATGCTTGAAAACGAGGGACTCAGAACCGTCTCCGGCGGCGACAAGTCCGAAATCTGATACAAAGTCAGCTCTCTGAAACTCTCTGAAAGGAAAACACTGAAATGGATAACAACACCACTCCCGAGCTTACGCTCACTCCCTTCGAAAACACCGAAAAAGCTCCGGCCGCCGTCGCTCCCGAGGTCAAAACCCCCGAACCCGAGCCTGAGATCGTGGTCAATCTCACGCCCGCCGAGCAGAAGATGGTCGCCGATTTCGCCTCGAAGATCGATATCACCGACCCGAACATCGTCCTCCAGTACGGCGCAGGATCCCAGCAGAAGATCGCGAATTTCTCCGACAGCGCGCTGGCCAACGTCCGCAACAAGGATCTCGGTGAGGTCGGCGACATGATAACCAATCTTGTCGGCGAACTCAGAAACTTCGAGGACGACGAAAGCACGAAGGGCTTCCTCGGCTTCTTCAAGCGTCAGGGCAACAAGATCGAGCAGATGAAGTCAAAGTACGACAAGGCCGAGGTCAGCGTCGAAAAGATCGCCACCAGCCTTGAAGGGCATCAGGTCAGACTCATGAAGGACGTCGCGGTTCTCGATCAGCTTTACAACGTGAACCTCACGAACTTCAAGGAACTCTCGATGTACATTTTAGCCGGAAAGCAGAAGCTTGAGGAGGTTCAGAACACGACCCTCCCTGCGATGATCGAAAAGGCGAAGAAGTCAGGACTTCCCGAGGACACTCAGGCGGCAAACGACATGGCAAATATGTGCAACCGCTTTGAAAAGAAGATCCACGACCTCGAACTCACCCGCGCGATCTCGATCCAGATGGCTCCGCAGATCAGACTCATTCAGAACAACGACACCGTGATGAGTGAGAAGATTCAGACAACGCTCGTCAACACGATCCCGCTCTGGAAGAGCCAGATGGTCATCGCTCTCGGACTCGCTCACTCGCAGGAAGCACTCAAGGCTCAGCAGCAGGTCACCGATCTCACAAACGAGCTTCTTAAGAAGAACGCCGAGACTCTGAAGGTTTCGACGATTGAGACCGCGAAGGCGTCCGAGCGCGGAATCGTCGATATCGAGACGCTGAAGCAGACGAACGAGACGCTTATCTCGACTCTCGACGAGGTTCTCCAGATTCAGAACGACGGCAAGACCAAACGCCGTGAGGCCGAGGCCGAGCTTTCGCGTATCGAAAACGAACTGAAGAACAAGCTTCTCGAAATGCGCAAATAAACCGCCCGCGAGGGTTTTGCCGATTTCAAAAGGAGAAACAAATTGAAACTACTGAAAAAGGCCCCGATAGCGATACTTATAATGGTCGCCGTCATACTGGCGTCGGGAGTTCTCGGATGCCGCAGGTCGCTGCTTTCGGTCAGAAACACCGCTGAGGATCGCTTCTACAACGGCGACGGCGACGGAAGCTCGATTCAGAGCGACCTTGAATACATCGGCGCGACGGCAAACAATCTGAAAACGATCGCCGTCCGCTACATAGATTCGAACGACAAAACGATAACCGATCTCACCGAGGCGCGCGCCGCACTCGCCTCGACCAAGACGATTTCCGACAAGTACGCGGCGGCTCAGAGACTATACGACGCCGTCACCGCGCTTCATGACGCGCTTGATCCCGACAAGATGAACTCGACCGACAAGAACTTCAGATCAAGTCTCTATGACGATATCCGTTCGGCGATGCAGAGAATCTCGCACAGCGATTACAACGACGCCGCACGGGAATTCAACGCGCTTCTGGGACATTTCCCGGCAAAGCTCGTCGCCGATATGGCCGGAATCGAACCTCTGCCGCTTTACGGCTGATAAAACTCCGCGGATATCAAACCATCACCAGATTATACTGAAAGGAAACGTTCATTGAAAAAACTCAATCTCGCCGCCGTGGTCTTCGTGCTGCTCGCGGCGATTTTGTGTCTTATGACACCCGCGCTCGCCGTGGATTATCCCGAGCCGAGCGACGACTTCTACGTTCTTGACAACTCAAAGATTCTCACCGATGAGACGAAGGATTACATCATCGCTAAAAAGCGACGCGACCGGCGCGCAGATCGTCATCCTGACCGAGGATTTCGTCCCCGACGGCAAACTCGAAAACTACGCCTACAACGTCTTCAATAAATGGGGCATCGGCTCGAAGGACAAGAACAACGGCATCCTTCTGCTGATCTCGATCGGCGACGACGACTACTGGTGCACCGAGGGAAAGGGGCTCGAAAAATCGCTTTCGAGCGGCGAGATCGGAAACATTCTCGAAAAGTATCTCGAGCCCGATTTCGCGAAACAGAACTACGACGCCGGAATAAAGAAGGTCTTCGACGCGCTTCTCACCGCGGTCGGTGAAATTTACGGCTATTCGCCGGAGATTTCGTCCGGGAACCCGTCCGGAACGCTGATCTCGCCCGATTACATCGACTCCGCTCACGCGAACGGCTCAAACGGGTACTATGAGACGTCAGGCGGATATTATGAATACGATAACGGATATCATGGCGGCGCCGCGCGTATCCCGTCTTTCTTCGGAATGATCGTCATAGTCATCGCGGTTTTCATAATCATCCGCGCGTTCGCGGGAAACAGCGGCTGTCCCGGATGTCTTTTCGGCTGGTCGCTCTTCGGGCATAATGACCGCCGGCCCCCGCGCGGCCCCGGTGGATTCGGAGGCCCACGTCCGCCCCATTCAGGAGGTTTCGGACGTCCGGGCGGCGGCTTCGGCGGATCACGAGGCGGTTTCGGCGGATCCGGCGGATCGCGCGGGGGCCGCTCCGGCGGTTTCGGCGGAGGCGGGCGCACCGGAGGCTTTGGCGGGGGCTCACGCGGCGGAGGCGGCTCGACCCGCGGCGGCGGAGCCGGACGCAGGCACTGATTTCAAAGGCCCGCCCGCGCTGTCAGACGCGTTGACAAGAATACGCCGCGGCACAGGCGCCGCGGTGTATTCTTGAAAATACGATTTTATACACCGGGCTCCAAGGAGACAATATGAAGATCGAAAACAACATAATAAGGCATTATCTTAAGGACGCGTATTTCATCACCGGCACGGCATACGCCGGAAAGTCCACCGCCGTGAAGCTGCTCGCGGATCGCTACGGCCTGATACTCCGCGGCGAAAACTACCACATGGCCGTCTCTGAGGACGTCGCGACGCCGGAACATCAGCCTGATATCTGTTTCACGAAAGACCTTGACGACTGGAGAAAGTTTGTCACCCGCGCACCGGAGGAATACGAACGCTGGGTCTACAGCGTCGGACGTGAGGCGGCGGAATTCGAGGTCGCGGAACTGATAAGGCTCTCGGGGCGCGGAAAAGTGATAGTCGACACAAACATTCCGCTGGATATTCTGAAGGAAATCACCGACTATGATCATGTCGCGGTAATGCTGGTGCCCGGTTCGATGAGCGTCGGACGTTTCTTTGACCGCGATGACCCCGAGAAGCGGTTCATCCTGAGCGTCATCAACAGCTGCGAACATCCGGACGAGGTACTTGAGAACTACAAAAACGGGCTCGCGCTGATAAACAGTCAAAAGCACTATGACGAGTATCTGAACAGCGGATTCTTTACGCTGATCCGTGAGGACAACGGCCGGGACACACGCGAGGAAGTCGCCGACAAGCTCGCGCGGCACTTCGGCTTCATAAACTGATTCGCTTCAGGCGAACGAAAATCCGGCGGAACGGCCGGACGGTTCAACCGCCGCGGCGTTTACGCTGACACTTGATTCGTAGAATAGAAATGAAATTACTTGGATACGGTGAGCTTCCCGGCGACATAAACGGACAGATCGAATCGGTCACGGAGCTCTGGAAATCCCGCCTTGGCGATGACATTACCGGAATCTATCTTCACGGCTCGATCGCGCTCGGGGCGTTCCTGCCGTCGTCGGGCGATATCGACATCCTCGTCGTCACAAAATCCGGAATCCCGGCAGAAACGCGGCTTGAGATCGCGAAAGACATAATCGCGGTCGATAACCTTCCCTGTCCGCTTGAAATGTCCGCCGTCACGCTTTCCGATCTCATGAGCTGGAAGGATCCCGGAAACTGCGTCTTCCACTACAGCGATTTCTGGCGCGAACGCTACGAAAAGCGGTTCAAAGACGGCTCTTCAGAATGCTTCGTCGCCGATCACGACTTTCCCGATCACGACGTCACAAGCCACATAAGACTCATAAAGGAGCGCGGAATCGTACTCTATGGACGTCCGATCAATGAAATCTTCCCTGACATCCCCGACGACGAGTTCTTCGCGGCGATAAGCGTGGACATCGACGACTACGATTTCCACTCCTACGCGCCGCGATACCTTTCGAGCAACATACTGATTCTCGGCCGGATTCTCTCGTTCAGACATGAAAAAAGAATCCTCTCGAAATACGAAGCCGGACTCTGGATGGCCGATCATGTTCCGGCAGAGCTCAGATATCTCCCCAAGGCCGCGACGAGGGTCTGGTACGGCGGCGGGAGCTTCGACTTTCCCGAGGACGATCTCGAAAAACTGCGCGAATTTCTCATAAAGGAGATTAAAAAATGATACCGACAAGAACCGAAGCCGAAAGAATCCTCGCCGAATCCGAGCCGATGAATCCCGGGAACTGGGGAACTCACAGCCGGCTCGCGGCGCACTGCGCCGAATCGATCGCGGCGGCCTGCGGACTTGACCCCGAAAAGGCGTATATCGTCGGACTTCTGCACGACATCGGCCGGAGATTCGGAAAGCGTCATCTCGGCCACGTGTCTGACGGATACAGCTACATGATGTCGCTCGGATACGACGAGGCCGCGAAGATCTGCCTGACGCATTCCTTCCATGACTACACGCTCAGGAACTACATCGGAAAAATCGACACAACCGATGAGGAAACCGCGCTTATCACAAACGAGCTTGCGAAGGTGATTCCCGACGACTACGATCGGCTTATACAGCTCTGCGACGCGATGGCCGGTGGAGAATGTATCCTCAATATCGAAGACCGCATAGCCGACGTGGAACGCCGCTACGGCGCGTATCCCGAGTCGAAGCGGAACTCTATCCTCGCGCTGAGGAGATACTTTGAGGAAAAATCCGGACGGGATATTTATGAGATTGTGGATAAGGATAATTTCAGGTTGTGAGAATAACCGGTAACGAATAGTCCGCCGCGTTCGCGGCAATAAGGAAACTGCCCGCCGTGGATTTTCACGGCGGGCAGTCCTCAGTCAAGCGCGAGCAGTTTCTGGGATATTCTCAGAGTGACTTCTGAGTAGTAAAGTGCTTCTTTTTCGTTAAGTTCACCATCATCAAGCGCGTCCATCTTTGACATCATATCAGCGTATTTTGTCAGATACTTCATGTAATCCGCAAGCATCGTCACCGGATTACCGGACTCGGAATATTTCTCCATGAAGGCTATGTACTCATCAAAGAATTTTTCATAGCTGTCCATCGCGTCCTTGAACTCTTTGCGCATACCGTCGACCGTTTCCGAGCTGTTCTGTGTCTCGGATTTTGCTGACGCGGTCGTCTCGATCGGCTCAGGCGCGGCGGTGGTTTCGGAAGGCGCGGACACATTGGTCGTCCCCTCTTTTTCCGGCTCGCTTATTGATATCATGATCGTGTCAAACCCGAGATACCGGATACTGAGACTGTATCCATCGGAATTTTCGGCGGTGTAATAGTTTTCCGAGCGGTTGTGATTCACATTGAACCCGGCGTTTTCGCAGAGCTTCGAATATTCGCTCATAGCGTCCTTCGACATTTTTCCAACGTGGATTTCAAAAAGACCGCTTTTATCGTAAATAACCCTTCCGGTATCAGATTCCGGAGCCGGAATCAACGTCGCGATCCCGCTTTGAGGCCACTCAAATTGACTCATTTTTTCAGGAGCTTCAAGTCTGACGCTTATTTCCCCATTGTACTCGTAATATGAAAGCGACAATTTATAACCGTCGGGGTTATACGCGTCATATCCGGTATCGTTTTTGTCCGACTCGATCGTGTAGCCATAATCCTCGCACGACTTCACATACTTCCGGTAATCGTCCTTTGCCGCCTCAGGCAGCGTCAAATAGAGCTGTTCATCCGAATTAAGGTGTATCTCGCCATAAAGCTTCGGAGTCTCTGGCAGCTTTTCGCAAAGCGCGATGTCTGACCATTCGAATTTTTCGCTCCGGTTCGAGGGCGGAGAATTCAACGTGAATCCACAGAACGGAATAATCATCACGAATCCGATTATCGCTAACAGGACATAAAGCTTACGGAATTTTACCTTGAAAACCTGCATCCCGATCAGCCACGCCGCGGTGTATATGATCCCCTGAGCCAGCGCGATGACTCCGGCTATGGAAAATCCGCCTGACAGGCTTACAAAAGCGACGAGAAATGAGATTATCGCGAATATCACGAGTATCTTCGAGAGCTTTCCTTTCTTGAACGCCTTCAAAAGCTCCTTGTCGTCGGCCGCTCTGTCCCTTTCTATCTCATGTTTCAGACGTTCTGACTCAATCTGCCGTTTTCCCGACTCGACCTCTTTGTACGCGTCCTGCCGGATCCTCTCGGTCTTTACCGCGTCGCTCTCGTCGACAAGCTCGGTTGTGCCGCAGTACGGACAGATCAGCATTTTTCCGTCCTTGCTGAGAATCATGTCGCCATCGCATTTCTTGCATTTCATTGTCATAAAGAATCTCCCCTTCAAAGTTAAAATAAAAAAGTGCGCTCGCGAAGGAACGCACCGAAAAAGCGAGTTCCCTCATTGTTGCGACACAAGCTTTTCCTATCTATAGGTATAAGCAAAGAGAGAAAACACCTTTTACCATAGTATTTTCCCATAGATAGGCCAAAGCTATTTACTTGTGTCGCAATAATATTATAACACATCCGGAAAACTTTTTCAAGTGATTTTTCGATTTTTCAGATTTTTTGTGTATTCAGCGCAATAAACAAATCCGGCGCAGCGATTATATGTGCAGAAAAGCGACAGCCTTAACGGCTGCCGCTTTTCTGATATGTTTTTTCGTAAATTCCCCGACTCACGACCAGGTTCTGTCGTTAGCCCATTCCTTGTTCCACTCGTCGGTGGGTTCCCACTGACCGGGATACTTCTTGTGGATATGCTCCGCGATAAGCTCCTCGTTGAGCGCGTCGATGCCGAGTCCGGGCTTATTCGGAACCGCCGCGAAGCCGTTCTTTATAACCGGATTCTCAATTCCGAGCGCGAGGTCATTCCACCACGAGACGTCGGACGAGTGATACTCAACCGCGAGTACGTTCTGGACAGCGGCGGCGCAGTGAAGCGCGGCCATGAATCCGATCGGACTCTCCGCCATGTGAATCGCCATCGCGACTCCGTACTTGTCGCACATATCGCCGAGCTTCTTCATCTCCATCATTCCGCCGACGGTGAGCGTGTCGGGATGAATGACCGAAACTCCGCCAGCCTTCATAAGCGGCTCGAAGTTCTCGTGGAGATATATATCCTCACCGGTGCAGATCGGAACGGTAGTAGCGTGAGCGATCTTCGCGAAATGCTCGGTGTACTGCCACGGCGCGACATCCTCCATCCAGCTGATGTTGTACTTCTCGATGCGGCGCGCGAAACGGATGCAGTCCTCGATGCAGACATGGCCGAAATGGTCGATCGCGAGCGGAACCTCATATCCGATGATGTCGCGTACTTCCTTTACGTAATTTTCGAGGTAATCAAGCCCCTTCTCGGTGATGTGGATTCCGGTCGCGTAATGCGGAATCGTGAAGGTCTCGTAGTTCTTGCCCATCATCATGTCATAGTCGATCGACCCCTTCTGGTGCGCGATCGCCTTTGCCGAGTACTTCTTGATATCCTCAAGGAAGCCGAGAGGCGCGTTGAGGCAGCCCGGCTCGTCGATCATAAGCTCGATTCCGAGATCCATCTTGAGAAAGGTGTATCCGGCTTCCATGCGCTTCTTGAGCGCGCGGCCCATATCGGCTCCGGTGTGCTTGCCGTCGACGTCGGTGTCGCAGTAGACTCTGACCTTGTCGCGGAACTTGCCGCCGAGCATCTGCCAGCAGGGTACGCCCCACGCCTTTCCGGCGATATCCATCAGCGCGACCTCGACGCCCGAGACGCCGCCGCCCTGACGCGAATGTCCGCCGAACTGCTTGACACGGCGGAAGAGCTTGTCGACGTTGCAGGGATTTTCATTAAGTATGCGGCTCTTGAGCATCAGCGCGTAGGTCGCGCTCGAAGCGTCGCGGACCTCGCCGTAGCCGACGATTCCCTGATTCGTGTAGATCTTGATAAGCGGGCAGTGCTTGGGCGCGCCGTCAATGTTTGTGATGCGCATATCGGTAATCTTCAGCTCGGAAGGCGAAGAGGCCGTGTTTATATTGCCTTCGATATGCTCGCGGATAGTTTTTTCTTCCATGAGTGTTTCTCCTTTTGGTTATTGACAAATCTGATTTTTGTGATATAATATATCTGTAAGGGAACGCTGATCTGAGGTTGCTTTCAGGTGAAAAAGCTCATTGATTCAAGCCTGTTTCGCGTGAAAGCTCCGATTGTTCGGCTTATCCATAGAATATTATACACCATCCGAAAAGAAATTTCATCAAATATATTATGAACTTCACCACATATATTTCGAAATTTTCCGCGAAAGGATTCTTTGATGCTTGTAAACGAATATAATATAATGTCCGAGACAGGTACGGGCGCGTTAATGCGTCTCTTCAACTCGCACGCCGACGGCGGAAAGCGTCCGCTGGCGAATCATCATCACACGATGATCGAAGTCTCATATATAAAGCGCGGAAGCGGGATCTACACGGTCGGCGACCGCGTATACGATATCGCGCCGGGCGATATCTTCATGTTCGCCAGCGACGAGCCGCACTGCATCACCGAGATAAACGGCGGCGGGGATATGCTGATAATGAACGTCCACTTTGAGCCGCGCTTCATCTGGTCGCCGGGAAACGGGATGTTCGACGCGAAATATCTGCGGGTCTTCCTTGATCGCCGCGAGGATTTTTCAAACCGGCTCGAACGCGCGTCTCCGGCGACGGCCGAGATCGGAGAGCTTCTTTTATCAATGGAGCGCGAATTCGAGGCGGCCGAACCCGAGTTTGAGCTGATTGTCAAGATCCGGCTTCTGACCGTTCTTGTGCTTTTGGCGCGGAGCTGCGGGATTTCGGAAAGCGGAGGCGATTCACGCGACGATCCGAACCTGACCGCGATGGATTCGGTGATGGAATACATCAACGCGAATCTCACGACCCAGCTTTCGCTTGACGATCTGGCGAGACAGGCGAATATGAGCCGCTCGTATTTCTCGACGGTCTTCCGGCGGCTGAACGGCATGACGCCGTGGGAATACATAATGCTAAAGCGGGTCGAGACAGCGATCTCTATGCTGAGCCACGAGGATCTGAGCGTGATTGAGGTTGCCGGAGCCTGCGGCTTCAACAGCACGGCGAATTTCAACCGGACGTTCAAGAAGATCACAGGCCGAACACCGACCAGCTACAGACGTTCAGAATAAATGCAAGAGGGGCTGTCGCGTTTGCGACAGCCCCATTGTTTTGGCGGAAGTTCCGGTGTTTTGGTGTCGCCCGGCGTTGTTGCGTCAGCTCAGCACTTTGGTGTCAGCTCCGGTGTTCTGGTCTCAGCTCCGACGCTGCTACATCAGTTCGACGTTTTGGTGACAGCCCGGCTTTTTGCGACAGTCACGGCTGGTGTCAGATACGGTGTTTTTGATGTAAGCTCGGCGTTTCGGGGCAACCACGGTGTTTTGGGTAACAGTTTTGACGTTTTTGCGACAACTAAGGTGTTTTGTAACAGCTTCGACGTTTTTGTGTCAGCCCCAACATTCTTGCATCAACCCGGCGTTTTTGCATCAACCACAGTGTTTTTGCGTCAGCCCAACGTTTTTGGATCAGCTACAGTGTTTTGGCGTCGGCACTAGCTTTTTTGCGTCAGCCACGGCGTTTGGGCGTCGGCACTAGCTTTTTGGCGTCAGTCACAGTGTTTGGGTGACACCCCCCGGTGTTTGTGATCACGTGGGTTCATGAGTATTTGCGGGATTTCTGTCTGTAGGAAGGGCGGGAGTCCGTTTCATGGACTCACGCCGCAGGCGGCGCGAAGCGGCGTCGAC
>CAKSVM010000063.1 GCA_934503195.1 uncultured Eubacteriales bacterium
GATGTACAATATGCACAAAACCCGTCGGAATCTCAATTTTTCCGTCCGAAGAATCGATAAAATTTTCAATAAAATAGTCAACCGCCAGCGAAGTTCCCTCGTCGGTGCCGCCCGAAATGAAAATTTTGCCGTTTTCTTCCTTAATTATATATCCGGTTTCGCCGAGATCGATCCGATCGATCGGCGAATCGGCCTCGCGCAGCGTCTTTCCGATGATAATTTCATGCTCGTAGACCGGATTTTTATCCCAATCCGTCGTGATTCCGATTTCAGTGCCGAGCTTTTCCGCCAGCTTTTTTCGGAGCCGGACGGCGTCAGAAATTTCGGACTGATCGGCCATGTCGCCCCTGATTATGTAAAAATCGCAGTCCGCGCCGCCGGCGATCACGAGAAAATCCCCGGCCATTTCGGGCTCCGTGGGCGGAACTTCCGCCCCGCCGCAGGCCGAGAAAGAAAGTACGAAAGCAATAACAATTCCAATTATAAATTTTTTCAATGATTGTCGCCTCCCGCACATCTTCTGATACATTATAGCACTTTTTTTGTGAAAATGCAATACTTTTCGGGGATTTCCGGTGTAGAAATTAGCGGTAGATTTTTGTGCACAATATACAAAAGTCAGATATTGTTAAGCAGCCAGTCAGCCGCGAGATCCGGCCACTTTCCGACATCCACCCTGTCAGAGGCCAAACCGAGTCCATGTCTGCCGGATGGGAAAATGTGAATTTCGAACGGAATCGAATTGTCGCGCAGCTTTTCCGCGAAAACAAGTGAGTTTTTAACATTTACGCAGTTATCGTCCGAAGTGTGCCAGATAAAGCACTTCGGCGTGTTGCACGAAACGCGATTCTGGGGCGAATAATACGCGGCCTCGGATTTGTACTTTTCGCCAAGAAGATTCCGGCCGCTTCCGACGTGTCCGAACTCTTCTTCGAGCGAAATCACCGCGTAGCAGAGGATCCCACCGTTCGGTCTTGCCGATTCTTTGTCGATTTCGTCCGGCGTGTGATCGGCGCATGAAACGTCGTCAAGCGTCAGAGTCGCGGCGCAAAGATGCCCTCCGGCCGAGAAACCCAATGTAACAATCCTGTCGGGATCGATATTCCATTCCTTCGCGTGGAATCTCACGATTTTGATCGCTCTCTGGGCGTCAGCCAGCGTAGCGTCTAGCCGATTCGGCGCAACGCGATACTCGACAACCGCCGCCGGAATTCCGCGCTTATTAAAGAATTCTGCTATCGGCTTGCCCTCGTGCGGAGCTCGATGCGAATAACCACCGCCCGGATAAATGACGACGCAAGGCATCGGATGGTCGGATTCAACCGGATAAAACGTCATCAGATTCGGCGTTTCCGTCTCGGGATTGAAATGCGGAATCTCGTGATTCCAAAGCTTGATTTCCATAAGTAATCACCTCATGATTTGTATTTTTCGACACAGCTTCGCGCCAATCGATTGCACAAAACGAACAATGTCAGACAATCTGAAAAATGTAAAATTTGAGATAATCCGTCTCGGGAACGCCCCAGAGAATCGGATGATCGGGAGCCTGCTGGCGCGCCTCGATTTGCCGAAGCTCAACCTGCGCGTCGCGCGCCGCCGACGCCAGCATTTTCAGAAAGAGCGAATTTTCCATAAAATGGGAGCATGAACAGGTTGCGAGATACCCGCCGCGCGGCAAAAGCTTCATCGCGCGATAATTTATTTCCTTGTATCCGCGCGATGCCGAATCGATGGTTTTCCGTGATTTTGTGAACGCTGGAGGGTCAAGAATGATAAAATCATACTCATTTTTGTGATTTTCCAGCATTTTTGGCAGCAAATCAAACACATCTTCGCAAAGGAAATCCATTTTCGCGTCAAGCCCATTGCGTTTCGCGTTGGCCGCCGCAAGATCAATCGCCGTCTGCGAGACGTCGACCGCGGTGACGTGATCCGCCCCGCCGCGCGCCGCGTTCAGCGCAAATGAACCCGTGTGCGTGAAACAATCCAGCACGCGCTTGCCCTTTGCGAGCCTCGCGACCTCGCGCCGATTGTATTTTTGATCGAGGAAAAATCCTGTCTTTTGTCCGTTTTCAACATCAACAGTGTAAATAATATCATTTTCACATATTTCCGTTGTTAATTTTCCCATATGATTAAAGCCTTCAAACCAGCCTTTTGACTGTTCAAGCCCTTCAAGCTCGCGGATCGCGACGTCATTTCGCTCATAAATTCCGCGAATTTTCACACCGTCTGACTCAAGCGTCTCAGCAATCATTGGAAACAGCCGCGATTTGAGCTTTTCCATTCCAATCGAAAGCGTCTGTGTGACGATAATATCATTAAATAAATCGGCCGTCAGCCCCGGAAAATGGTCAGCTTCACCAAATATCAGTCGGCAAGCCGAAGCGTCGCTGCCCATAACCGTTTTCCGGTAGTCCCACGCGTACTTGATCCGGCGACGCCAGAACGCGTCATCGAATTTATCATTGGTGTTTCTTGACAAAATCCGCACGCGAATTTTGGATAATCTGCTGAAAATTCCCGTCCCAAGATAACGCCCCTTATCGCTCACAACGTCGACGAGCGAACCGTTCTCAAAATCTTCAGGAACCATCCTTCGAACCTCGGCATCGTAGACCCACGGATGCCCGTTTTCGATCGCCGCCTGCGCCTTCCGCGAGACTTCGACAATCGGAAAATCTCTGTTTATATTCATGTAACCTCCTCAAAAATCGTTTGTGCAATTTGTATATATGCAAATTGCACAATATCATTATTTACATTTTGAAGAGCGATTTATCGACCGCGACAGGCGTAGCGGGGATCTTCGCCTTAATGTATTTGGAATATTTCGCCGCATTATCCATAAAATTCCTGCGCACACGCACAATTTTCTGATTCCCTTTGAGGTTCATCAGCTGCACACCACCCGAAGAACGCGTGGTTTTGATCGGAATCTGGTCGGATTTTATAATTATCGCGCGATCCTGATCGTTTACCAGCAAAATATCCATCGGCTCGCGCTCAAAGAATGCGGCCACAACCGGCGAAGCGTCCGAAAACGCGCCGGTAAGCTTGCGGCGATTGGTCTTCGTCTGATAGGAAATGGCAGGAATTCGCACGCCTTTGCCGTTTTCGAAGATAAAAATCAAATTGTCTGTCTCACGATACTCGTCAATCACAGCGACTCCAACGACCTTTTCGTCATCGTCAAATGAAAGCTTCGCCGGAACATACTCCCCGAGCTGCGACGCCTTTGTGAGTTCAAATTCCGAAATTCGTGTTTTGTAGCATTGTGCATTTTCGCCAAAGACAAGCAGCTCATCAGAATTGTCAGCGTCACATTCAATAAGAATTTCGTCTCCATCCTTGATTTTATGTTCATCGTTGCCACGGAGCGACTGCTGAGTGATTTTTTTGAAATATCCTTCCTTCGACATACAAATGTGAACCGGGAAGCTGTCCGCGACCGGCTCGGGGTCAGGCTCGACCACATCTTCGGCATAAATCAGCTGCGTCAGCCGCGGCTTCGCGTATTTTTTCTTTATCTCGCGAAGTTCCGCCGAAATATGCTCGCGAACCTTGATATCATCGCCGATTTTCAGCTTCAGAGCGTCAATTTCAGCGCGCAGAGCTTCAATTTCCTTGATTCTGTTCACAATATATTCACGGTTCAGATTTCTCAGCTTAATTTCAGCGATATATTCAGCCTGAATCTGATCAATTCCGAACCCTTCCATAAGATTCGGAACAACGTCTTCTTCGAGTTCGGTTTCACGAACAATGCGAATCGCTTTGTCTATATCCAACAAAATTTTGCCGAGACCAAGCAGCAAATGTAGTTTATCTTGCTTCTTTTGCAGGTCGAACGACAGCTCACGCCGCACACAATCCATCCGGAAATTTATCCATTCCTTAAGAATTCCGGTAACTCCCAATTGCTTTGGCGTTCCATTGATCAGTACATTGAAATTGCATGAGAATTCTTCTTGAAGTGGCGTTATCTTGTACAGTTTTGCCATCAGCTTGTCCGGATCGACGCCCTTCCGCAGGTCGAGCGTCAGCTTGAAACCAGACAAATCAATCTCGTCACGGTAATCGGTTATCTCCTTCAGCTTCCCGTCTTTCACGAGGTCGCCGATTCGTTTCATGATAAGTTCGATTGAAGTAGAGTAGGGAATTTGCACAATATCGATGCAATTGTCTCTCTTTTCGTAAACATATCTTGCACGAAGTGTAAAATTTCCATGACCAGTCTCATAAATCGCGCGATATTTCTCGCGATCATACAGCAAAAAACCGCCGCCCGGAAAGTCGGGTGCCTTGATTATATCGAGCATTTTCTCGGTCGGTGTGTCGGGTTTGCGCAATAATTGTATGGTTCCATCGCAAATTTCAGCTAAGTTAAATGAACAAATGTTTGTTGTCATTCCGACGGCGATTCCGAGATTCGGCGAAACCAGCACATTCGGGAAGGTCGTCGGCAAAAGAAGCGGCTCCTTCATCGTCGCGTCGTAGTTATCGACCATTTCGACGGCGTTTTTGTCGATCCCTTTGAACAATTCCGCCGAAAAACTGTCAAGCTTTACTTCTGTATAACGCGCCGCCGCATAGGCCATGTCGCGGCTGTACTGCTTGCCGAAGCTTCCCTTCGAGTCGATGAACGGATGTAAAAGCGACTCGTTGCCGCGAGTCAAGCGGACAAGTGTCTCATAAATCGCCGCGTCGCCGTGCGGATTGAGCTTCATCGTCTGGCCGACAACGTTCGCAGACTTTGTTCGCGCGCCGGTCAGAAGCCCCATTTTGTACATTGTGTACAAAAGTTTCCGATGTGACGGCTTGAATCCATCAATTTCAGGTATCGCGCGCTCGCGGATGACGTACATCGCGTACGGCATAAAATTCGACCTGACCGTGTCGGTGATCGGCTGATCGGAAACTTCTGACAAAATTCCCGAGGCAATATTTTCCTTATCCTTGGATTTTTTTGCCATTACTACCTTCCTTTGCTATCAATTTAGTTTTATAACGTCATAACCGGCGGCTTTTATGAACCGATTGTAAACAGCCAGCCCGATTCCGTCCTTGCCGGGAAGCCGGGCATAAAAAATTTCGCACCCGCAGGCGTCAACCTCGCGGAGTTTCGCGAAAAGTTCGTGCGCCTCAGTCGCGTCGCCGTCGCCAAGAGTCAACAAAACCGCGCCTGAATCGCGTAGAATTTTTTCGTCAGAATCACTGACAAGTGAGCCGATTTTACATATTTTCGCCTGTTCGCGAATAAAACCGATGAATTTTTCATGCGTCGAGTCGATCAGAACGACCTTCGTGTCTGGCGCGTAATGGCGATATTTCATTCCCGGAGCTAACGGACGTTCGCCGTCAGCGAGCTTTTCGGTTATCACCTTGTCAAGCCTGACCGGACAAATCTCGGAAAGCATCTCCGCCGTAATTCCGCCCGGACGCAGAATTGTCAGACAATCTTCATCTATTTTTACAATCGTTGACTCCAAACCGATTTCGCACGGACCGCCGTCGATGATCATTTCGATCCGCCCGTCCATGTCGTCAAGGACATGCTTCGCGGTCGTCGGACTCGGTTTTCCGGAACGATTCGCGCTCGGCGCGGCTATCGGAACGCCCGCCGCTTCTATAAGTTTCCGCGCGTTTTCGTCGGACGGCAGTCTGACCGCAACCGTGTCAAGCCCGCCGGTCACAGTTGGCGGAATGCAATCGCGTTTCGGAAGAATCACCGTCAGCGGCCCCGGCAGAAATTTTTCCGCGAGCTTATAATACATAGGAATTGTCCGACAATATTTGTCGGCATCCTCAATTTTCGCGATGTGAATTATCAGCGGATTGTCCGACGGGCGCCCCTTCGCTGCGTAAATTTTCCGTGCCGCGTCAGCGTCAAGCGCGTTGCCGCCAAGTCCGTAGACCGTCTCGGTAGGAAACGCGACGAGTCCGCCGTTCCGGATTATATCTCCGGCGCGTAAAAAAGTTTGTGCGTTTTTTTTGGAATCTGAGCCGATTTTGATATATTCAGTCTTCATTTTAGTTCTCAATGCTGGCGGCGAGCTTCGCGGCCGTGTCCGCCGTGGCGAGCGCGGTCAGCATCTCGTCGATGTTCCCGTTCAAAAAATCTTCTAAAGAATAAAGCGTTAGCCCGATCCGATGGTCGGTCACACGTCCCTGCGGATAGTTATAGGTTCGAATTCTTTCGCTGCGATCTCCGGTTCCGACTTGGCTTCGGCGTTCTGACGCAATTTTTGCATCCTGCTCTGCCTGTTTTAGTTCAAACAGCTTGGTCCGTAGCAGCTTCATCGCCTTGTCGCGGTTTTTGAACTGCGATCGCTCGTCCTGACATTCAATGACAATTCCGGTTGGTTTGTGGATCAAACGAATCGCCGACTCGGTTTTGTTGACGTGCTGGCCGCCCGCGCCGCTCGATTTGCAGGTCTCGATGATCAGGTCGCCCGGATCGATCTCGACTTCGACGTCCTCGGCCTCGGGCAGAACCGCGACCGTGGCGGTCGACGTCTGAATCCGCCCCTGCGCCTCGGTGATCGGCACGCGCTGGACGCGGTGAACGCCCGACTCGAATTTGAGCCGAGAGTACGCGCCGTCGCCCTCGATCATGAACGTGACCTCCTTGAACCCGCCAAGTTCGGTTTCGTTCAGACTGATAATTTCGGTTTTCCAGCCAATTTTCGCGGCATACATCGTGTACATTCTGTACAATACATATGAAAATAACGCGGCTTCTTCCCCGCCCGCGCCGCCGCGGATCTCCATGATGACGTTTTTCTCATCGTTCGGATCATGCGGCAAAAGTAGAATTTGCAGCTCATTTTCAAGCTTCGGAAGCATCTCCTTCGCCTCGTCAAGCTCGGCCTCGGCCAGCTCGCGAAGCTCCGCGTCGCCCGAATCGATAAGCTCCTGCGCTTCCTCCAGACGATTTTTCTCGCGCTTGTACTCGCGGAATTTCTCGATTATCGGAGTCAGCCGCTTGTGCTCACGCATTAGTTTTGTGAATTTTTCCTGATTTGAAACAACTTCCGGACTTGAAAGCTCAGCCGCGATATTTTCGTAATTTTTCTCAGTTTCGCTGAGTTTTTCAAACATTATTTACAATCCTTCAATATTAAATTAACAGTTGGAGTACAACACCTAGCAAAACCGACAAACCGTACAGCGTCGCCAGCAACGCCGCGTTCTGCTTCGGATTGTGATTCACGCGCATGAGCACCATCATTCCGACTCCCGCGCCGGCCGAAAGCCCGGCCGCGAGTGCGCCGAATCCGAGTGCGCCTGAAACAAAAAGCTCCGACAGCACGATGCTCGACGCACAGTTCGGGATAAGTCCGATCAAAGCCGCGATGAACGGCTGTAAATATTTGCCGGTATTGAGAAGTTCCGCCAGCTTGTCCTCACCGACGAGCCAGATTATCGTGTTAAGCGCAAAGCTTGTCAGCAAAATGAACAAAAAGATCGAAGCCGACCGTCTCAGCGTGCTTTCGATGATCCCCTTTTCGGAGTCGCAATGCGCGCAGTGGTGGTGTTCCCCGCCCTCGTGGACGTGTTCGGAATGACTTTCGATGTGCGATTTCGAATGGTCGAGTTTGGTAATCTTGAATAAAAAATTGACGAAGAATCCGGCGATAATTGCGTAAACCACCTTAATTCCGAGCAGCGGAAGCAGCCATTTGATCTGCCCCGGACTCGAAACGAGGATCGGAACCGCCTCGTCGGACGTTGAGATGAAAACCGCGATCAGCGTTCCCGCGCTGATCAGCTTTTCGGCGTAAAGGTTCGCCGCCGCGACCGAAAAACCACACTCCGGAAAGACTCCGAGCAGTGCCGCGCTGACAACGCCGAGATGCTCATTTTCGAACGCTTTCCGAATTTTGTCCACCGCCTTATGTTCGAGAAGTTCGATGATAAGGTAGACGGCGATCAGGAACGGAAGCATTTTCAGCGCGTCGATCAGCGTGTCAAGAAGTACGTCAAGCATAATTCTCCTTGCAGATTAAGTTGGACAATAGTTTGCAAAAACCGATCCGACACAGACCGGAAAAACCTCCCGGCCTGTGTCGTGATCGCGATTTATCTGACGCTGAAAGCGTAAGTTGTCGTCGTGTCGTACTTCTGTCCGGCCTTCAGAACGGTCGTCGGGAAGTTCGGATGGTTCGGCGAATCGGGCGCGTGCTGCGTTTCGAGGCAGATTGCGTGTCTGGGAGTCTGTTTTTCGCCGTTTTTGAATAGAATTTCGCCGTCCATCATGTTCGACGAGTAAACCTGAACGCCGGGCTGGTCGGTGATTACATCCATCACACGTCCCGACTTCGGGTCGTAAAGCTCCGCGACCTTCGCCGCGACGCCGTGCGTTTTGAGATTATAGTTGTGGTCGTAGCCGCCGCCGAGCTTTATCTGCGGGTCGTCGTCATTGATGCGCGCGCCGATCTTTTCGGGCTTGTTGAAGTCAAACGGCGTGCCCGCAACCGGGTACTCATTTCCGGTCGGAATCAGATTTTCGTCCACCTCGGTGATCGAGTCGGAATCAATCCAAAGCTCCTGCCCGAGAACGTCGCCCGAGTCGAAGCCCGAAAGGTTGAAGTACGAATGATTCGTCATATTGACGATAGTGTCCTTGTCCGAAACGGCCTCGTAGTGAATCGAAAGCGCGTTTTCGTCGGTCAGCGTGTAGGTTACCGTCACGTCGAGCTTTCCGGGATAATTTTCGTCGCCGTCCGGGCTGGTCATTTTGAGAATCAGACCGCACTCGCCGGCCTTTTCGAACGGAACGGCATCCCAGATTTTCTGGTTGAAGCCGACATTCCCGCCGTGAAGGTGGTTCGAAATTCCCGAATTCTGGGCGAGCTGGTAGGTAATTCCATTGAGCGTGAAGCGACCATTCGCGATCCGGTTGCCGTAGCGGCCGATGAGCGCGCCCTGATAGCCGCCGCCGTTCAGATACGCGTCGACCGAGTCGAATCCGCAGATGACATCGGCGAATTTGCCGTCGCGGTCGGGCATATTTATCTGCTGAAGAATGCCGCCCATCGTCAGAATCTTCACCGACGCGCCGTTTTTGTTGGTCAGCGTGTACGCGTAGACCTCACAGCCGCAGGGCTTCTTTCCAAATAATTCCTTAGTGATCATATTTTACCTCGTCATTTTGCACAATCAAGCGGGCGAGCCCGCCCGATCGTGAATTTTCCTTCATTATTATATATGCTCAGGCGTCGTAACCGTTCGGGTTGAGGGTCTGCCAGTGAGCCGAATCGCGGCACATATCCTCGATTCCGAGCTTCGCTTCCCAGCCGAGAACCTCGCGCGCCTTCGACGGGTCGGCGTAGCACTCGTCGATGTCGCCGGGACGGCGCGGCGCGATCTTGTAATTGATCTTTTTTCCGGTCGCCGACTCGTAAGCGTGAACAATGTCCAGAACCGAGTAGCCGTGGCCGGTTCCGATGTTGAAAACATCGAGTCCGGGCTTCTTGTCGAGCCAGTTGAGCGCGGCGAGATGTGCCTTCGCGAGATCGACGACGTGAATGTAGTCGCGGACGCCGGTTCCGTCGTGTGTCGCGTAGTCATTTCCATAAACCGAAAGGCACTGGAGCTTGCCGATCGCAACCTGCGTGATGTATGGCATCAGATTGTTCGGGATTCCGGACGGATCCTCGCCGATGAGGCCGGATTCGTGCGCGCCGATCGGGTTGAAATACCGTAAGAGCGCGGTGTTCCACTCGGGATCGGCCTTGTAGAGGTCTTTGAGGATGTGTTCGATCATCAGCTTCGTTTCGCCGTACGGGTTGGTCGCCTCGTTCGTCGGGAAGGTTTCCTTGATCGGAACGCTCGCGGGCTTGCCGTAAACAGTAGCGGAAGAGCTGAATACAATGTTCTTGCAATTGTACTTTTTGAGCATTTCGCACAGATTAAGTGTGCTGATCAAATTGTTCTGGTAGTAACGAAGCGGAATCTTGCAGGATTCGCCGACCGCCTTGAGGCCCGCGAAGTGGATGCAGGAATCGATCTTTTCGGACGCGAAAACGACTTCGAGCGCGGAGAGATCGCAGAGATCGGCGCAGTAGAACTTGAAATCCTTTCCGGTGATCTTGCGGATGCGGTCGAGCACGACAGGCTTCGAATTAACGAAATTGTCGACGATTACGACCTCTTTGCCGGCGTTGAGCAGCTCAACGACCGTGTGCGAACCGATAAATCCGGCACCGCCGGTGACGAGAATAGACATATTTTTTCTCCTTTTCAAAGATAAATTGTGTATTATTTCCAAAGACCGTCAGGGTATTCACCCTTCTCGGTCTCGCTTTTGGCGAAATTGACGAAACTCTGCTTGTCGTTCGGGTAGGTCACACCGTACCACTTCGCGTTCGTCGGGATGACGCGGACGTCGCATTCGCCACGGTCGATCTCGCGCTGGACGAGGAACGGCAGGAAGAACTCGGCCTTTTTCGGGTCGGGCGTGTTCGGAAGTTCAGTAAGAAACTCAGCGAATCCATCGTGCAACGCGCCGAAAATTTTGGGGGTAAACGCCCAGCAATTCATCGAAACTACCGAACGCCGATCGATATCGACCCATTCGTCGTTCTCTGAGAACTGAGTTTTTCCATTATTTTCCTGAATTTTCGTCCGTTCGACGACGCGGTTGAGGTAGCCGTCCGGATTGACGTTGCAGATTCCACGCGAAACGCTGCCGTTTTCTGTCAGCGTGTTTTCGAGGATGTAGCCGACCATCGCGTAGTGGGCTTTCGACTTGTCGAGCTGTCCCGACGCGAGGAAATTGTGCAGTTTGACGAACGCTTCACGCCCATAAAAGTCGTCGGCATTGATGACCGCAAACGGCTCGTTGACCTTGTCGCGCGCTGAAAGCAGCGCGTGTCCGGTTCCCCAAGGCTTGACGCGCCCCTCCGGAACCTCGAATCCGTCCGGAATATCTTCCATATTCTGGAACGCGTAGTCGACTTTTATCGCCTTTTCGACGCGTTTTCCGATCGTTTCGTGGAAAATCTCATAATTTTCTTCCTTAATTATAAATACAACCTTGTCAAACCCGGCGCGGACGGCGTCAAAGATCGAAAAATCGATGATAAATTCGCCGTGCGGCGTCATCGGGTCGACCTGCTTCATTCCGCCGTAACGGCTGCCCATTCCGGCCGCGAGAATCACTAATGTCATGATTTTGTCCTTTCTGTTAATCTTCTTCCTTATGTATTGAAACTCAAAATGAATTTACTGTTCAATTCCCATCTGTCCCATCAGTTTTTTATTGAATTCGACAGCGGTGTCATAGCCCATCTTCTTCTGACGGTTGTTCATCGCCGCGATTTCGAGGATGACAGCGAGGTTTCGTCCGGGTCTGACCGGGATGGTCGTCGTGGGAATCTTGATGCCGAGAATTTCGGTCGCTTCGGTTTCGAGTCCGAACCGATCGTACATTTTTCCCTGCACCCACGGCTCGAATTTGATTATGTAATCGATCTTTTCGGTGTCCTTGACCGCGCCCATACCGAAAATCCGACGGACATCGACAATTCCGATGCCGCGAAGTTCGACATAATGACGAATTATTTCAGGCGCGGAACCGACCAAAGTCTTCGCGGAAACCCGCTTGATCTCGACGGCGTCGTCGGCGATCAGCCGATGGCCGCGCTTGACCAGCTCGATCGCGGTTTCGGATTTTCCGACGCCCGAGTCGCCGAGGATCAGAATTCCCTCGCCGTAAACCTCGACCAGCACGCCGTGACGCGTGATCCGCGGCGCGAGGCTGATGTTCAGCGACGCGATGAGCGCGGCCATGAAGTCGCTCGTCGTCGTCGCGGTGCGTAGGATCGGCACCTCGAAATACTCGCCCAGCTCGGAAAATTCGGGGAATACTTCGAGCGACGAAGAAAATACCACCGCGACCGGATGCGTCTCAAGGAAGCCCATGATCGCCCTCCGCCGCGCCTCGTCGTCGAGTGATTCGAGATATTTGTGTTCAACTTTACCAATTATTTGAATTCTCTGCGGCTCAAAATGGTCAAAAAAGCCAGCAAGCTGAAGTCCCGGACGATTTACGTCCGACAGATGCACGAGGATTTTTTCGGGATCGTCGGGCATATAAATCTTTTCGAGCGAGAATTCGTTGATAATTTTGGATAATTCGACGGTATAAGTTTCGTTCATCGTCGTAATTCCTTTCACGTTCGCGTTTGATTTTCTCAAACTTCTTCATCATATATTATACTACACCCGCGCGGATTTTTCAAGTCCTTTTTGTAAAATATTATTATTTTTTTGGTACTTGACAAATCGCCGGAAATGTGGTATCATATAAGTGCCGCGCGACTGGCGGAAGAGGTGAACCTCATGAAGCGCGGCAAATCGGACGCCGACCGTCTGGGCGGGCTGCTGTGCAATTTGCACAATGGTTTTATTCGGAAGGAGTATATATAAATGAAGGAACTTGAACTCAAATACGGCTGCAACCCAAATCAGAAGCCCGCGCGGGTCTATATGACAGATGGCGAACTTCCCTTCGAGGTCCTGAACGGCCGCCCCGGCTACATCAACCTCCTCGACGCGTTCAATTCGTGGCAGCTCGTCCGCGAACTTCGCGAGGCGACCGGACTTCCGGCGGCAGCCTCGTTCAAGCACGTCTCCCCGGCCGGCGCGGCGGTCGCCGTTCCGCTCGACGAAACACTCAAAAAGGTCTATTTTGTGGAAGGAGTGGAATTATCTCCCATCTGCACGGCCTACGTCCGCGCCCGCGGAGCAGACAGAATGTCTTCGTACGGCGATTTCGTCGCTCTTTCGGACGAATGCGACGAGCAGACCGCGTCCTTCCTCGCCCGCGAGGTTTCGGACGGTATAATCGCGCCCTCGTACACGGAAAAAGCGTTGGAAATTCTCAAAGGTAAGCGCAAAGGGACATATTGCGTTATTAAAATGGACGCAAGCTATTCACCTTCTCCGATTGAAACCAAGCAGGTTTTCGGAATCACCTTCGAACAGGGTCGCAACAACATCAAGCTCGACAACAGTCTTTTTGACAACATCGTCACGAAAAACAAAAATCTGCCCGAATCTGCCAAGCGCGACCTGTTAATTTCGATGATAACGCTGAAATATACGCAGTCAAACTCGGTCTGCTACGCGTACGGCGGGCAGGCGATCGGCATCGGCGCGGGTCAGCAGTCGCGGATTCATTGCACGCGCCTAGCCGGAAACAAGGCCGACATCTGGTTCCTCCGCAGCCATCCGAAGGTTCTCGCGCTCCCCTTCCGCCCCGAACTCCGCCGCCCTGACCGCGACAACACGATCGACGTCTACATCAGCGATGATTACCTCGACGTTCTCGGCGACGACGTCTGGCAGCAGTACTTCACTACAAAGCCCGAACCGCTCACGCGCGACGAAAAACGCGAGTTTTTGTGCAAAATAACGGGAGTTTCGCTCGGATCCGACGCCTTCTTCCCGTTTGGCGACAATATCGAACGCGCGCATCGCTCGGGCGTCTCCTACATTTGTGAAGCCGGCGGCTCAATTCGCGACGACAACGTCATCCAGACCGCCGACAAGTACAACATGACGATGGCGATGTGCGGAGTACGTCTTTTCCATCACTAAACTAAAGGATTTCGTCAATATGACCGATAGTATCAACATTCGCGGAGTCAACATCAACAACGTGAATCTCACTGAAGCCACGCAAATTTGTGAAAACTATATAAACAGCGACTCATTCCACTGCGTTTTCACGCCGAACTCGGAGATCATCCAGCTCTGTGTCGAAAAGCCGGAATACCTCCCGCTGATCAACTCCGCCGACCTCATAACGCCCGACGGAATCGGCGTGATTTACGCGTCAAAGATTCTCGGAACGCCGCTGAAATGCAAAACCGCCGGGTACGATCTCGGACTTGAGGTCGTCAATTTGTCCAATAATAGCGGATACAAAATCTTCTTTCTTGGCGGAAAACCCGGAATTGCTGAGGCCGCGCGCGATAAATTGCTCAAAAAATACCCGAACGCGGTCTTTGTCGGCTGTCACGACGGCTATTTTGACAAGTCGGACTGCGAGGAAAATTCGAAGGTCATCGACGAAATCAACGCCGCCGCGCCCGACATTCTCTATGTTTGTTTCGGCGTTCCGGCGCAGGAAAAGTGGATTTCCGAGAACCGCGGCCGCCTGAAAACCGTGAAACTCTGCCTCGCACTCGGCGGAAGCCTTGACGGATATTCCGGAAATGTCAAACGCGCGCCGGAGATCTTCATAAAATTGGGTCTCGAATGGTTCTATCGTTTGTGCAAGGAGCCTAAACGCATTGGCCGCATGATGAAGCTGCCAAAATTCCTGATTGGCACAATCGTTTATAAATTCTTGAAGAACAAATTTTGAATTTTGTAAATCGTTTATTTCTGTAGTATTAACCATACGTCAAAATCGCTAATAATTTTAAAGGATACAAGCCAAATGAAAGTCAAATTGATCACATACACGCCCGACGCGGAGAAGCTCGTCGCCGAAGCCGCGAAGCTTTGCTACGCGAAGTCCGACATCGACACGCTTTCCGAAAACCTGACACCCGAAAAGGTCGAAAGCTTTCTCTCGCTCCTCTCCGACCTCGGCCACGAGTCGCCCGTCGAACACGCGAGCTTCACTTTCGGCATCGAGGGCGTTTCGCGCGCGCTCCTCGCGCAGATCACGCGGCACCGGATCGCGTCGTTTTCGGTTCAGAGCCAGCGGTACGTGTCAAAATGCGATTTTACATTTGTAACTCCGCCCGAAATCGAGGCTCTTCCCGAGGCAAAAGATGAATTCATTCGCGCAATGAAGGAAGATGCTGAGCATTATGAGTCGCTCCGCGAAAAGCTCATGAAGCACCATCTCGAAACGAATCTCGCGGCCGGAATGGACGAGGCTTCGGCAAAAAAAGCCGCCGAAAAAAAGGCGAACGAGGACGCGCGTTTCGTCCTGCCGAACGCCTGCGACACGCGGATTATCATGACAATGAATGTTCGTTCGCTTCATAATTTTTTCAGACTGCGCTGCTGCAACCGCGCACAGTGGGAAATCCGCGAACTCGCGTGCGAAATGCTGAAAATCTGCCGCGAAACCTGCCCCCTGCTCTTCGCAAAAGCCGGCCCGTCCTGCCTTTGGGGCAAATGTTCGGAGGGCGAGTACAGTTGTGGTCAAATTGACGAAGTCAGGAAGGCACTCCGATGAAAGAGTCCGAAAAGCAGGTTGAATCGAACATTTTCGAGGGAATGACGTCTATCCGCGCCGTTCTGCATTCGATTGAGTCCGAAAAACCGTACTACAACAGAAAAATAGTTTCAGTCCTCTGTGACGAAACCAAGAAAAAGGCTCGCCAAGGCGAGCTTTCCTACATAAAGGCAATGTCGTATAAGCACGATTTCGAGCTTAAATTCGTTCCGAAAGAGCAAATAGACTCTTTGGCACTTGGAAATTCGCACGGCGGGCTCCTGATGGAAACGACTCCGCGCGAAATTCCGGAGCTTTCGACTGACGCGATAAATTCGATAATTCCGAAGAAAAAGCGTTTTTTCGCGATGCTCGAAGGCATCGAGGACCCGTACAATTTCGGTTATGCGCTTCGTTCGCTTTGGGCGGCCGGGGTTTCTTCCGTCATTTTGACCAAACGCAACTGGATGACGGCCGCCGGAGTCGTCTGCCGCGCTTCCGCCGGAGCTTCCGAGCTTATGCCGATGTTTCAGGCCGATCAGAGCTTGTGCATTTCGACGATGAACGAGCTTGGAATCCGAATAATCTGCACTGATATGAAGGATTCTATATCAATCTATGACGCAAATTTGTCCTATCCGTTGTTTCTGGCAATCGGCGGCGAAAAGCGCGGACTTTCGCGCGAGCTTCTTGACGCCGCGGATCAGATCGTCCGCCTCGAATACGGACGCGACTTCCCCGCCGCGCTTTCGGCCGCGTCAGCCGCGACAATCGCCGGATTTGAGGTCATGCGTCGCAATATGTGAATCCGACTTCACGTAATATTTTTGATATATTCAAACTTTTCGATCCGTGTGATTCCGATTTTCTGAACGAATTCATATGAAATTGCTATATTTTCAGCCGTGTTGAATCCCGGAATCAGCGGAAGCCGAACTTTGATTTTCTCCGGACAGATCGCCGCGAGCCGTTTCAGATTCTCCCTCACAGGCTCACCCGAAACTCCCGTGTACGCAAAGTAAATCCCCTCGTCCGAATCCTTCAGATCAACAATGAAATCATCGATCGCGTCGACCATCGGCGCGATTTTTGTCCACCCGACCGCAAGCGACGTCTCAAGGCTGAACCGCCAGTTTTTCCCGTTATTCCTGACAAAATCAATGAATTCGCGGATGAATTCCGATTGCAGCAGCGGCTCTCCGCCGCCAAAAGTGACACCTCCGCCGGTCGCCTCGAAGTACAGATCGTCGACCCTCAGCGCGTCAAAAAGCTCCTCGACCGAGTAGCTTTTTGACGCTTTTTTGTGGCAGGCAGGGTTGAGGCAGTACCTACAATTCAGGGGACATCCTACTCCGCCGACAAGTGTAGTCAGCCCATTTCCGTCGGTCGCCATCCTCAGACGCGAAATTCCGATCGCCGAAAAATTGCTTGATTTTCTATCCATGAAGTTCAGTTTTTCGGAACTTCTTCGTCGGTTTCTTCGTCTTCAAACGTGTCAGGGGCGCGCATGATACCGGCGATTTCATATTTTCCGTCATTTTGCACAGACTTTTCGTTCGGATCTTCAGGCATTTCCGCGGAAATCTCTCCCATAAGGTCATCTTCACCCTTTTCGCTCGTGTCGACCACCGCGAGATCGCCGTCAAGCTCGACTTTTTCCCCCTTCTCCGTCTCGGGCGCGCGCAAATCGCCATTAAGCTGCGTTTCCGTTTTGAACGGAAGGTCGCACGCCGAGCAGTTCGCCGCGATCAGTCCCGCCGAAATCCCCGCGAGAACCACCTGCTTGCCCTTCTTTCGACGCGCTTCGAGCACTTTTTCAAGCTCCGCGACCTCGGATTCGCATTTCGGGCAGGTTCCAAGGCAGTTTCCCTGATGCTTGCACTCCGAAATCGTGATCGAAATATCGTTTTTCGCCGCGATGTCGCGCCGGATCTGCCGCAGAATCGCGCATTTTTGTTTACCAGTCATAAGAAAATCGCTCCTTTCTACTTAATAAGACGCAGAAAGGAGCGATATGTTTCAGTTTTTTACCGGGAATTTATGAATAATCTGTAAATTATTCCTCGTCCTTGTGGTAGCCGCAGTCGCACTCGTCGTCATCGTCGTCGTGATCGCAGCAGTCGCAGTCATCGTCGTCGCAGACGCAGTCGAAAGTCTCGCCGCAGGCCGGGCAGGTGATGTCGGACGGGTCGATCGACTCGTCAAAATATACCTTTTCGCCACACTTCGGGCAGATTACCTCGTAGAAAACCTCATCGTCATCGTCGTCGGAATCTTCTTCCTCTTCGTCATCGTCGTGGCCGCAGCAGTCGCATTCGTCGTCGTCGCACTCGCACTCGTCGTCATCGTCGTCGATTTCGAAAACCTCGGACTCAACGTCGCCGAGATCGTGGTCGATCTCCTCGATGTAGTCGCCAAGGGTGTCGACCTGCTCCTCGAGCGTGTCGATGCGGTCAGCCATGTCGCTGATGAGATCGATCATCTCGGAGATGAGCTTGTTCTTCGGCTTATCGGTGTCGAGAGCGTAGCCC
>CAKSVM010000064.1 GCA_934503195.1 uncultured Eubacteriales bacterium
TACGTGCCCATCAAACATCCACCGTCGGCGGGGAGCCCCCGCAGGCAGACATCAGATTCAGCTTCTGCGCCGCCGCTAGTTACGTGCCCATCAAACATCCACCGTCGGCGGGGAGCCCCCGCAGGCAGACATCAGATTCAGCTTCTGCGCCGCCGCTAGTTACGTGCCCATCAAACATCCACCGTCGGCGGGGAGCCCCCGCAGGCAGACATCAGATTCAGCTTCTGCGCCGCCGCTTGTTTCGTGCCCATCAAACATCCACCGCCGCGAAAAGTAACTTTTACTTTAGGCGAGCCGAAGGCGAGCGGGGTGAGCGCGAAGCGCAAACCCCTCCTGACAGAACCGTGATAAACCTATCAGCAGAAACTAACCCTGACGTCAGAGTGCAGGGCCGCGCCCTGCCTACTCCTTTCGGAAGGCCGCGGGGGAGACGCCGGTTACCTGCTTGAAGATTCTGGAGTATAGCGAAATGCTGCCGAAGCCGACTTCGTCCGCGATCTGGGCGATCGATTTGTCGGTCGTGCAGAGAAGATCCATCGACTTCGCGATCCGGAACTTCCGTACATACTCCGCCGGAGTCATCGACATCACAGCCTTGAACTGCCTTGTGAGATAATCACTCGACAGCCCGGCCGCCTCGGCTATGTCGCCAGCCGAAATGTCCTTTTCGTAATTCTCCTCGACAAACCTCAGCACCTTGTATATGTAGCCGCAGTATCCGCGCTCGTCGGTCGAGATGAGCTGCTCCGCGCTCTCGGCCGAAAGCTTCTCTTCCGGCTCGTCAAGCCCCGCCTTCGACTCGGTGATGAGCCTTGAATACATCACGAGAAAGCTTATCAGATGACTCTTCATCGCAAGCTCCCAGCCGACATTCTTCGTCTTCCGCTCCCAGCGCATACGTTCAAGCAGACTCACAAGCTCGCGACGCTCGGCAAGCCCGACACGGATTATCGGCAGAGTGTCGTTCTTCCGCTCCCAGTCGATGTTCGGAAGCCTCAGAACCTCCTCCTTGAGGTCGCCTAGATCCTCAAGATAGAAAAGACAGTTGTATATATCGGTGTGATACGCCCGGCTGTAGGAATGCACGTCGCCCGGGAAGATCGCGAAAAGATCCCCTCCCGTCAGTACCGACGTCTTTCCGTTGTAGGAGTGCAGGGAAAAGCCGCTGTCGACATAGACGAATTCAAAGAATCCGTGCGTGTGCTGCCAGACCTTTCCGTGATGCTGACTTGTCCAGACCGTGATCCGGACGGTTCCCGGCTCGAAATAGTTCGAGTATCTCATTTCGGGTGATTTTTTATTTGTATCGGACATTCCGCCACTCTTTTCCTAGAAAATTCTATGATTCAATTATACCATAAAGCTTCCCTGAAGTCAAGAGCGGGCAGGATTTTTTCTGCCGCGCGTTTTCACAAAATGATTATACCACACGCGGGAATATTCGTCAACAAATATATTTCTGTCTTCACAATAAATATTACTTTTCTGACTTTTTGACCGATTTGTGCTACTCTGGTCGATTTGTCCATTTACACACCTTCCGCTTTGTGGTATAATCAGAAAAAAGAAACAACCCGGAGGTATAGTATGAACCGCGAAGAATTCATGACCCCAGACGATATATTCAGAGGCACCGACTTCTGGATGCTCAACGACACGCTCACAAAGGAAGGAATCGAAAAACAGCTCGCCGAAATGAAGGACAAGGGCGTCCATTCCTTCATCGCCAGAACCTACATAGGACTCAAATCCGACTACCCCGGCCCCGACTTCATGTCGAAGACTCGGATCATCGTCGACACCGCTAAAAGGCTCGGCCTCAAGGTCTTCATTCAGGCCGGATATATGCCCGAGGCCGTC
The DNA here is from genome assembly GCA_934503195.1 of uncultured Eubacteriales bacterium. Classification (GTDB taxonomy): domain Bacteria; phylum Bacillota; class Clostridia; order Oscillospirales; family CAG-272; genus Flemingiibacterium. The sequence goes on from CAKSVM010000064.1 coordinate 1,861, forward strand.
ATCGGACTCCCCGATAAATCCGCGCTCAGGTACATAATCCCCGTGAAGCCCGGCGAGGAGAACGGACGCCGCGTCTTCTGCGAACATGACGGCTTTGTCTTTGTCGAACACGATTCAAAGACCTTCCTCGATATGTTCGATTCCGACGCGATGGATTATTACCTTAAGAAAAGCTATGAGGAGATGTGGGCTGATTTCTCCGACGAGTACGGAAAGACGATCCTCTCGGTCTGGGTCGACGAGCCGAGCTATGACGGCTGGCATCTGCCCTTCACGCCGGGAATCGAAAAGCTCTGGCGAGAAAATTACGGCGAGGACTTCGCCGCGGGCGTCTGGAAGCTCTTCATAAGCTCTGACGATTCGGAAACCTTCCGCTACCGCTACCGCGTCATCCTGCGCGATCTTCTGGAGGAGAACTATTTTGGGAAGGTCAGAGTCTGGTGCAACGCGCATAACCTTCTCTTCTCGGGACACCTGATGATGGAGGAAACCTGCGGCTCGCAGATCACCCGCGCCGGAGCCTGTATGCCCTACTACAAGTACTTCGACATTCCCGGAATCGACGTCCTCGGCGGCGCGATGAACTGGGTCGACGATCCGATAAACCCGGTCGACCCCGGAAACGTCATGGCCGACAACAAGACCCTCGTCACGGTCGCTTCCCAGTGCGTCAGCGCGGCGAGACAGGCCGGACAGAAGCATATCTTAGCCGAAATGTACGGCGTCACGACCGAGAACATGACCTTCCGCGATATGCTGAATATGTTCGATTCCTACGCCGCGATGGGAATCAGCCACCGCTCGGTTCACGGAATCTTCTATTCGCTCAGGGGACGCGGAAAGCGCGCCTATCCGCCGCACGTCAGCTATTACCAGCCGTATTGGCCGAAGTATAAGAACGTCACCGATTACTGCGCCAGAGTCAGCGGCTTCATCTCGGAGGGCGTCACGGAGGGGAATATAGCGGTTCTGCATCCGCTTGAGACGGCTTACATGAGCTATCGCGGGAAGATCGGCGAGTCGAATTCCGGCGGAACCGAGGAGCTTGACCGTAAGTTCTACACCCTTCTCCGGACGCTGTGGACGAATCACCTTGACCCCGAGCTTTGCGACCTCGCCACCCTCCGCGACATGGGAAAAGTCGAAAACGGACGCCTTGTCGTCGGTAAGATGAGCTATAAGACGCTGATTCTGCCCGACATCAGGGTCCTGACTTCCGACGCCGTGAAGCTCTTTGAAGAGTTCGCGAAGGAAGGCGGACGGCTGATAATCCTGGGCAAAGCTCCCGACATGATCGACGGCGTGAAATCAGACTTCACACTGCCCGGCGAAAAGGTGGGCGATATTCAGTCGCTCCTGCGGCTCCTTGACGGCGAGAGGCGGTATAAGCTCTCAGGCAAGGGGATTCAGAATCTCTTCGTCAACCGCCGCGTCACTGACGACGGAATGAATTTCTTCATCCACAGCGAGGACTGCCAGCACGAGACGAACGCGGTTCTTGAGGTCGGGGGAAAGTGGGGTGTCAGTATCTGCGACGGATTTACCGGAGAGGTCAGGGTTCATCCGGCTGAGTCGGACGGGAAGGTCACGCGTGTTCCGGTTAAGCTTGACGCCGGTTCGAGCGTCATGCTCGCGTTCGAAAAGGGCGAGCCGATAGGAATCCCCGCCGCGGCTCCCGAGTCTGTCATGAGACTTGAAAACGAGTGGAGAATCATTCCTGAGGACGACAACACGCTCCTCATCGACAATTTCAGCTATTCCACGGGCGGCGGGTTCTCGGACGTTCTCCCGGTCGTCGCGATCCAGAAGCTCCTCACCGACGCCGATTACCGCGGAAAGCTGACGCTCCGGAGTGAGTTCGACTCGTACGACGACGTTTCTGAGGTTTCGCTCGCGCTCGAAAGTCCGAAGGAGCAGAGGATCATCCTCGACGGGAAGGAGATTCCGATCGAAGTCGACGGGCATTTCTGTGACGACGCGTTTGAAAAGGTGAAAATCGGAAGCCTTCCGGCCGGACATCACGTACTCATAATCGAGAGGGAATTCGTGCCGCTCTCGAAGTTCAGAAGCTCGATAACCTCGCTTTTCGAGACTCAGCGCGGAGTTGAGCTTGAACCGATTTACCTCCTCGGACGCTTCAGAGTCGCCGCGACGCCGAGAATCACGCGCAACGGCGCGTCGGTCGTCGAGCCCGATTTCAGAATCCACAAAGCGTCAGAAAACGATCTGACCACAGGCGAGCTTACCGTCGACGGATATCCGTTCTATATGGGTAAAATGTCGCTTGAGAGGAAGTTCACGTCGGAAGCGGCGGGGAAGATAAAAATCCGCGTCGGAATCCTTAACGCGGGCGCGGGCGAGGTTTTCTTAAACGGCGAATATATCGGCGATCTCAACCGCGCGCCGGAGATTCTTTCCGGCGTGGCGATGGCGGGCGAAAACACCATCAAGATCGCGATTTATCCGACGCTGCGGAACATCGTCGGCCCCTTCCACCGCACGCGCGGCGATATCGGAAGCCATTTCGGCGGCGGATACACGAACCCCGACGCGGCGTGGCTCAGCGTCGACACGACGATAAAGGACTGGGAAAAGCGTCTTTCCCGCACCGACTACCGCTGGACCGAGGCGTACAATCTCACGCCGTCCGGAATCGGCGATGTTGAGATCATCTTCTGAGAATAAAAAGAGAATCCCGACCGTTCGCGGCCGGGATTTTTTCGCGTTCAGTCGAGCTTTTCCACAGTCTGGGAATAGCATCTGTCGCAGGTTATTACCGAGTTGTAGGTCGGCGAGAGCTTGTGGATCTCTGACTCGATCCTCTCGCGCAGCTCGTGGTCGCTGATTCTGAGATCGAACGGCACGGCTATGTCGAAGATCAGGTTTGTGTGCGTCTGCCCCTTGACGACGCGGAAGTCGTGCATCGAGATTTCTTTGCCGAGCTCGGCCGAGATTTTACCGATTATGTCGGCGACCTCGCTGTGAAGCGTGTTTATCTCCTCGTCGCGCGTGATTACCGGGTCTAAGTGGATGACGACGTGAATCCCGGTCTCGCGGAGAAAGTCGAACTCGATGTTATCGATTATGTCGTGGCTGACCAGAATGTCCTGTTCGGCCGGAACCTCGACGTGCACCGAGACGAAGCACTGATCGGGTCCGTAGCTGTGAACCATCAGGTCGTGGTAGCCGAGAACGCCTTTATAGGTCATGATCCGGTCGCCGATCGCCTTTGTGAGCTTCGGGTCGGGCGCGGGGCCGAGGAGCGGATCCGACGTCTCGATGATAAGTCCGATTCCCGACTTTATGATGAAGACCGCCACCGCGCAGCCGAGGTATCCGTCAAGGTTCAGACCCGTGAACTTCGCGATAATCGCGCCGATGAGGACGGCGAGCGTCGTCAGGACGTCGTTGCGGCTGTCGGAAGCCGTCGCCTCAAGCGTAGTCGAGTTTATGTACCTTCCGACCGTCAGATAGAAGCGGCTCTGCCAGAGCTTTACAAAGATCGAGATCACCAGTATCACGAAGGCCGGGATTGTGTAGACCGTATCGTACGGCTCGAAGATACTCTCAAACGACGTCCGTAAAAACTGCACGCCGAGTACGGTTATAACCATCGAGACAATGAGTCCGGTTATGTATTCGATACGCTTGTGGCCGTACGGATGCTCGGCGTCGGCCGGCTTTTCGGAGAGTTTGAAGCCGATTATCGTTATCACCGACGAGCCCGCGTCGGTCAGGTTGTTCACCGCGTCGGCCGTGATCGCGATGCTGCTCGTTATCACTCCGATGATTATCTTGAGCAGAGAGAGGAAGACGTTTGAGATGATTCCGACAAGTCCGGCCGCCGCGGCGCATTTGTCGCGCGTGTGCGGATCTTGTAGATTCTTATAATCCTTTACAAAAAGCGATAGAATTTTCAGATTCACTTATTCTCACCGAGGATCTTCTTAGCGGCCATGAGGACGCCGAACTTGCCGCTTTCGTAGGTCAGGCCGCCCTGCATATAAATCGTATACGGTTCGCGGATCGGACCGTCGCACGAAAGCTCGATCGACGCGCCCTGCGTGAAGGTTCCGGCCGCCATTATCACCTTGTCGAGATATCCCGGCATCGCGTCGGGAATCGGCGCGACATAGGAGTCGATCGGCGAGCCGCTCTGGATTCCGCCGCAGAATTTCACCATGTTTTCGGGCGAGCCGAGCTTTATCGACTGGATGATATCGGCTCTGCGCTCGTTCCAGCGCGGCGAGACCTCAAAGCCCATCGCCTCGAAGATATAGGCCGCGAAGTGCATCGTCTTCATCGCCTGCGCGACCGTGTGCGGCGCGTAGAAGAAGCCCTTTATGAGGCTCTTGTTGTTTCCGAGAGTAGCCCCGCACTCGAGTCCGACTCCGACCGAGGTCAGACGATACGACGCCAGCTCGACGGCTCTCGCGCACCCCGCGACATATCCGCCCGACTCAGCCATTCCGCCGCCGGGATTCTTGATGAGCGAACCCATCATGAGATCGGCTCCGACCGCGACGGGTTCCTTTTCCTCGGTGAATTCGCCGTAGCAGTTGTCGACGACGACGTAGGCCTTTGAGCGCGCCTTGACGAATTTCGCGATTTCGCCGATTTCGTCGACCGTCAGCGTCGGGCGGGTCATGTAGCCCTTCGAACGCTGGATAAACGCGATCTTCACGCGGTCGCCGTAGGTTTCAAGCTCCTTCGCCACCGAGTCGAAATCGACCCGGCCGTCTTTAAGGTCGACCTGACGGTATTCCACGCCGAAGTCGGCGAGCGATCCGTTGCCCGGCTCCCCGGCGATGCCGATGACCTGTTCGAGCGTGTCGTAGGGCTTTCCGGTGACCGCGAGCATTACGTCGCCCGGGCGGAGAAGTCCGTAGAGTGCGATGGCGATCGCCTGCGTTCCGTTTACGATGCTGTGGCGGACGAACGCCGCCTCGCAGCCGAAGACGTCGGCGTAGACCCTGTCAAGCGCGTCGCGTCCCTTGTCGTCGTAACCATAGCCGCTCGTGCCATCAAAGCAGGTCGAGTCGATCTTGTGCGTACGGAAGGAATCGAGCACTCTGGCGGTGTTTTCAAAGGCGACGCGGTCGATGTCGGCGAATATCGGCGCGAGATCGGCCTCGGCCTTTCTTGTCAGTTCATTAAGATCCATTTCAGTTCTCCTTGTCAGAATTCATTTACCAGTTTTTTGAAGTAGCGTCCGCGCTCCTCGAAGTTCTTGAAGCGGTCAAAGCTTGCCGAGGCGGGCGAGAGGATGACGATATCACCGCTTTGGGCGATTTTCTTCGAAATCTCGACCGCGCCCTCGAAGGTGTCGGACTCATAAACCGGCGGCTCGCCTTTGTAATCGGGAGACGAGATCAGCGCGGATTTTATCTTCGGCGCGGTGTCCCCGGTGAGGATGACGGCCTTCGCGCAGTCGATCAGCGGCTTTGCCAGCGGCTCGTAGGGGATGTGCTTGTCGTAGCCGCCGCAGATGACGATCACCTTCTGATGAAAGGCTCTGAGCGCGGCCTCGGTTCTTGTCGGACTGGAGTCGATCGACGAGTTGTAGTACTTCACTCCGTTAAATTCGCGCACGAACTCGCAGCGATGCTCAACCCCGCCAAAGGTTTTTGCGACCTCGCGGATCACATCCTTGCCGACAAATCCCCACGTCAGTCCGATCGCCGTCATATAGTTTTCGACATTGTGGCGGCCGGGGAGCTTAATGTCGGAGATTTTCAGGAGGGTTTCCTCGCCCCACGCGTTCTTACGGACGATTTCATCGTCCTCGATTCCGCCGTCCTTTTCGTAGATCGCGTACAGAGCCTTCCGAAGCTCAGGCTCGCTCTTTGCCGAGAAGAAGGTGACGTCAGCACGCGTGAGCCCCGCCATTTCCCGCGTCGCGTCGCAGCCCCAGTTGAGGACAAGCCGTTCGTTTCCGGGATTTCTGAAGATATTCTCCTTTGCCAGCGTGTACTCCTCCATCCCGGTGTGCCAGTTGAGGTGATTTGGGGTGACGTTCGTGATCGCCGCGGCGAAGGGCGAACGCTTCATGTTCTGGAGCTGAAAACTCGAAAGCTCGACGACGGCGTAGTCGGTCGGCTTTATCTTATCGATTATCGGGAGAAGCGGAGTTCCGATATTCCCGCCGACATAGACCGTTTTGCCGGAATGACGCTTTTCGGCCTCAAGGCGTAAGAACATACAGGTCAGCGTCGTTGTCGTCGTCTTGCCGTCGCTTCCGGTGATTCCGAAGATCTTGCAGGGACAGAGTTCGAAGAAAAGCTCCATCTCGGAGGTCAGCGTCGAACCGTTTTCCACGGCTTTTTTGAATTCGGGTATGTCGGGGCGGATTCCCGGCGCGCGGAAGATGATCTCGTCGTCGAGATTTTCGAGATACTTTTCGCCAAGGATAAGCCGGACGCCTTTGTTTTCAAGCTCCGACGCGACCGTGCCGAGCTTTTCGGCCGGTTTCATGTCGCGCGCCGTGACGACCGCGCCATGCGAGAGGAGAAAGTCGATGAGCGGCGTGTTCGAGATTCCGATCCCGACGACCGAAACGCGCTTTCCTTTGATATATTCGTAGAATTCAGTGAGCTTTGACATGAAAACCTCCTATTTTGTCATGCGGTCGATCGCGGCCATCTCGCCGAGAAGCGCGACGGTTTCGTCAGCCGAAAAGGGCTTTGACGGGTCGGGGGAGATGTTCATCCCGGTCTTCGGATCGTTCACCGCGAGAACGGTCACGCCGTATTTTTTGCGGACATTAAGCTCCGCGAGCGACTTTCCGACCCACTTTTGCGGAACCGCGACCTCGACTATCGCGTGCGTGTCCGAGAACTCGATGTATTCAAGCACGTTGTTGCGGTCGAGGATGCCGACGAGCTTTTCGCCCATGTCCTGCTCTGGGAAGACGACCATGTCCGCGCCGAGCTTTTCGAGGACGCGCCGGTGCTGATCGCTCGACGCGCGCGCGACGACCTGCTTTATCCCCATGTCCTTGAGGGTGAGCGTCGTCAGGATGCTGTCGTTGATGTTGTCGGCCGTCGCGACGACGACACAGTCGTAGTCGCTGACCCCGGCCGCGCGGAGAACCGCCTCGTTTGTCGGGTCGCCGACGACGGCGTTCGTCACGATGTCAGAGATCGCGTTTATCACGTCGTCGTTCTCGTCGATCACCAGCACCTGATGATCGGTTTTCGCGAGACTGCGGGCGAGGGTCTGACCGAACCGTCCGAGTCCGATTATGCAGAAGCTGCGTTTTTTCTTCATTTTTATGACCATGACTTTTGCGTAGCAAAAGTTTCCTTTCTTGCTTTTTGGGGCACGGTTGGCGGAGCCAAATCGCGGCTTCACAGCCGCGATAGGGACACAAAATGCTGATTGAAAGCGTTAGCTTTCAATCTTTACTCCTTTTCATCCTATCATCAGGTCAACGTCGGGGTAGCTGATGCAGCTCTTCCTCATCGCGCCGCGGAGCATCAGCGTGTAGGTTATCGTGAGGATTCCGACCCGGCCGAAGAACATTAAAAGCATGATGATTATTTTCGAGAAGACCGACAGAGACGGAGTCAGCGACAGCGAAAGCCCGACGGTCGAGATGGCCGAGATCGTCTCGTAAAGCGTGGCGAGAAGTCCGACGTTTTCGTGAAGCGCGATAATTATTCCGCCAAAGATTCCGGCGGTGAGATTTATCGAGAAAGCGGTCAGCGCGCGCACGACCGTCTCGTGCGGGATTTTGCGCTTCCAAAGGACTATCTCGTCGCTTCCCTTGGCGAAGTTTATGACCGCGAGCACAAGCACCCCGAAGCTTCCGACCTTGACTCCGCCCGCCGTCGAGCCTGACGCGCCGCCGATGAGCATATAGAAGAGGCAGATGAGCTGCGTCGACCCGGTCATTTCCGAGTTGCCGATGAAGTCGATTCCGGCGGTTCGCGTCGTCACCGACTGGAAAAGACTCTGGTAGAGCTTTTCTAAAACGCTGAGATTTCCGATGGTTTCGGGGTTGTTCCACTCAAAGAACGCGACTAGCGCGGCTCCGCTCACAAGCAGGAAAAGCGTCACGATGATCACGAACCGCGAGTAGACCGAGATTCTCTTGCGCCTTGTCACGAGATTGACGATATCGTCCCAGACGATGAAGCCGATTCCGCCGACCACGATGAGGATCATCACGGTGATTCCGACCGTCAGATTCCCGCGGAAGCCCTCGTAGCTGTTCATCAGGTCAAACCCGGCGTTGCAGAACGAGGAGACCGAGTGGAAGATTCCGTACCAGACTCCCTTCGCGAATCCGAACTCGGGGATGAACTGCGTCGAGAGAATCACCGCGCCGATGAGCTCGATTCCGAAGGTTCCGAGGAGAATCCGCCTCACGAGCCTGACCGTGCCGCCGTAGTCCGAGAGACCGAGGGATTTGGCGACGATGACGCGCTCGCGCGGGGTGATCTGACGCTTCGCGAAGAGCGATAGCATCACGGCGAGGGTCATGAATCCGAGTCCGCCGATCTGTATCAGGACGATTATGACGATCTTCCCGAAAAGACTCCAGTATCCGCCGCTCGGAAGAACGGTCAGCCCGGTGACGCAGGTCGCGCTGACCGAGGTGAACATCGCGTCGGCAAACGGCGTGAATTTTCCCGCGGCCGACGAAATCGGGAGGCAGAGCAGAACCCCGCCGAGAAGTATCAGCGCGAGAAAGCCCGAGATTATGATCTGCGTCGCCGTGAGCTTGATTCCTTTTGTCGTCCGGAGCCGGAGGCGCATCAAATGCTTTTCATTTGTCACTTAATCACATCCTTGAAATCTATTGTCAGCTCGACCTTCAGCGGATAGTGGTCGGACGGGTAGAGTCCGTTCCAATTTCTTCTGACGATCTCGCTTGAGTTCACGTGGAACTCGGGGCTCGCGAAAACGTGGTCGATCCGCATCCCCGACTCTCTGCCCCTGAAGAAGTGGTAGGTTCCGCCCGCGGCCGATTCCGAGACGCTGGTGAGCTTCGGAAGCTCAAAGCTCTCGATTGTCTTCACCGCGCGCGAGTCGGGCGAGGCGTTGAAGTCGCCGGTCAGGATCGTCGGGAGCGGGTCGGCGGCGTTCAGCTCGGAGATTCTCCGGCAGACGATGCGGAGTTCGATTATCCGCGCGGCCTCGCTCGAGACGTCAAGATGGGTGTTGAAGACGCGGAAGCGGACTCCTTCCGATTCAAGCTCGGCGACGGTGCAGATCCGCGGGAATATCCACGAAAGCGGCGAACGGATTGAAACCAGCCGCCCGAACCGGTTTTTTGAGAGCGGGAAGGTTGAGTTGTAGTCGATTTTTATGCCGTTTCTGACGGCGATATCCGAATGCTCGTTGAAGATTATCCCCCCGCGCGGACGTCCGACGAAATTATATTCGGCAAGCTCGTGCTCGAGGTAGGCCTTCATTATCGGCGTGAGCTCCTGAACACCCACAACGTCGGCGTCAAGGTCACGGAGTGCGTCGCATAAGATCGCGCGGCGTTTTTTCCAGCTGTGGACGCCGAATCCGAGTCCGGTGCTTTTGAGGTTGAAGGTTGCGACCGTGAGGGTCATCATTATACATCTCTTTTTGACAAAAATATTATTCTATATATTATATCACACTTTTCATTGTTTGTACAGCGTTTAATGTAAATTCTTCGGAAAAAAAGAGGGATCCGCCGTCAGACGAATCCCTTTGAATCTTTTATGAGTTATTCCTTGTTTGCCTCGGCGATGATCTTCTGCGCGATGTTCGCCGGAACCTCCTCGTAACGCTCAAAGCGGAAGGTGAACTTTCCGCGTCCCTGAGTCATGGCGCGGAGGGCGATCGGATAGTCCTGCATCTCGGCCTTCGGAACCTCGGCCTGAACGCAGGTGTAGCCCTTGCGTCCGTGAACGGCTTCCATTCCGAGAACGCGTCCGCGGCGTTTGTTGACGTCGCTGAGAACGTCTCCGACGTAATCGTCCGGGATGGTGCAGAGAAGCGTTCCGACCGGTTCGAGAATCACCGGGTTGGCTCTCGGCAGTCCGTCCTTGTAGGCGAGGCTGGCCGCCATCTTGAACGACATTTCGGACGAGTCGACATCGTGATACGAGCCGTCGTAGAGATCAGCCGCGAGATTTACGACCGGGAAGCCCGCGAGTACGCCCTTCTGCATCGCCTCCTGAAGCCCCTTCTCGACCGCCGGGAAGAATCCCTTCGGCACGGCTCCGCCGACGACGCTCTCGGTGAAGGTGAGTCCCTCGTTTTCGCCCGGAGCGAAGCGGATTCTGACGTGACCGTACTGTCCGTGGCCGCCCGACTGCTTTCTGTGCTTGCCCTCGGCCTCGACCGACTTCTTTATCGTCTCGCGGTAAGCGATCTTCGGCTTTTCGAGGACGACCGACGTTCCGAAGCGGTTCTTGAGCTTCGCGGTCAGGACGTCAAGGTGAATGTCGCCGAGTCCCGAGATGAGAAGCTGCTTTGTCTCGGCGTCGTTTTCGTAGCGGGTCGTCAGATCCTCCTCAAGAAGCTTCGAGATGCCCGAGCTGATCTTGTCCTCGTCGCCCTTGGCGAGCGGGCGGATCGCCTGCGTTAAGAAAGGTTCGGGGAAGTCGATGCCCTTGTAGACTATATCGTTCGCCGAGATTGTCAGCGTGTCGTTCGTGTTGACGTTGCCGAGCTTCGCGGTCATTCCGATGTCGCCGCAGCAGAGCGAGTCGACCTCGGTCTGCTTCTTTCCGCGGATCGTGTAGATGTGCGCCATCTTTTCGGTCGTTCCGGTCTTGGTGTTTCTGAGAACCATGTCGCGCTTAAGCTCGCCGTTCATGACCTTGAAGAAGGACATCTTTCCTACGAACGGGTCGGCGACCGTCTTGAAGACGAAGATCGAGGTCTCGCCGTCGGGCGTGATCGGAATGTCGGCCTCGCCGTCGGGAGTGATTATCTTTTCAAACTTTCTCGCGGTCGGACGCGGGAAAGAGTGCGCGATCGTGTCCATGACCTCGGTAACGCCCCAGAGTCTGGTAGCGGAGCCGCAGAAGACCGGAACGATTCCGCCGTTTATGATTCCGTCGTGAACCGCGTTGATCGCCTCGTTGTATGTAATCGTTTCGCCGGCGAAGAATTTTTCCATCAGCTCCTCGCTCGTCTCGGCGATCGACTCGTAGAGCATATTGCGGTATTCCTCGGCGATTTCCCTGAACTCCTCGGGAATTTCGGACTCCATGTTCGCGCCGTTCTTGTCGTAGACCTCGGACTTCATGTCGATGAGGTTGAGGAAGCCGATAACCTTGTCGCCCGCGATCATCGGGATCAGGATCGGGCAGACCGCCACGCCGAATCTCTCGCGCAGCGAATCGAATACGCGCTTGAATCTCGCCTCGCCGTCGTCGAAGCGGTTGATGAAGAAGGCGCGCGGAATCCCTTCCTCAACGGCGCAGTCCCACGCCAGCTCGGTGCCGACCTCGATGCCGTTGCGGCCGTCGACGACGATCAGCGCGGAGTCGGCGACGCGGATTCCCTCGAGCACCTCGCCCTGGAAGTCGATGTAACCGGGAGTGTCGATGATGTTGATCTTGCTGTCCTTCCACATGAAGGGAGCGATGGAGGCTGAAAGCGAGAATCCGCGGCGGATCTCTTCCGGGTCGTAATCACTCACGGTGTTTCCTTCGGCGGTGCGGCCGAGACGGTCGGTTGCCTTAGCGAGGTAAAGCATGGCTTCACCAAGAGAGGTCTTTCCGGTGCCACCGTGACCCATGAGGCATACGTTGCGGATACTTTTGGTTGTGATCTTTTCCATTTTGATTTGCTCCTTTTCGTGGTATAATTTTGGTTTAGAGCGATATGAAGCGGTGAATATTTATGTGAATTCAATAAATTTCAAAGTCCATGATTGTCTCTGCATACTATTATACACTAATCCGGGCAATTTTGCAATAGGTTATGTGAAAATTCTACACACGCGAATGTAAAAATAACAGGAACATTTTTGTATATATTGCATAAGATCGCCATAAAACGGCAATCTTCACGGTTTGTTATAATGTTAATCTACCTTGAAAAGTGTTCCTTTCGAACATTTTCTTATCGATCGTGTTCATGACAACGAGTTTTTTCTTACTCCAGAGCGGCGCGGCGAGCGAGTCTCCGAGTCCGTCTCCTGTGACGCGGCCGATGACGGTTCCGGCCGGGAAGACCTCGAGCTGGCTTATCACGATGTCGGTGTACTCATCGAGTGTCAGGCACTCGAATTTTCCCTCGCGCCAGATCTCGCGGAGCTTTGTTCCCTCGATGACGTGCAGAAGGTGGAGCTTTACCTGTTCGGGTCTGAGCCGCGCGACCTCCTTCGCCGACTCGAGCATCATTTCCGCGTCCTCGCCGGGCAGGCCGTCGATCAGATGGACGCAGATGTTTATCTTCTCCGACGCGCTCCGGAGGCTTTCATAGCCTTTTACGAAGTCCGAAAATGTGTGTCCGCGGTTTATGAAGGCGGCGGTTTTGTCGTGAATCGTCTGGAGGCCGAGTTCGACGGTCAGAAAGGTACGTTCGGCGAGTTCGGCGAGGTATGCGCAGACGTCAGGCGGCAGGCAGTCGGCGCGGGTGGCGACGCTGAGACCGACGATCCCGGGGACGGTCAACGCGGGCTCGAATTTTTCGCGGAGAATTTCCACAGGCGCGTAGGTGTTCGTGAAGGCCTGAAAGTAGGCGATTCCGAGCGGGTCGTGCCATTTTTTCCGCATGACTCCGAGTTCGGCCTCGAGCTGATCGGCGATCGGAAGGGTTTTGTCGGCGCAGAAATCGCCCGAGCCGCGCGCCGAGCAGTAGATACATCCGCCGACTCCGACCTTTCCGTCGCGGTTGGGGCAGGTGAATCCGCCGTCGAGCGGGAGCTTCGCGCACTTCTTTCCGAATTTATGCCGGGTGAAGTAATCGTATGTATGATATCGTTTGTTAGAATCGCTGAAGGGGAAGGGATTCGTATCGGCTTGCTTTGGCATTTTTATGACCATGACTTTTGCGTAGCAAAAGTTTCCTTTCTTGCTTTTTGTGGCACGGTTGGCGCAGCCAAATCGCGGTTGTAAAACCGCGATAGGGACACAAAATGCTGATTGAAAGCGTCAGCTTTCAATCTTGTACTCCTTTATGGCTTATAATAATATGATAGCACATTTCAAAAAAAAAATCAAGTTTTTTTTGAAAAACCCCTTGACAAATCGATCAGAATGTGGTATAATATTTAAGCAGTCGAGAGAAGACAGCAAAAACAAAATACGCGAGTGTAGTTCAATGGTAGAATTCCAGCCTTCCAAGCTGGTCGCGTGGGTTCGATTCCCATCACTCGCTCCAGATTGACCGCTTACATCGTAAGCGGTTTTTTCTTGCTTTCTATTGACTTTTGCCGCCGCTTGTGATATAATGTAAAAAAACTTCAAGGAGAAGCTCATGAAAAATCTTGACAAGCTCGTCGACGAGTTCGTAAATCTAGGGATCCCGTCGATCGACATCCGCGTCCTTCACCACGGAAAGGAAATCTACCGCCGCATGGAGGGCTATTCCGACGCTGAAAAGACAAAGCCGATAAACGGAAGCGAAACCTACAACGTCTATTCCTGCTCGAAGCCGATCACGGTCACGGCCGCGATGACGCTCTGGGAGAAGGGAAAATTCGGCCTTGACGACAGGCTCTCGGACTATCTGCCCGAATTTTCGGAGATGAAGGTGAACGACGCCGGAAATCTCCGCCCGGCGGCAAGGGAAATCACGATCCGCGACCTCTTCACAATGTCGGCCGGACTTACCTACAACCTCGGCTCGGGGAATCTCGCGCTCGCGAAAAAGGAGACGAACGGCCGCTGCCCGACCCGTGAGACGATGAAATATCTCGCCCGCGACCCGCTCGCCTTCGATCCCGGCGAAAAGTACAATTACAGCCTCTGCCACGACGTCATCGCCGCGCTCGTCGAGGTGATCTCGGGCGAAAGGTTCGGTGAGTACGTTAAGAAGACGATCTTTGAGCCGCTCGGGATGGAGAACTCGACCTTCCTTCCGACCGACGACGAGATTTCAAAGCTTTGCGCGCAGTACAGATATGATTCCGAGACGAAAGTGTTCACCCCGATTGGCGGGCGGAACGGATTCAGACTCGGCTCGGAGTACGAAAGCGGCGGCGCGGGCTGTCTCACGACGGTTGACGATTACCTGAAATTCCTCGAGGGCTGGCGGACGATGAAGCTCCTGAAGCCCGGAACCCTCGCGCTTATGACGACGAACGAGCTCGACGAGAAGCGGATAAAATACTATTCGCTCAACGCCTACGGTTACGGCTACGGACTCGGCCTGAGATGCGAATATAACGGCTCGGGAAGCAGCGATTTCGGCTGGGGCGGCGCGGCGGGAGCTTACCTTGCCTGCGATCTCAAGCACGATTTCACGCTCTTCCACGCTCAGCACGTGATGAATTCCCCGAATCAGCCGCTCAGAAACTATCTGACGGCCGCGATCCGTAAGGATCTTTCGGAAATATAAAAAACTTCCCGGGGAATAATCCCCGGGAATATTTATGTCGGAATTTACTGAGCCGCGTTGACGATCGTCGTGAAGTCAGCGGTCTTGAGGGACGCGCCGCCAATGAGTCCGCCGTCGACATTGACCTTGGAGAGGAGCTCAGCCGCGTTCTTGGCGTTCATCGAGCCGCCGTACTGGACGGTGAAGGCCTCAGCCGCTTCCGCGCTGTAGAGCTTAGCGATGACGCCGCGGATGATTCCGCAGACCTCGTCAGCCTGATCGGGGGTCGCGGTCTTTCCGGTTCCGATTGCCCAGACCGGCTCGTAAGCGATGATTACGTTCTTAAGCTCGTCGGCCGAAACGCCCTGAAGCGCGATCTTGGTCTGAAGCGAGACGATCTCCTCGGTGATGCCCTGCTCACGCTCAGCGAGAAGCTCGCCGACGCAGAGGATGACCTTGAGTCCGCCCTCGAGAGCCGCCTTGACGCGGAGGTTGACAGTCTCGTTGGTCTCGCCGAAGTACTGACGGCGCTCGCTGTGGCCGATGACGACGTATTCCGCGCCGACTTCGTTCAGCATATCAGCCGAGATTTCTCCGGTGTAAGCGCCGCTCTTAGCGAAGTGAACGTTCTCAGCGCCGATCTTGATGTTGGTGCCCTTAGCCGCTTCGACAGCCGGAGCTATGTCTACAAACGGAACGCAGAGGACGATATCGCAGCCGTCCTTGCCGGCGACCATCGGAGCGAGTTCGGAAATGAAAGCCTTGGTCGCCGAGGGAGTCATGTTCATCTTCCAGTTGCCGGCGATTACGGTCTTGCGTGTAGCCTTATTCATTTTGATTACCTCTTTGAGATTTTATGTTTCTTTGATTAAAAGCTATGGATTACACTGAGCTATATCAAGAATAACAAGCTAAAAAACCGACACCCCACACTAACCCATTCACTCTAACTAACAATAGAAGTATAAACACACTATTGTTTGAAAAGGTTTGGGGGTGGGTGAGGGTGTGTCGACGAGTTGCCGCAAACGGCAACTCGGGGCGGGAACCCCTTTCCTTAAAAGGAGTCTCCCGCCCCCTGACTATAATAAATTAGTCCTTGTCTTTCAGGCAAGCGATGCCGGGGAGCTCGAGACCTTCAAGGAATTCGAGGGACGCGCCGCCGCCTGTGGAGATGTGAGTCATCTTATCATCGTAGCCGAGCTTTTCAACAGCCTCCGCCGAAT
>CAKSVM010000065.1 GCA_934503195.1 uncultured Eubacteriales bacterium
CTCGCTCACAGCTTTAATATTATATCACATCTTCTCTCGTTTGTCAACCCTTTTTTCGCATTTTTTTGCGATTTGTCGAATGCGTGTATAAAATTAAAATTAAAGTAAAGTCTATTGTCGGAGGTACACATATGCTCACGATTTTAATCAGGATTTTCCTTATTTACACCATTCTTCTCGTGACGATGCGCGTCATGGGAAAGCGTCAGATCGGCGAAATGCAGGTCTCCGAGCTTGTCACGACCCTGCTTCTCTCCGAACTCGCCGCGCAACCGATCGCCGACGACCGCATTCCGCTGATCTTCGCGATAATCCCGATCGGCGCGCTGATCTCAATCGAGGTCATCCTCTCCTTCGCCGTCACCAGAATTCCTTTTCTCAAACCGATTTTTGACGGCAAGCCAAGCATTCTCATAAACCGCGGCCGGATTTCGATGAAGGAGCTGCTGAAAGTCAGAATAAGTCTCGAAGAACTCCTCTCGCAGCTCCGGATAAACGGCGTCTCGGACATCGCGGACGTCGAATACGCGATTCTCGAACACAACGGGCAGCTTTCGGTCATCCGCAAAAGGCGCACCGACCCGCCGTCGGCCTACGATATGAAGCTGACGGTCACCGAGTCGGGAATCGCGCACGCGGTCGTAATCGACTCGAAAATCAGCGACTATGACCTCTGTTTAATTAAAAAAGACCGCAAATGGCTCGATTCGCGTCTCAGACAGCAAAAAGCCGCCCTCCGTGATGTCCTGCTCTTCACGGTCGACGACGCAGGAAAGGAGAATCTGATACTCCGCTGATGCGTTCTTTTTTCACTTCACTCACAATTCTTCTCATCATGACAGGACTTATAATCTGGAACTCGGTCTGGGTGACGGGAAAGCTTGATAATCTTCTCGATATCTGCGAGAAAATCGAAAGCGGCAGTCCCGCGCTTGAGGAGCTGACCTCTGGGTGGCAGGGCTGCCGGAATATCGTTTCGCTTTCAATAAATCACAGCGAGATTGACCGCGCCGAAAACGCGATCTGCGGGCTTCTGAGCTATCCTTTCGGCAGCGACGACTTCATGTCAAAGCTCCGCGACCTTGAAAACGCGCTTTCTCATATTTCAGACGCGCAGAAATTCCGTCTTGACAACGTTCTTTAACGGAAAACAGTCGTCTTGTCAGAGAGATAGACTTCCTTTCTCGTCATCGTGTAGAACTCGGTAAAGGGATCCTCAAAGGTGATTCCGAGCTTTTCCTCAGCCGCGGTCATTATATACTCGGGGCTGAGATAATTTGCGCTGTCAGCCGCCGTGAGCAGTCTCAGCATCACAGAACCATCCTCAAAGCGGCATGAGCGCAGGCTGATATTCGGAAGAATATCGACATCCTTGTCCCCGGCCTTCGAATGCTTAGTGACGACGAGCGGACTCGTGTAAAGCCTCGTAAGCTCATGCACCGTGTCGGATGAAAGCCGCGGCGAAGTCATTTTGATCTCATACTCGACCCACGCGATCTCGCTGAATTTGAGATCGCTCAGATAGACGTCGGTCACCTGAAGCTCGTCGGTCAGCGCGCGGTTTATCCGCGCCTTCACCTCGTCCGCGCTCATCGGAGACGTGAGACGGATATCAAAGAACTCGCACTCGCTCTGGATTCCGATCGAGAGCGGCATCGCGAAGGTCAGCTTGAGCCGCGGATTGAAGCCCTGCGAATACCACGCCGGAATCCCCGAGCGGACAAGGATCCGCGTCATCGTCCGGACAAGATCAAGATGCGAGATGTACTGAAGCATGCCGACCTTGTAGAATTTCGCGCGGATCGGGAGCGGCTTTTCGGGAGTCGCAGTGAATTTGTCAAAATTTATCTCTTGCACCATGTTCTCTCACCTCCAAGGCAGCTTGCGCCGCAGCCGGTACACTGCTCTTTGCAGTTTCTGTTCGTCTTTGAAATATGCGCGTTGTGGCGTTCGCGGAGCAGGAATTCCTTTGTCACGCCGCAGTCGATGATATCCCACGGCAGAACCTCGTCCTCGCCGAACTCGCGCGTCGCGTAGAAATCGGGGTCAATCCCGCACTCATTAAACGTGTTGATCCAGCCTTCGTAGCTGAAAAACTCCTCCCAGCTGTCGAACTTCACGCCCTTTTCATGCGCCGTGATGATCGCCTTCGAGAGTCTGCGGTCGCCGCGCGCGAAGACCGCCTCAATCCGGCAGACCTCGGCGTCGTGATAGTTGAATTTGATCTTCGGGTCGGTAATCTTCGAGCGGAGGTGCTGCTGCTTCATACGAAGCTCCTCAAGCGAGTTCTGCGGCTCCCACTGGAAGGCCGTGAAGGGCTTCGGAATGAAACAGGAGCAGGAGATCGTCACGGTCGGTGAACGACGTCCCTTGACGCCGCGCGTGACCTCATAGTAGGTGTCGAGAACGTGACGGGCCAGAACCCCGATTCCCTCGACGTCCTCAAGCGTCTCGGTCGGGAGTCCCATCATGAAGTAAAGCTTTACAGTACTCTTCCCGGCCTCGAAGGCGACGCGGCAGGCGCGGATGAGATCTTCCTCAACGACATTCTTGTTTATCGCGTCACGGAGTCTCTGAGTCCCGGCCTCGGGCGCGAAGGTGATTCCCCCGGTGCGAACGGTCGAGATCTTCTCCATAAGCTCTTTGGTGAAGCTGTCTACCCGCATCGATGGGAGCGAGAGATTCACCTTCGCGTCGTCGGTCCATTTGAGGAGCGTGTCGCAGAGTTCGTCGATGTGCGAATAGTCCGAGATCGAGAGCGACGAGAGCGAGATCTCATCGTATCCGGTCGCGTCATAGAGAAGCTTCGCGTAGCGGTCGAGAACGTCGACCGACTTTTCGCGTACCGGACGGTAGACCATCCCGGCCTGACAGAACCGACATCCGCGGATACACCCGCGATAGACCTCAAGCACGATGCGGTCCTGAACCGTGTCGATGTAAGGAATAACTAACTTCTCCGGATAATAGACCTTGTCGAGATCCTTTATGATCCGCTTTGTGATCCGCTTCGGAATGTCGTCGTAAACCGGCCTGTATTCCTTTACCGTTCCGTCGTCGTTGTACGAAACCTCATAGAGCGATGGTACGTAGAATCCGGGGAGCTTCGCGAGTTCGTGCAGAAATTCCTTTCTCGTGTAAGTCCCGGCCTCTTTCATTTCTACATAGAGCCGCATCATCTCAGGCAGAGCCTCCTCGCCCTCTCCGATCGAGAAAACGTCGAAGAAATCGGCCACAGGCTCGGGATTGTAGGTGCAGGGGCCGCCGCCGACCACGATCGGACAGTCGTCCCCACGCTCGGAAGCAAGGATCGGAACTCCGCCGAGTTCGAGCATATTCACGACGTTCGTGTAGCAAAGCTCATACTGGAGCGTGAAGCCGACAAAATCGAAATCAGACAGCGCGTCTCCGCTCTCGTGTGCGTAGAGCGGGATTTTGTATTTCCGCATCTCATTTTCCATGTCGTTCCACGGCGCGTAGACTCTCTCGCACCAGAGATCGTCGTACTGGTTTATCGAGCCGTAGAGGATGCGGATTCCGAGATTCGACATTCCGATCTCGTAGGTATCCGGGAAACAGAAGGCGAACCGCGCCTTTATCTTTACCTTGTCCTTTATGATCTGACCGAATTCGCCGCCCGTATAGCGTCCCGGCTTCTCGACGCGTTTTAAGAGCCGTTCGGCGGCCGTTTTGGGGGAGATGTTGTTCATATAGTGTTCCTTTCGAAAAATTCAAAAACCGGGAATGCCGGACCCCGACATTCCCGGTTAAGATCATACCGCGAAGTGCGTGACAAGCGTCACGAGCGCGATCCAGATAAGCTGATACAGCACCGCGTAGACCGACTTCACAAAGGGTTCCGCGTTGAAGAAAAGTACGAAGACCATAACGACAACTCCCAGGAGCATCGCGAGAATCTTGAAGATGAAGCTCGTCCTTATCGCGCCGCTGACCCTCTCGCAGGACGCGACGGTTCTCAAAAGCTCCTTGACCGACCGCTTCGAGACGACGCCGCTGTCGCATCTCTCGGTCGCGTGCGGAATGTCCTCGACGTTCTTCGAGCGGATGACCTTGACGGGATACTTCATCGCCTTAAGCTTCTTTGCGAGAAGCATATCGTCGATGTTCGGGTCAAACGACTTGATTCCGACGCACATACCGGTCTTGTAGAGCTGGGTGAGAATCTTCTCGAACTCGTTGTCGATCGTGTACTGTACATAGACCTTCGCGGCGAGTTCGCCCTGGTATGCGATGTAAAGGATTCCGATCGTCGCTGCCTCAATCCGCTTGTCTTCGGGGTCATACGGCGGCTCGAAGTCAAGACGCTCCATGTAGGACGCCTTTCCGAGATTCACCGATATGTCGTCGATCGTGACGGTGAAGCCGTCCTCGTCGACCGACTCGATCTCGACGTTGTCCGAGTGGCCGAGATCATGCGTCGCCTGACTGAAGACATCGGCGAGCGGTCCGCCGACCTTCATGAACGCACTGGCGAGATTGTAGATGATCTCGTCGATCCGGTTGTTGCCGTAGACCTTGATGCTGGTGACCTTGACTCCGCTCGGCGGGAAGACTTCCTTGTCCTCGAACGAGATCACGGCCGATCCGGCGAAGTCGCCGAACGCGTTGTCGCCGATGATCGCGCTGTCAGCGTCATACGCGCGCTTTGACGCGCGGTAATACGGCAGGCTGTAGATCACAAAGGCCGTAAGCGGCATCGTCGCTGTGGCCGTTAAGAAGGCCAGCGTGAAGGATGTGTAGAAATTCTGGGTTCTGATGTAGCCGAGGAAGAAGAACGCCGCCGCGACAACGAGTACGAGCGGCATCATGATTCCGATGATCGGTCTCGGGATCCGCTCGCTCTCGGTCTTCGCGAAGAAGCCGTCGACAAAGTCTGTCTTGACGACTCTGATTATCTTCGAGCCAACCGGAACGTAATCGCTGAAAATCTCGCGCTCAAGCGTCTCGGTCGCGTCAGAGACCGGCGAGACCACGAATTTCTTCCGCTTCGACGAGATGACGTTGAAGCCGAACACCGCGCGCTTCAGGTTCATGAACTCATAGATCAGCGCGAGTACGACCGCCGCCGCTGTCGGAAGATTGTAGAGCGAGAATCCGCTTCTCGGCGCGGCAAAGCATGAGATTATCGTATAGACGACAGACAGTATCACCGTGAAGGCCGTCAGGCTCTCGGGCGTCGGTCCGAGACGGAGCATATTCTTCACTCCGGTGATTATCTGCCGTCCGACAAGCGCGGCGCATATCACGACAAACTGCAAATCAACCATCGCGTATACGACCGGATAGGATTCGGGGCGCATGAAGGTCGGGAGCTCGTGTCCGAAAATCGAGCAGTTCTCAATCCAGAAAAGCGCGATGAACATCACGACCGCCAGCGCGATCCGTCCGATTCCCCAGTAATAATCCGACTGGAATCTCGTCAGTATCTCGGTGTTCTGAGCGCGGTCGGTGTACTCGTAGTGACTGCCTACGCTCTGGATCTGCATCGTTTCCTCGCTCTTCTTTTCGAGGTCGGCCTCGATATCGGAGGCCTTCTTCTCGCCGACCTTGTCCTTGAGCTCATCGTTCATTCCGAAGGCGATCATAAGATTGAGATCGGTCTGATCTATTTCGTCGGCGTCGGGCTGACCGTAGGTCTTTGTCTCGGACGCCGGATCCGAGGTCGACTCGGGGCGCACCTTGTCAAAGATCTCGGTCGCCGCCGACTCGGCCGGGACAAGTCCGCGCTCCTCCTTGGAATCGGAGGCCTCGCGTACCTTCTTTATATCGAACACCGCGGTCCGTCCGCCCGGTACGGGCTCGCCGGAATCATCCGCTCCGTCATTGAAATCGGCCGCCTCAAGCTCCGCCGTGTCATCGGTTTCCCCGGATTCTACGCCTGACGCGGAGTCGGCCGGAATCTCCGGATACTCCTCCGGAACCTCGCCTACATCCTCAATGTCCGACTCATACTCCGGATCAGCCGAAAGCTCTGACGCGGTATCCTCCGTCTCAGGCTCTTCAGGAACCGGAAGCTCATTTTCCGTCTCAGACGCGTTTTCCGGATAATCCGCGGCTCCGTCCTGAGCCTTTCCCGGCTCGAAGACCTTGACATCATCGTCCGGAAGCTCATCGGGACGCGTGACCTCATGGACAATCTCCTCAGTCTGATCGCTCTCGGGCTTCTTCTCGGGAGTCTTTATGAATTTGCTGATAAGTGCCTCGATATCGACGTCGGTATCGTCATTCTCCGGGAGAAGACCGCGCTTCGCGTCGTTGTAGACCTCGTCGTCGATCTTTAATTTCGATGTCGCCGGAACCGCCTTTCCGGACGTCTTTTTCGGGACGCTCTGCTTCGGCTGCTTTTCCACACTCTTGTGCAGAAGCGCGAGCAGATCGTCGGCCGAGATCTCGTCGCGGCGTTCCTCGTTATCACTGCGCATGGTATATCCTTTCCGGCGTTCCGCGGAACGCCTCGGTTTTCATAGACTTGTATATTGTCCTCGCGGGGCGGCCACCGCCTTCCGCGAAAACCGCCGGGAAAAATCAGTTTTTCAGCTGGCGCGCCGCCTCGCAGAGGATAACCGCCGCGGCGCAGGAGACGTTGAACGAATTGACCTTTCCGTACATCGGGATCGAGATCATGAAATCGCACTTCTCGCGGACAAGGCGCGAGATTCCGAAGCCCTCGCTTCCGACGACAATCGCCGTCGCGCTGTCGAATTTCGTGTCGTAGAGCGAAGCTCCGCCGGCCTCCGCGCCGTAGATCCAGATGTTCTTCTCCTTGAGTTCGTCGATGGTCGAGGCGATATTCGCGACCTTCGCGATCGCCAGATGCTCAAAAGCACCCGCCGACGATTTGCAGACAACCGAAGTCAGTCCGGCCGAGCGGCGTTTCGGGATAATCAGTCCGTGCGCGCCCGCGCCCTCGGCGCAGCGGATTATCGCGCCGAGATTGTGCGGATCCTCGATCTCGTCGGCGATGACGATGAACGGCTTTTCGCCGCGTTCAGCGGCTATGTTCAGTATATCGTCGACCGTCGCGTATTCCTTCATCGCGGCCATCGCCACGACGCCCTGATGATTCATTCCTCCGGTGAGCGAATCGAGCTTCGCCTTCTCAACCTCAACGACCGGGATTTTCCTTGAGACGCACTCGGCGACGATCATCGTTATCGAACCCTCGCGCTCGCCGCGGCGGACAAAGAGCTTGTCAATCGTCCGTCCGGTCTTCAGAAGCTCAAGCACAGAGTTCCGTCCGAAGACAAGCGAGGAATTTTCCTCAGTCTCTTCGGGAGTCTTATCGAATTTCTTTTTCTTATCAAAATCTTTATTGTACATATCTTTTCCTGAATATTCAAAGTCTGGTAATTTCAGGCACAAATTCCGGGCAAAAGCCGTCAGAGAGCATACCTTTTTACTATTATACCACACTTTTTCAACTTTGTACATACCCTTACGACGATTTTTTTGAAAATTTTCAAAAAAATAAAAAAAGACCCCGCGCGAGGGGTCATTGGAAAGCCGGACCAGAGTCGGCACCCGGAAAACACGCGCGGAATCCTTGGTTGGTTGTCGGTAAGACAGCTATGCTCAGTGCTGCTTCATTTCAGCGTAGCACTCGCTGCAATAGACGGGTCTGTCGCTGTTGGGCTGGAAGGGAACCTTAGCTTCCTTGCCGCATCTCGCGCAGGTGGTGGTGTAAAGTTCTTTCTGGGGCTTAGCGGCGTTCTTTCTCGCGTCACGGCAGGCCTTACATCTCTGGGGCTTGTTCTGGAACCCTTTCTCGGCGTAGAACTCCTGCTCGCCCGCGGTGAAGATGAACTCCGCGCCGCAATCCTTACAGATTAACTTTTCGTCCTGATACATTGTTTTTCCCTCGCTTGAGTAAAATAATTTTTTGCCCTAGACGGATTCCAACCGACACCTTTGATACATAACATGACATAGCAACGCTCTCGTTAAGCTATACGGGCATATTGAATTTATTAGGATAAGCTGAATAACCGGAGTTTCCGCGTGAAGACAATCTTAAATCAGCGTTTCCACAGTAACCTGCTTGATATCTTGCTTCGTATGCGAAAGATCGCGTTGTCAACCGATTTCTCGGTCCGTCCGAGAGTCTCGGCTATGGATTTATGCGAATATCCGCGGATGAAGAGTCTGAACACCGCCTTTTCAAAGTCGGACAGAAGATCGTCCACTCTGTCAAGCAGAAGTCCCGCGTCTGAAATCCTTTCTTCCGCGCCGTATGATGAGCTTTCGGAAGCTTTGCCGGAAATCTGCGCGTCGTCGGCCTTTCTCTGACGCTTACGCTGTCTTGAGGCCGAGTTGAGGCTGTTGGAAAGACAGATCTTCGCGTAAAGTCCGAAGGTCACCTCGCTCTGGCTGATATCATACGACATCACCGCGTTGTAAAGCGCGATTGAGGCCTCCTGCAAGAGATCGTCGCGATCACTGTCTCCGAAAAGCTCTCCTCTCAGGTATTTTCCGACTATCGAGGCGATAAGCGGCTCATAGCGGCTCATTATCTCATTGAACGAGTCTTTGTTTCCGTTCTGAACTTCATATATGAGTTCGGAATCGTTCTTCAAATTCATCGGCACCCCGCTGTTTCAAACAAGCTTATATATATTATAACGATGTTTTAAGAATCTGTCAATAGTTTTCTAACACATTTTCAGAACAATCGCTCGTCATTTATCGACAATGCACAGCACGGAGCCATCGGTTTTGTGTAATTTCACTATGTGTTCAGAGTATGGCACGCATATCTTCCGGCATTAGTGACAATTTCACGCTTCAAATTTCGTGAAAACTGCACAAAGGGTTTGTCAGTCGATGAGGTAATTGATATCCCCGGTCAGGAGAGAGATTATTCCACGGTAAACGACCTCAGGACGCTCGTTGAAATTATAGACCATCTTGTCAAGCTGATACTTGGTGTCGATGATCAGTCCGAGATCAAGGATCTTGTTACCGTTTTCGCTGACCACGCAGCGGAGATCGTATCTTCCGTCCTCGCGCTCATTTGTGGTGCAGCTGACGTCCGATCCGCGCGATTTGAAGGAAAGCATCCGGAGCGCGCTCTTGAGGCTCTTCTCCTTGATCATGTTGAGAAGCGAGCTCTGAAGCTGCTCGGCTATCGTGATCCCGTTCTGGGTGATGCGATAGAGTTCCTTGTCCTTCTTGTCACCGTCGGCGTTCGGGTTCGGGGGAAGCTTTTCGATATTGCCGCAGTCAAGAAGCTCGGCAAAGCACTCCGCGAAATCAAAGTAGTTCACGAACTCGTCCTGAACCACAATATCGCCAATCGTATTGAAATCCAGCGGATAATTAAGATTTTTAAGGAGGTACAGGATAAAGATCTTTATATCATTTTTGTCCTTGAGCGGTGCCAGCATTTTTTTGAGCCATCCCTTTCACGGCAGCATAAAAAGTAAAATCGGAATATCTTTTTAACGGTGGTTTTCCAGAAAAAGGCGCGGCCGCGCGAGAAAAGCATACGGCTGCGCCTTTCCGGAAGATTTTTCTAATCAGCCCTGATCGTCAGTGGTGTCATCAGCGGCCGCTGTGGTCTCAAGGTAGCTTCTCCAGTCCTTAAGCTTCATCTTGTTGAAGATGCGGAAGCCGTAGTAGGAGTCCTTGATGCCCGAAATAGCGTCAGAGTTGTAAACATAAGCGTCCTCGTTGAATACGAGCGGGATAATCGGGAGATCCTCCATAAGGAGCTTCTCGACGTCGTGAAGGATCGACGAGCGTGCGGCTCTGTCCTTCTCGGCGAAAGCCTTTTCGATAAGCTCGTTGTAAGCCGCGTTGTCATAGCCCGGAACGTAAGGAACAGCGTCGTAGTTGTCGTTCTGGATGTCGAGACCGTTGCCCGAGAAAGCCGGAGCGAATACCGAGAGAGCCGAGAACGCGTCGGTGGTGAGACACTGATAGTCGACCGCGATCATGTCGTAGTCCTTGTTCTCATAAGCCTTCTTGTAAGCCTTGACGTCAAGAGCCTTGATGGTCACCTTGAAGCCCATGCCTTCCCAGACGCTCTTGCAGTACTCAGCGAGAGTCTTTTCATAGGCGTTGTCGCGGATAGTGAGCGTGAAGCTTCCGCTTCCGCTTGCCGACTGAGCCGAAGCGGAGAGAAGATCTCCGCCGTTGGCTCTGAAGCTGTCGCCGACCGCCTTGTCATAGACAGGGGACGGGATGAGTCCGGTAGCGGGCTTCGCGAAGGTTACGAGGCTTGCGGCCTTGTTTCTGTCAAGAGCCTTCGAGAGAGCCTGACGGGTCGAAGCGTCCTTGAAAACGCTCTTCGAGGTGTTGAGAATGTAAGCGTGAGTCGAGAGAAGCTCGGTCACGGTCGCGGAATCAGCATAGGAAGCGCGCTTCGAAAGACCGATCTCGCCGAGATACATGAGCTTTCCGGCCTCGTAATCAGCGGTGTTGGCCTCTTCATCCTCCGCGAAGTTGATTTCCATGCGGTAAGGAATGACATACTTGTCCAGCGCGTCCTCGTTGTCGGTGTCGCGGTAGTAGTAGACATTGCGCTCGAGCATGAGACGCTTGCCGAGGTCAAGACCCTTTATAGCGAACGGACCGTTGGTGCAGAGCGTCGAGACAGCCGTTCCGAAGGAATCGTAACGAGTGACGACGTCCTCACGAAGCGGGACGAGCGCGAGGCAGGCGCAGTTTTCGAGGAACTGGTTGTAGTCAACCTTGGTCTCGAACTGAACCTCGATGACATCGTCGTCGATAGCCGCGATTCCGAGGTCGTCGATCGAGTTATCGCCGTTCTTGACGTCACGAGCGTTCTTCACGTCAAAGAGAAGCGAAGCGGCGGCGCAGGTGAACTCGGGATCGAGTATGCGCTTCCAAGCGTAGACCACGTCGTCGGCCGAAACGACACGACCATCGCTCCACTTTGTCGTCTTGATGGTGATCTGAAGTCTGTAGTCGTTCTTGTCGGGGTTTTCGATGACCTTGTAGCTCTTCATGAGAGCGTTTTCGACCTCGCCCTTGGCGTTGATGCGGGTAAGACCCTCGTAAATGAGACCGAGAACCTTGACCGCGCCGTCGTCAGTGTAGGCGAGTGCCGGGTCATAGTCGGAGAGTTCGCTGCCGATGTAGACGTTGATGGTGTAGCCCTTCTCGTCGTCTTCAAGCGTTGAACCGCAGCCGACGAGCATCGTAGCGAGCATTGCTGCGAAAAGCAGCAGGGAAATGATCTTCTTCATGGTTTGTGTGACTCCTCCTCAAATTTACCCTGTCGGGCAGGATAATGCTAAACGAAATAAAGCGTGGACATCCTCATTTTCGTGGGTCGCCGCGAAGAACGTACGGCGACAGCCCACGCAGTATTTAGGATATTGCTTATATTATACCATCAAATTTCCAAATAATCAATCATCATTTGCAAAAAAATAAAATTTTATACTATTGCACAATTCTGTCAGGGTCGATTTGGACATTTTGCCGAGGATTTTCAGCCCATTTATTGAATCCAAAGACTATATCTGGGTTTATATGGGAATAATCCTCTCATTACCACTGAAAAATCGGAAATTTCAAGGAGTTTAATATATGAACGAATCAAAAAACCGTTATCTGCGCACCGACCTCGCGGCCGAACTTGACCTCTCTGACCGGAGCGGAATACAGGAATCGGGTGAGACCGTGAACGGTTTTGCGACGACCGACATAAGGATCGTGACCGACGAGGCGTCGGCGCGTCTCATGAAGCCGAAGGGACGCTACATTACGATCGACATTGGTAGAATCTGGCTTGCCGGAGACGACCGCGTGAGACTCGCGTCCGAGCTGATCGCAAAAAAGCTCGCCGGACTTTCAGAAGAGCTTGTCGGACACTCACCCGAAAGCGTGCTTGTCGCCGGACTCGGAAACCGCCGTATAACGGCCGACGCGCTCGGAGACGAGGCCTGCGGGCTTCTGACCGTCACAAGGCACATAAAGCCCCACAGAGAGCTGTACGAGCTTTTAGGCGGCCGTGAACTCTCGGCGGTGACTCCCGGCGTCCTCGGACAGACCGGAATCGAGTCAGCCGAGCTTGTCGCGGCGGCCTGCGAGAGAGTGAAGCCCGAGATCGTCGTCGCGATCGACTCGCTCTGCGCCCGCTCGACCGACCGCCTCGCGACGACCGTTCAGCTCGGCTCATCGGGGATAAATCCCGGCTCGGGCATCGGAAACCGACGCCGCGCGCTCGACCGTGAAACGCTCGGAGTCCCGGTGATCGCGCTCGGGATCCCGACCGTCGTCGACTCGTCGACGCTTGTCACCGACGCGCTCGAAAAGGCCGGAATAACCGAAATCGGCGAGCCGCTCCGCGAGGTTCTCGAAAACGGCCGGAGCTTCTTCGTCACGCCGAAGGAAACCGACACGATAGTGCGCGAGCTTTCGCGCCTTGTCGCAGACGCGATAATGACCGCCTTTTCATGAAAAGCATAATGTCCGCGAAAAGCGAATATACTGAATCCGGAAAAACGAAAAGAAAGGATCAGCGAAAATGAATCTCGAAAACGATCTTCCGAAAGTCAGGCATAACACACTTCCCGCGCGGCTTTCGCGCGGGATTCCGGCGGCTGCCGGGGGACTTGTCCTCGCCGCGGCGGTCTCGTCGACAGTGATTGGCGCGGCCGCGGGCTGGTCGCCTACAATGACCGCGAGAAACTGCTTCCACTTCCCGGCCGAGTCGGCGGGATTCCCGGATTCCGACGGGATAAAGCAGTTTCTGCTGATGAAGGCCTTTTTCGGCAGCGACTCGCTCTATTTTGATCTGGGCGGCGAAAACACCGGAAAAACCAGTCTCTCGCCCGCGAAAAGCGCGAAAGCCGATGAACCGCAGCCCTCGATCGAGGCTCCCGATCTGATTCCAAACGGAGCCGATATCTACAGCTACGATTACTCAAAGCGGACTCCCGGCGAGCTCGCACTTCTGCCCTACGATCTATCGGGAAATCCTTCGCCCGGCGAGGTGCTTCTCTCGAACACGACATCCTATGATATCGACGCGTCGGAATATCCCGGCCGGGACTATCCGATAAAATCCGGAATCACCGACGCCCCGCTCGTCCTGATCGTCCACACTCACGGAACCGAGTCCTTCGCGCCCGAGGGCGTTTACTCGACAGATCAGAACTCGCAGCGAAACAGCGACCCGGCGAAGAATATCGTCGCGGTCGGCGGCGTGATGGCTGAGCTTCTGAATGACGCCGGGATCCCGACGCTCCACTGCGAGATCATGCACGACATTGAGTCCTACCGGAACTCCTACAACCTCTGCGCCGACACGATACGGAAATACCTCGCCGAGTATCCGACGATTGAATACGTCTTCGACGTCCACCGCGACGCGATCGCGAGACAGAACGGCGACCTCGTGAAGCCGGTCTGCGACATTGACGGACGGCTTTCGGCGCAAATAATGCTCCTTGTCGGCACGAACGAAAAGGGCGCGGATCATCCGGACTGGGAGGATAACCTGACCGTCGCCGCGAAGCTCCAGTCAAAGCTCACGCGAAAATACGAAAATTTCGCGCGTCCGATAAACATCCGCGGCGCGTCGTTCAACGAACAATTTACCAAAGGCTCACTGCTCATAGAAATCGGCTCGTCGGGGAACACTCTCACCGAGGCGAAAAACGCCGCGAGGATCCTTACATATTCCATTATCGAAATGATAGGGGAAAATCAGGAAAAAGGAGAATAGTGGGCTTCAGCGAAAGCTCACGGACCCGGAAATGAAATTTCTCAAGCTCTTCGGCCGCCTTGGCGGCCTTGTCGTGACGCTCTCAGTGATCCTTGCCGCCGTGAGCGTGATCTCGGATCACGCCGACAAGACCTGCGAAAAGAACGGCGCGTACACGTCAGCCCTGCTCGTCTGGGAGCAGGAATATCCCGGCGAGGGAAATCTGATAGTCCTCGGGAAGCCGGTCAGAATCGATCTGGAGCGGCTCAGGGGACTCGCGAAGCGGCTTTACGACTGCGCGGGTGAATTTGTGTCGGTTATCCCGAAAGGCTCTGAGGAGCCTTTCACGGCCGTCAGGGAAGCCGCAGCGTCAATTCAGGGTGATGAAGAAACACGGGCAGACGCTCAAATCGGCTCAGAAGCCGCTGTCAGCCTTCCATGACCGCGCCGAGATCGGCGTAGACAAAATCGGGACGGTCAGCCGGGTCGGCCGCGTCGACGTCGGCCTGCTTCGTCTCGCCCGAGAGGACAAGAACCGCCGTGACCCCGTGACGCTTTCCGAGCGCGATATCGGTGTAAAGCCGATCGCCGAAAACGCACATTTTGTCGCGTGAGACTCCGGTGACCTCGGATATCATCTCAACCGTCTCGGCGTATGGCTTTCCGAAATAGGTCGGCTTGACCCCGGTCGAAGCCGTGACAAACGCCGCGATCGCGCCGCTGTCGGGGATAAAGCCGGTCTCGGTCGGGCAGTTGAAATCGGGATGCGTCGAAAGATATTCCGCGCCGCCTCTTACATAACGGCAGGCCGCGTCGAGCTTTTTGTAGGTCAGGGTCGTGTCGAAGCTCGTCACGACGATATCGACCGACTTTTCGTCCTCGCCCGAGAGCGCGATTCCCGACTTCTCAAACTGCCCGCAAAGCTCGGGCGTTCCGACGAGATAGACGCTCTTCCCGGCTCTGTGACGCTTCAGGAACTCGATCGTCACGTTGCCCGAGGTCAGGATCTCGGACGGATCGGGCGAAAATCCGAGTCTCGTCAGCTTTTCAAGATAGAATTCGGGCGAATGCGAAGCGTTGTTCGTGAAGAACATGACCCGCTTCCCGGCCGCGCGGAGCGAGTTTATGAACCTCACCGCGCAGTCAAAGACAATTCCGCCGAGGTAGATCGTCCCGTCCATGTCGAAGATATAAAGTTCCTTGTTTTCGATTACAGAATTCATTTTGTCAGCGCGGCTCCTATCACGGTTCCGAAACGCGAGTTTTCGGGGATTATGAAATTGAGATTGAACATGGCGTTGAGGCTTCTGAAGAGTTCAGGAGCCTTTTTCAGCGTCGTCAGATTTCCGGTGAGGACGATGTCGCGAAGCCCGTAATTGCGCGCCGCGAACATCGCGACCATAGCGATCGTCTCGAAGACCATGTTGATGATTCCGAGCGCGATATCGGATTTTGTCGCAATATCGCTGATGTTTCCGAAGTTCGCCGCGGTCATCTTGGCGGGCGCGCCGGGGAGCAGATCCTTCTTTGAGATATTGCCGATCCGCCAGTCGATCTTGTCAAGGTCGCCGCTCTCGGCAAGCTCCTGAATGTGACAGATGTCGTCCATTCCGAGCATACGCTTCGAGAGGCCGATGAGCGTTCCTCCGCCGACACCGGTTCCGCCGAGATACTCCATCTTCTCGCCGCGTCTGGCGTGGATGAGCGCGGTTCCGGTTCCGAGGCTCGCGACGATTGCCTCGTCGAGTCCCGAAAGATAGAGTCCGCCAAGGCCGATGCAGTCGAATTCCGAAACGTGTTCGCATTCAAGTCCGTAAATCGGCTTGTTTATCTTGGACGAGCCGACTCCGGTGACTTTGATGATATCGATATCCGAAAGCTCGATCGAATTCTGGTCGGTGAACTTTCCGAACGCTCCGTAAAGAGCGGTTATCGGATCGGTCGCGCGGACGAAGAGCGGATCGATGAGCCGCTTGCCTCCGATGGTGTTTTCAAATCCGACGATCTTGGTCGTGCTTCCGCCGACGTCGATCCCTATGACTACGCTCATTTAACTTATCTCCTTAAGGGTAAAATGGTATAAAACGCGAAATCGCTCAGGAATATCGCAAAAGACTATCAGCCTGACGCCTTTTCCTGACGGAAAAAGCCACCCGATTGACGCCCTTTTCCTTACGGAAAAGATCATCCGATTGACGGTCTTTTCCTGACAGAAAAGGCCGTCAATGGCAGAACGTCATTGACAGCCCTTTAATCCTTGGTTTACGGATCGAGCTTATTCAGCGTCGTCCTTCTTCTCTTCAGCCTTGGCCTCAGTCTTCTTGTCGTCAGTCTTCTTGACGATTTCAGCCTTGGTGAGCTTGATGAGAGCCATTTCGGCAGCGTCGCCACGGCGCGGACCGAGCTTGTAGATCTGAGTGTAACCACCGTTTACGTCGGCGTACTCGGGAGCGATCTGGTCGAACAGCTTCTTTACAACGTCTTCCTTGGTGATGAAGGCGAGAGCTGCGCGGCGGGATGCGAGAGTGTTGTCTTTACCGAGGGTGATCATCTTCTCAGTGAGGCTGCGAACCTCCTTGGCACGGGTCAGGGTGGTTTCTATCGAGCCGTTTTCGAGCAGATAGGTCACCATTCCTCTGAGCATTGCTTTTCTTTGCGCGGTAGTTCTGCCGAGCTTTCTGGTTCCGGGCATTGGAATTCCCTCCTTTTGCAGATTAGGTTAGTATGTCAGTCGGGGACTGACCGATGGGATGATCCCACCGATCATTCCTCCTCCTTCTTCAAATCAAGACCGAGGGAGTGTAATTTCTGAATAACTTCCTCGAGTGACTTCTTACCGAGGTTACGGACCTTGATCATGTCCTCCTCAGTGCGGTTGGTAAGATCTTCAACCGTGTCAATGCCGGCGCGCTTCAAGCAGTTGAAGCTGCGGACCGACATGTCAAGCTCCTCAATGGTCATCTCAAGCACTTTTTCCTTGATGGTTTCTTCGCGCTCGACCATTATTTCGGCCTTCTTTGCCTCATCCGAGAGATCGACAAAGAGGTTGAGATGCTCGTTGAGTATCTTGGCGCCAAGGGAGACAGCTTCCTTAGCTGAAATTGTACCGTTCGTCAAGACGTCAAGCGTCAGTTTGTCATAATCGGTGTTGCTTCCGACACGGGTGTTCTCGACGGTGTAGCTTACGTTGTACACGGGAGTGTAAATCGAGTCGGTATAGATGAGACCGATAACAGAGGGGTTATTCTGCTTGTTTTTCTCCTGAGAGACGTATCCTCTGCCGTGATCGAAGGTCAGCTCCATATAGAAGCGGGTTCCCTCGCTTACGGTGGCAATGTGGTGTTCGGGATTCAGAATCTCAATGTCCGCGTCCTGCTTGATATCTCCGGCGGTCACATTCGCCTGACCGTTGACGTCAATGGTGACGGTCTTGGGTCCGCTTGTGTGAAGCTTTGCGGTGATACCCTTGACGTTAAGCACGATCTCGGTGACATCCTCCTTGACTCCGGGAATAGTGGAAATCTCGTGAAGAACACCGTCGATCTTGATGCTCACAACCGCGACACCGGGAAGCGAACTCAGAAGGACTCTGCGTAAGGAGTTGCCGAGAGTGATGCCGTAACCGCGCTCCAGCGGCTCGATGATGAACTTACCGCTCTTGCCGTCTTCGCTCAGATTAACGGTCGCAATATTGGGCTTCTCTATTTCTATCATTCAATAACCCTCCTTT
>CAKSVM010000066.1 GCA_934503195.1 uncultured Eubacteriales bacterium
ACAGAGTGCAGGTTGCGCGCTCCGCGCGCAATCGGCCTCGCTTCGCGAGGCCGACGCCACATTCGTGCCGCCTGCGCCCTTCGGCCGATTGCATTCAGCGGTTTTCTTCATTGGTATAATTCATTATGCGGCATGTGGAAGGCAGGAACAGTGGGCTTCACTCCACGTCTGCTCGTTGCGCGGCCGCTGGGGCGGCCGCGCGGGGAACGTCTCACGCGCGATTTTGTTTTCGCACTGCCTTAGCACACCCACGCGCGATGCGGCTCATATTCTCCGCACAAGATTGGATTACGGAATCCTCAGCTCAGCTACGCGCGGTTCCGAAAGAAGCCTTCGCGCCGACGGAGCGAAGGCTTGCGTGGCCGCTGGGGCAGCCGCGCCTCTCCTACTCAACCACCCACCGATCCTTCGCCAAATCAACCCGCACGGTCGTCCCGACTCCCGGCTCCGACTCAAGCTCCAGCCTGCATCCGAGATTCTCGCATACCCGCTTGCAGAGCCAAAGTCCGAGTCCACTCGACGCCGACTCGCCGCGCCCGTTCTTTCCAGTGTACCCTCGCTCGAAAACTCTCGGAATGTCCGATTTCTCAATTCCTATCCCGCTGTCACGAATAACAAGTGCCGCCGGATCCTCGCAGAATATCTCAACCTTACCCGACGGCGTGTATTTCAGCGCGTTCGAAATCAGCTGCCCGATGACGAATCCGAGCCACTTCGAGTCGGTCACGACCTTCTTCCCCGACAGCCGGTAATCAAGCTTTATCCCACGCCCGATGAACTGTGACGCGAATTTTTTCACCTCTCCCCTCACTATCTGATCAAGCTCATACTCTCCGAAAAGATAATCGGTCGAGTCCGAGTCGAGCCGCAGATAGGTCAGTGCCATCCCGACATACTGCTCTATCCGGAAAAGATCCTCAGAAACGCTTCTCGCCGCTTTGCTGTCCTCGCCCTCAAGCGTAAGCTTCATCGACGCGATCGGAAGCTTTATCTGATGCGCCCATGTCGTGTAATAATCGGTCATGTCGGCCTCGCGCGTCTTTCTCTCGGTGTTGAGCTTTCCGAGCTTCTTATAAAGCCCGTCGATGATCGTGTCGTAATCTTCGTCAAAAAGCCCGCCGCCGAGCTTTCCCGGATACTCGTCGGGCGGAGCGGCGAGCCTTGAAAGGCTTTTGTGCTTTCTGAGAGCGAAAATATAATCGCAAACGCCGACAATAATGCAGAAAATCAGACAGAGCGCGGCCGGATAAACCGCCGCCTCAACCGGTAGCGAATAGAGCGCGAAAACCACCGCGAAGATTATTCCTCCCGCCGCGATGATGAAAAGCGTCAGCGCGCGGCTCTTCAGGTATTTAAGAAAAAACTCCATGAATTCTCCTCACGCGATTATATACCCGACGCCGAATTTCGTCGTGATGAAGTCCGAAAGCCCCGCCGCCGCGAGCTTTTTCCTCAGTCTGTTGACATTGACCGTCAGCGTGTTCTCGTCGATGAAATCGTCGGTCTGCCAGAGATATTCCATCAGCTTCTCACGGCTTACCGTCTTCGTGCGGTTCCGCATAAGAAGGAGCAGAATCCGGTACTCGTTCTTGGTAAGCTCGATTTTTTCGGAGCCGTAGACCGCGCTTCCGTTCGCGGTATCGAGAATCAGCCCGCGATGCTCGATCACCTGAAGCTCTGGCGTGAAATCATACGCGCGTCTCAAAAGTGCCTGAATCTTCGCGATCAGGACGTTTCCGTCAAACGGCTTCGCGATGAAATCGTCCGCGCCCATGTTTACCGCCATTATCACGTTCATACTGTCCGAAGCCGACGAGATGAACATTATCGGAAGCTTCGAGACCCTCCGTATTTCCTGACACCAGTGATACCCGCTGAAAAAGGGAAGTGTTATGTCAAGAAGCACAATGTGCGGCGAATATTCCCCGAACTCAGAGAGCACGTTCCGGAAATCCGACGCGAGCTTTGCCTCCATCCCCCATGAATTTATCAGCGAAGCCATCTGCCCCGCAATCTTCTGGTCGTCCTCGACTATGAAAACCTTATACAAACAATCACCTCATAAATAAAACTCCGCTTTTCTCTAATGATACCACAAAACCGCGTTTTTTGCAATAGCCGCGGCGCAAAACAAAATCACGAAAAATCGTCCAAAATAATCCGAAAGCTCTTGCATTTTCCACGATGCCGTGATATAATGTATGTGAATACCAAGATCACAACGTGATCGTACAGGAGAGAAATTATGGAAAACACAAGAAACTATGACGTGGTCGTCCTCGGCGGCGGCTTTACCGGATGCGCGGCCGCTATCGCGGCGGCCCGCGAGGGAGTCAGGGTACTCCTTCTTGAAGCCTCGGGATATCTCGGCGGCGCGGCCTCGAACTGCCTTATCTACCCCTTTATGCGCTACTCAACCACCCTCGTCGACAAGGACGGCAACAAGTCGACTCACCTTCTGAGCCGCGGAATCTTCACCGATCTCGTCGCCGAGCTTAAAAAGCGCGGAAACGGCAAGTGCTTCTATGACGAGGATCTCAAGGTCATCCTCGACGAAAAGACTGTCAAGGCCGGAGTCGATGTCCTCTTCCATGCCACCCTCTGCGGAGTCACGAAGAACGGAAATCACATCGAGAGCGTCTCGGTCGCCACCAAGGCCGGAGTTCTCACCTTCGGCGCGAAGGAATTCATCGACTGCACGGGCGACGCCGATCTCACCGCCATGGCCGGAATTCCGACCAGACTCGGACGCGATGCCGATCATCTCTGTCAGCCGATGACCCTCTGCTTCAGAGTCGCCAACGTCGACAAGCCCGCGTTCTTCGCCGCGCGCAATATCTGGCAGCCGCTCTACAAGGAATGGCTCAAGGCCGGGAAATTCTCGAACCCGCGCGAGGATATACTCGTCTTCGATCATCCGGTCGCCGGAATGCTCCACTTCAACACTACCCGTGTCGTAAAGCACAACCCGGTCGATCCCTTCGACGTTACCAAGGCTGAGATGGAAGCGCGCCGTCAGGTTGTCGAGCTTATGAACTTCTTCAAGGAGAACAAGATCCCCGGCATGGACAACGCCGAGCTTGTCTACACCGCGCCGAGCATCGGCGTCCGCGAGAGCCGTATGCTCATCGGCGAATATGTGCTTGACGGCGAAACTCTCCTCTCCTGCGAGAAATTTGACGACGCTGTCGCGGCCGGAAACTATGACATCGACATCCACAATCCCGAGGGAACCGGAACGAGCCATCACTTCTTCGAGGAAGGCACATGGTACACGATCCCCTTCCGCTCGCTCATTCCGAAGGAAGCCGACTGCGACAACCTGCTCGTCGGCGGACGCTGCATCTCGGTCGATCACGAGGCTCAGGCTTCGATCCGCATCATGCCGATCTGCTGCACGACCGGAGAAGCCGCCGGAGTCGGAGCCGCCGTCGCGGCCAAGGCCGGAGTCGCCGTACAGAAGGCCGACGTGAAGGAAATCCAGAAGATCCTCACCGAGAACGGAGCTTATATAGGACTCTGAATCCAGCGTCGGATCTGACTTTTACATACCACGCAGCCGGAACGCTCCTTTGTTGTTCGTTTAGCCAAAAGCCGCCTGTCAGACTGAAAGGACGATACAAAAATGAAATTCAAGCCGCTGAAACTCATCTTCACCCTGCTCGGTTTCGCCATGCTGATCGGACTTGCATCGTTCATGTGGTATGGCCTGAATCATCCGGAACTTTCCGGGCCGCTCCCGTCCGGGACGGTTAAAATGCTCCTCGCCGCCTACATAACGGTGATGTTCGCGATGTTCGGACTCGGAATATTTGTACAGAAATGACCCCGTGTCCGGCCGTACGGCCGGACGCGCTTTATTTTTCTCCGGTTCCACTTGACAAAAAGCGAGCGATATGGTACAATAAGATTGAGAAACCAAACCGGAAGTGCCGCATGAACAAAAACGCGCTGAAACGTTCGCTCAGAATCTACTTTCTCGCGCTCCTGTCAATCGCCACCGTGATCGCGGTCATCGCCGGAATAAGCCGGATCGCCGGGCTGCTGAAACCGGACAACCCGATCCTCATCGACGCCGAAGCCGAGGAGCCGCCCGACATTCTCGAAATCCAAGTTCTCGCGAATTTCTGGAACCCGGAAAAAACCTCCGAGTCCCCGCGGCTTGTCAGAATGACGCGCGGCGAAAGCTACAGCGTCGGGAATCCTCGCGCCGCCTTCACCGATCACGGACTCGACATGGCGGAAAATTCCGATGAGATATACCGCTACTGGTTTTCGGAACTCGGAAATGACGTCACATTCGTCCTGAAATCCGACGGAGAGCTTAAAGCGCGGTTCTCGGCCGCGTCGTTCATAAAGCCGCTCGTCTACGGGAAATACGAAAACGGCGGAATGAAAGCGTCAGGTGAGATCACAACGTCCGACGCCGCGGCCGGGCGATATGAGATGGCGGTGAAGGTCTGCGCGACGCACAATGAGATTGAAGACCGCGACGGCGATGATGATTTCAACCCGGACGCGTACAACCGCGTTTACACCGAGTACTTTGACGAAGCTTTCCCCGGGATTTCGGCGGCCGACCACGAATCGGAGAATATCCCGCCGACCTTCCGGGAATTCCGCCGGAAGGTCTGTGAGACCGCCGTTCTCGCCGAGGTATACGAGAGCGGGGATTCCGGAAAACTCCTCGCCAAGGCCGTGATAGAGCTGACCTTCCACGGGATGTGGGAAAACGAGAACGGAAGTCCGGTCTACGACACGCTTTACGAACTCGGTCTCGTCTCCGACCCGGATGACTCTGGCGGAACGACCGCAAAGATCGTCGAATACTGGCAGGATAACGAGAACTGAACAGCAGGGCGGAATCCGCCGCGCTGCCGGAAACTTCAAAGGCAAAAACGACAAGCCCGGCGCGGCAGAGCCGCGCCGGGCGTCCTGTTCTCATTTTCCGCGCGTTTTCGCGCCTTTACCCCCGGCACTTGTCCGCGTCGATCGAAAGCACGACCATCAGCGCGAAAAGCGAATCCTTCCCGTCCGGAATGTCGATCACATACGTGTCGGTGAAATGGAAAAGCTCCTTCGAAACGCTCGCGACGACCGCGCCGCGCTCGTCGGTGATCCGGTAGTCCCAGCCGAAAATGTCGCCCTCGACCTGCCATCCGCGGAAGTCAAGCCGATAAATCGGCGTGAAAAGCGAAAATTCCCGCTCGACCCGTCCGATTTCGCGTCCGTCGATGATTATGTCGAACTTCGGAAGGAAGGTGAAAACCTCCTGTTCAAGCCGTCCGACCTCGCGGTTGTTATTGTCATAGACCCGGAACGAATGCCCCCACGCGAGCTGTCCCTCGACCCTGTAGGCCGTGTGCGACTCGTCGTAGTCGAAATCGTCGACGTTCGTTTTTTCATCGAGATAATAGATGTTGTAGCTGTCAAACCACGAGAGAAATCTCTGCTTGAATAATAGCTTCATTACAATGGCCTCCTTACCTTATCATTCCGTAGAACTTCTCAATCTCCCCGCTGTTGCCGAATTTCCGCTTCGCGAGCGTCTCGGTAAGCCTGTCGCAGAGCTTCGGAGAATCGAGAAGCTTCTTTATTCCCTCATAGATTCCCTCAGAGCTTATCGGGCAGATAACCCCGAGTTCACCGTCCTCAAGCTGCTCGCGCGCCGAGAGATATTCCGACGCCAGAATCGGCTTGTACATGATCTTCGCTTCCTCGACCGAAATCGGCTTTCCTTCGTGCCGCGACGGCTGGGCGTAGATATCACAGTCGCGCAGATACGAATACGGATTCGGAGTAGTGCCGAGGAAGAGCATCATATCGGCCACACCCGCGTCGACAAGCATTTCGGAGAGGTGATCCTTATACGCCTTGTCGCCGTCGCCGAGCACGTACCAGCGGACATTGTAATTCTCCTCGCGGAGCTTCTTCAGCACCGGGACGACGAGATCGAGTCCCTTCTGCTCGCCGATCCGGCCGATCGTGAGGATTCGCTTTCCCGTGAAATGCGTGTCGGGGAAGGTTTCGCCGCGGAGCGCGAGATCCCAGATCTGCCTCGGATTTGTGATATTCTCCATCATGACGCATCTGTCCGCGATCTCCGGAAGCTCCGAGCGGAGCGACTCGTCGATAGCCTTTGAGACGGTCACGACCTTGTCGCACTTTTCAAAATACGGGCGGTAGATCTCATTGTCGCGCGGCGGATTCTTGTAATCGAAATGGAGCCACGCGATTTTTTTCTTCGCCTTCACATTGTCGCACATATAGAACATCGTCCGGTCGCCCCAGTACGCGACGGCGACGTCGTATTCATCCTTTATCCCCGGCATTTTCTCCATGAAGTGAATCCACATCTTCGTCGCGATCGACGCGCGCTTTTCGCCCCTTGTGAAGAGACTTCCGACAAAATACGGAAAGATCTCGAAAAGCGTCAGTAGATTCTCCTTCACAAAGCAGTTCGTCAGCGTCTTTATCGCGTTTTTGCCCGAGAGCAGGAACATTTCGCCGTACTTTTCCATCACGACGACCTTCACTTCCTTCGGAAGCTGATCCATCAGAAGTCCTTCGCGCTTCGCCAGAAGCAGCGTCACGTCGAACCGGTCGAAATCAAGGCAGGACAGGAACGAGAGAAAGGATTTCTCGGTTCCCGCGCAGTTCATCGTGATCCCGACGACAAGCATCTTAGTCTTCGCCAAAGCTCTCCGCCTCCTCGTATAATTCCATCAGCCGAGTCTCGATCTCCTGCTGACGCTCGTAAAGCTCATTCATGTGGACATAATCGCTCTGCTTTTTCTCGTCGGACTGAGCCGCGATGACCTTTTCAAGCTCGGCCTCAAGCTTCGCCGTCTCCTCGGCGTTTTTCTTTTTGCGCGAACGCGCCTTGCGCTCGGCCGCCGCCTGCTCCTTTGAACGGAGATACTGTTCCTTCGAGTCGGTCGGCTGAGTCTGCGATTCCTCGGCCGCGGTCTGTGAGCTTCTGGCCTTGAAGGCTTTGTAGTCCTCGTATCCGCCCTTGTAGTCGACAGCCGGCTTTGAGCCGAGGTCGAGGATTCTCGTAGCGAGCTTCGAGATGAAATATCGGTCATGCGAAACGGCGATTATCGTGCCGTCAAATTCCGAAAGTGCCTTTTCAAGTGCCTCGCGCGAGTTGATATCAAGGTGGTTCGTCGGCTCGTCTAGAATCAGCAGATTCATTCTCGAAAGTATCAGCTTGCAGAGCGTGAGCCGTGCTTTTTCGCCGCCCGAAAGCACCGAGACCTTTTTCTCTATGTCGTCTCCCTTGAAGAGGAAGAGCGCGAGCGCGGAGCGGATTTCGGTCTGGGTCAGATTCTCATAGCAGTCCCATAGCTCGTCAAGGACGGTGTTGTCGGGATTCAGATTCTGGTTCTCCTGATCGTAGTATCCGACCGTGACGTTGTAGCCGAGTTCGAACTCTCCCGAGTCGGGCGAGAGCTTGTCGGCGATTATCTTGATGAGCGTCGATTTTCCGCAGCCGTTCGGTCCGGCGATGAAAAGACGGTCGTGCTTCTTGACAAGGAACGAGAGATCGTCGAAAAGCGGCTTGTTCGGGAAGGATTTCGAAAGCGACCGCACGGTCAGAACGTCGTTTCCGCTCTCGCCCGATTTTGTGAAGGTGAGTCTTATCTTGTCGGGAAGATCCTCGGGACGCTCGATCTTTACCATACGGTCGAGTGCCTTCTGACGGCTTTCGGCGGCGATGATGTTCCGCTCGCGGTTCCAGCGTCGCTGCTGCTCGATGTAAGCCTCGATGCGGGCGATCTCCTTCTGCTGATTCTTGTACTGATGCGCGAGGATTTCGCGGTTCTCGGCCTTCAGTCCGACATAGCGCGTGTAGTTGCCGTTATAGAGCGTGGCGTGGGTGTTCTCGATCTCAAGCGTGCGGTTCGTTACCTTGTCGAGGAAGAAACGGTCGTGCGAGACGACGAGAAGCGTTCCCTTCCAGAGCGAGAGGAAGTCTTCGAGCCACGCGAGAGTCTCGATATCAAGATGGTTAGTCGGCTCGTCGAGCATAAGGATATCGGGCGACGCGATCAGCTGCTTTGCCAGCGCGAGGCGTGTCTTCTGCCCGCCCGAGAGCGACGAGATGCGAAGCTCCCAGAATCTCTCGTCAAATCCGAGGTTTTTCAGTATTCCCTTGCAGCGCGAGCGGAACTCATAGCCTCCGGCGCGCTTGAAGCGTTCCTCAAGCGAGGTGTACTGCGAGATTATCGCCGAGTCGCCAGAGCCGAGCTTTGACTGAAGCTCCTCAAGCCGCTTCTCGTCGGCGATGAGCTGTGAGAAAGAGTCGAGCATCGCTTCGAGAATCGTGTTTTCGCCTTCAAGCCCGGTGTTCTGTTCGAGCATACCGATCGTCTTGTCCTTTGAAATGTAAACCGAACCCGAGGTCGGCTGATATTCCCCTGTGATTATCTTGAAAAGCGTCGATTTGCCCGCGCCGTTGACGCCGACGATTCCGAGCTTGTCCCCCTCGTTGAGGCTGAACGAAACCCGGTCAAGTATCACGTCGGTGCCGAATTCGAGCGAAACGTCGCTTAAACTTATGGCTATCATTGTTTTTTCTCCTGTGAGTGATTGTCTTATGAGAATACAGTATACCATAAAATTCCCGGAAAATCAAGCGTTATAAGTGAATTCGGCGTAAAGCGCGAAAGTTTTTTCTCATTCGCCCCGGAATTTATAATATACCTCTTGATTTATTTACAAAAACGCGGTATAATATATTATTACAAAATGCCCCCTTTGATATAAAAATCACTTTCTTTTTCCATACAAAGGAGAATCAGCCATGAAGATTAAAAAAGCTGTCATCCCCGCCGCCGGACTCGGCACAAGAATGCTTCCGATCTCGCGCACCGTACCGAAGGAAATGCTCCCGATCGTCGATAAGCCCGCGATCTCGACTCTGGTCGAGGAAGCCGCCGCCGCCGGGGCCGAGGACATACTCATAATCACCGGACGCGGAAAGGACGCGATCGAGAATTACTTTGACTACTCGGTTGAATACGAGCAAAAGCTCATGTCATCCGGAAAGCTCGACAAAATCGAGGAAATGCGTAAGATCTGCTCGATGGCGAACGTCTATTTTCTCCGTCAGAAGGAGACGAAGGGACTCGGCCACGCCGTACTTACCGCGAAGAATTTTGTCGGAAACGAGCCCTTTTACATACTCTACGGCGACGACGTCATAATGTCCGAAACCCCGGTATGCTCGCAGATGAAATCCGCCTTTGAGAAGTACGGAAAGCCGGTCTGCGGAGTCAAGCCCGTGCCGTGGGAGCTTGTCGCGAAATACTGCTCGCTCAAGGCCGACGAGATCGAAAAGGGCGTCTACAACGTCACCGACATGATCGAAAAGCCGAAGCCCGAGGAGGTCTACACGAATCTCTCGATTCTCGGCCGCGTGCTTCTGACTCCTGATATCTTCGATATTCTTGAGGAAACCCCTCCCGGAGCGGGCGGAGAAATCCAGCTCACCGACGCGATGCGCGTCGTCTCGAACCGTGTCGGAATGACCGCGATCGACTTTGAGGGAACCCGCTTCGACTTCGGTTCAAAGCTCGGATTCCTGAAAGCCAATGTCACCGAGGCGGTAAAGCATCCCGAGGTCGGCGAGGAGTTCAGAGCCTTCCTCAAAGAGTTCGTGAAAACGCTCTGATCACAAGAAACAGGAGGAATTCTATGGATCGTGTCTCAAAACACAATTACTACCTCGACATCGCGCAGACCGTCGCCGAGCGGAGCACCTGCCTTCGCAAGAAATACGGCGCGATAATCGTCAAGAACGACGTCATCGTCTCTACCGGATACAACGGCGCGCCCAGAAACCGTCAGAACTGCGCCGATATCGGGATCTGCATCCGGGACAAGCTCAATATCCCGCGCGGGGAACGCTATGAACTCTGCCGCGCGGTTCACTCGGAGGCGAACGCGATCATCGCCGCATCGCGCGAACAGATGCTCGGCGCAACCCTTTATATGTCCTGCGTCGACGCCAAGACCGGAGAGCTTGTCTGCGACACGAACTGCTGCATGATGTGCAAGCGGATGGTCATCAACGCCGGAATCGAGACGGTCATAATCCGCACCGGACCGGCGACCTTCAAGCAGATTCCGGTTCTCAGCTGGATCGAGGACGACGACAGCCTGTCGGGAAAGTTCGGATACTGAGCGATGAAAAAACGCGTCACATTCCTTATATCACTGATTCTGACCGCCGCGGTGCTCTGCTCCTGCGTGCTTAACCTCACCGAAAAAGACGGGGCCCTCGTCGACACAAAAAACGGAATAACCTATCTGAGCGCGCCGATCTGCTTTGAGCCGTCAAACACCGGAACCGAGGTTTACGCGAAATGCGGCAAACTGAAGCTCGAACTCTA
Organism: uncultured Eubacteriales bacterium; assembly: GCA_934503195.1. Classification (GTDB taxonomy): domain Bacteria; phylum Bacillota; class Clostridia; order Oscillospirales; family CAG-272; genus Flemingiibacterium. The sequence goes on from CAKSVM010000066.1 coordinate 10,401, forward strand.
TCCCGTCACCGGGCAGCCGGAATCCGACTGGCTCTCGGAGCTTTACGAGGGAATCGGCGGCCTCTGGTACGCCGACACGATAACTCTTCCCGCGCTTGAGACCTTCGGCGCGGACAAGATCTATATCTGTATTGAGGATGTCATCACGACCGCGCTCGGACAGATCACCGAAAAGGCCGATATCGACGCACTCATAGACGCCTTCGTGAACGGCGAGACGCATGATATCCCGACGTCGGGAAAGAGCTACAAGCTGAAGTTCGAGTCTGAGGAATACCCCGGAATTTACTATAATCTCCTCTACATTCTCACAAGCCGCGAGGAAGCCGAGCTTGACGAAAACGGCGACCCGATCGTCGAGATAATCGACGGCGAAGAGGTCGGGCTCACAAAATACGTCTACGGCCACTATATCTACGACCGTTCGACGAGAAGATGCGTCGATATCGGCGAAATTCTCGAAAAGTATATTCCCTACAGCACCGATACAAGCGGAAGCGGCGTTTCGATCACCAGCCCCGCCACCGCGTCATGACCATAAGAAAAGCGACGCCGGACGACATTCCGGCGCTCTGTAGACTCGAAAACGAATGCTTCTCGCTCCCCTGGAGCGAAAAAAGCTTTGCGGACTTCTTTGCGCTCGGCTTCACTGCCGCCTACGCCGCCGCCGAAAACGGCGAAATTCTCGGATACATCGGTCTCTACACCTCAGGCGAAGACGCCGACATAACGAACGTCGCGGTCACCGCGTCCGCGAGACGCGGGGGAATCGGAAGATCGCTGATCTCCGCCGCTAAGGAAACGCCGGGAGTCATGAATCTCTTTCTTGAGGTACGCGAGTCGAATCTCGCGGCAAGGTCGCTCTATGAGTCCGAGGGCTTCACGATCGACGGAAAACGGAAGAATTTCTATCAGAATCCGCGCGAAGACGCGATACTTATGAGCTACAGGAAGGACACAAAATAAAAATGCTTATCCTATCATTCGAAAGCTCCTGCGACGAGACCTCGGCCGCGGTCTGCCGCTTTGAGGGTGACGAAAAGACGATTCTCTCGAACATCGTCGCCTCACAGATCGAGACTCACAAGCTCTACGGCGGAGTCGTACCCGAGATCGCCAGCCGCGCCCACTGCGACGCGATATCCGGCATAACCTACGAGGCTCTCGAAAAAGCCGGAGTTTGTCTCTCAGACATCGACGCGGTGGCCGTCACGAACACGCCCGGGCTTATCGGCGCGCTGCTTGTCGGCGTCAGCTTCGCGAAATCGCTCGCATACGCGAACAACATCCCGCTCGTCCCGGTAAATCACATAAAGGGTCACGTCGCGGCGAATTACTTCGTCCATCCCGATCTGAAGCCGCCCTTTCTCGCGCTTGTCGCGTCGGGCGGACACACGAGCCTTGTGAAGGTCGCCGACTATGTGAACTACGAAACGGTCGGACGCACGCGCGACGACGCGATCGGCGAGGCTTTTGACAAGGTCGGGCGCGTCATGGGACTTCCCTATCCCGGCGGCGCGGAGATGGACCGGCTCGCCTCGATCGGAAATCCCGACGCGATAAAATTCCCGTCGGCGGCGGTCGTGGGCGACAATCTCGACTTCTCGTTCAGCGGACTAAAAACCGCCGTGATAAATTATCTCCACACCTGCGATCAAAAGGGAATATCCTACAGCCGCGAGGACGTCGCCGCGTCCTTCACGAAGACCGTCGTCACGTCGGTAATAAAAAAGCTCGGAATGGCGGTCGACCAGACCGGACTTGACAAAATCGTCATCGCGGGCGGAGTCGCCGCGAACTCGCATCTGCGCGCCGGACTCGAAAAATTCTGCGAAAAGCGCGGACTCTCGTTCTATATGCCGCCGAGATCTCTCTGCGGCGACAACGGCGCGATGATCGCCGCGCAGGGGTATTACGAGTTCCTCGCCGGAACCCGCGCGGGTACGTCGCTTAACGCCTTCGCGAGCGGCCGGAACGATCTCTGAATCTGTTGAAAAGTCGCAAAGGTTTTCAACAGCCTGTGCTTAACCCTTGGTAAAACTCCGCCGGATTCAGTAAAAATCGTATAAAATCAATTTTTTCGACAAATCGCGGCCACAATTTCTGTGGAAAACCCTGTTTGAAATGTGGAAACTCAAGAATATCCGAGGGAGGGGAAGCATATCTGTATAGATTACAAAAACAGTCTCGTGTCGCTTATCGCGTCGATTGAGGCGCGCTTCGGTCTCTGTCCGGCGCACAAAACGCTTCCGGTTCTTGACGGATATCTCGCCCGGAAATACCGGAACGTCGTCCTGCTTCTCTTCGACGGGATGGGAACGAATATTCTCGAAAAGCATCTCCCGCCCGGCTCGTTCTTACGAAAGCATCTTGTGAAGACGATCTCGTCGGTCTTCCCGCCGACAACAACCGCCGCCACGACCACGCTGATCTCTGGAAAGAGTCCGATCGAACACGGCTGGCTCGGCTGGTCGCTCTGGTTTGAAAAAATCGGCAAAACCGTTAATCTCTATCCGAACACCTCGCACGGAAGTCAGGCGGCGGATTTTCACGTCGCTGACAGATTTCTGCCATATGAAACGGTATTCGAAAGGCTTGAGAGAGCCGGGATCCCGGCGTATTTCGTCTCGCCCTTCTCGGAGCCGAGGGCGAAGAGCTTCGACGAGCTTTTCGTGAAGGTGAAGGAGCTTTCAAAAGTAGCCGCGCCGAAATACATCTACGGTTATTCCCCGCTCCCCGACTACGATATGCACGACCTCGGAACATCCCACCCGGCGATAAGACGGCATATAGAAGACATAGACTCGGGAGTCGAAAAGCTCGCGGCCGAGCTTTCTGACTCGATTATAATCGTCACGGCCGACCACGGGATGACCGACACCGATTTCGTCTTCATGGACGATTATCCGGAGGTGAAGGATTGTCTTCTGCGCGAGCCGTCAGTCGAGGGACGCGCGATGAGCCTTTTCACAAAACCCGGAATGAAAAACGAATTTGCCGCGCGGTTTAACCGCGCGTATGAAGATATATACGACCTTGTCCCGCACGAGGAGGCGATGAGGCTCTTCGGAGACGGAAATCCTCACCCGCTCTGCGAGAGCTTCATCGGAGATTTTCTCGCGACAGCCAAGGGACGGACAAGTCTCGGCTTTGATTACGATCCCGATCCGTTAAGAGCCGCCCACGGCGGGGGAACCCGCGAAGAAGCGGAAATTCCGCTTATAATCATCAGAAAATAAAGAATAGGAGATATATACATATGAACAACTACGATGCACAGGTAAAAGCCGCACTCGAAGGCTTCGAAAAAGTACTCCGCTCCCAGCTCGCGAGAGTCGAGAAGATCAACGCGGCGAATGATTTCGTCGATTACGAAAAGCTCCCCGTACTCACGATCGGTGTCTGCGGCGGCGACGGAATCGGCCCGATCATCACGAAGGCAGCTCAGAACGTCCTCGAATACCTTCTCGCCGACGAGGTAAAGGCCGGAAAGGTGAAGTTCAAGGTCATCAACGGCCTCACGATCGAAAACCGCGCGGCCTGCATGAAGGCGATCCCCGACGATGTTATGGAAGAGCTTTACAAGTGCGACGTCATCCTTAAGGGTCCGACGACGACTCCCCGCGCCGGCGATCCGTGGCCGAACATCGAGTCGGCGAACGTCGCCATGAGAAAGAATCTCGACCTCTTCGCGAATGTCCGCCCGGTCAAGGTTCCCGAAAAGGGCATCGACTGGACCTTCTTCCGCGAGAACACCGAGGGCTCGTACGCGGTCGGAAGTCAGGGGGTAAACGTCAACGATGACCTCGCCGTCGACTTCTGCGTCACCACAACCGAGGGAACCAACCGCATCGCGCGTCTCGCCTTTGACTACGCGAGAAGAAACAAGAAGAACCGCGTCTCGATCGTCACAAAGGCGAACATCATCAAGACGACCGACGGAAAATTCCTCAGAATCTGCGAGGAAATCGCTAAGGAATACCCCGAGATCACGACCGACGAGTGGTTCATCGACATCATGACCGCGAAGCTCGTCGACGAAAAGCGCCGCACCGATTTCAAGGTCTTCATTCTTCCGAACCTCTATGGCGATATCATCACCGACGAGGCGGCTGAGTTCCAGGGCGGCGTCGGCACGGCCGGAAGCGCGAATATCGGTAAGAAGTACGCGATGTTCGAGGCGATCCACGGTTCGGCTCCGAGAATGATCAGGGAAGGCCGCGGAAAGTACGCCGATCCCTGCTCGATGCTCCGCGCGTCGGTAATGCTCCTTTCGCACATCGGAAGACAGGCCGAAGCCGACAAGCTCGAGCGCGCGCTTGACATCTGTATGTTCGAGGACAAGAAATACACGATCACCGGACGCGACACCGGAGCGACCTGCGATGAGTTCGCCGCGTACGTGATGGACACCATCAAAAACCTCTGATAAGGAGAAATGCAAATGAAAACCGACGGCAGGCACGGCGGCAGTGAAAATAACGGCCGCGAAGAAGTCTCCCCCGCTGTCATAAAACGATTACCGCGTTATTTCCGCTATCTGCGCGAGCTTCTGGCAAACGATATTCTGAGAATCTCGTCGGGTGAGCTTTCAAAGCTCATGCACGTCACGGCCTCGCAGATACGTCAGGATCTGAACTGCTTCGGCGGTTTCGGACAGCAGGGTTACGGCTACAATGTAAAATACCTCTACGGCAAGATAAGCGAAATTCTCGGCGTCACGAAGAACTACAGTGCCGTGATAATCGGCGCGGGAAATCTCGGCCGCGCGCTCGCTTCAAGTCCGATATTCTCAAAGCGCGGAGTCCGTCTCACCGGACTCTTCGACGTGAACCCGGCGGTCATCGGAACCACGGTCTCGGGATACACGGTCATTTCGATGGATCAGATTGACAGATTCCAAGCCGAGACTCCGATTGACATCGCGGTTCTCACGACACCGAAGGAGGTCGTGGCCGAGACGGCCGAAAAGCTCGTCAAGATCGGCGTCAAGGGGTTCTGGAACTTCGCCAGCCGCGAGCTTGAACTCCAGCACTGCAACGTCATAATCGAAAACGTTCACATGGGCGACTCGCTTATGACTCTCTGCTACGAACTCAATCAGAAATACGAGGACAAAAAATGACCGCGCGGCTGAAATTCGAATGGGGCGACCGGATAATTTCCCTTCCGCGTGATATACTGATGTCGGCTCTTCCCGACGCGGAGGGGTTTGAGCTCAAGGTTCTTATAGCTATCGCGGCAAACGACAATCTGAGGAGCGATCCCGCGGCTCTCGAAACCGAACTTTGCAGAATAATGTCCTGCACAAAGAGCAGGCTCGACAAGGCACTGGGATTCTGGATCGACGCGGGAGTGCTTTCGACGGCTGACCCGGAGACCGGGCACGAAGGCTCCGGTGAGTCCGAAAGCGCGCCGCAGGGCGGCCGCCCCGAAAATCCCGGCGAAAAGCCGTCAAAGCCGCTTCTCTCTGGAACTCTCCCGCATTATACCGAGAGCGAGTGCGCCGACGTGATCTCGGCTTCGCTGGAGCTTCCGAACGTGATCGACCTCTGCCAGCAGATTCTCGGAAAGATCTTCACCTCAGCCGACGTCGAGATAATCGTCGCGCTCTGCGATCATCTGAATCTGAGTCCCGACTACATAGTCTGCCTTGTGAAATACTGCTCTGACAGCGGAAAGAAATCGCTCAGATATATTGAAAAGACCGCGCTTTCGCTCTTTGACGAGGGAATCTCGACCGGAGCTGAGTTCAACGAATACTTAAAGCGCAAGGAAAGCGTCGCCGAGGCGCAGACTCAGATCCGGAAGATGATCGGAGCGGCCGGGCGCGAGCTTACCACAAAGGAGAAAAAGACCTTCTCCTGCTGGCTTGAGGAGTGGAAATTTGACATTGACGTGATCGTCAAGGCGTGGGAGGTCACGATTGACAAGATCGGCGAGCCGAAGGTCACGTATATGAACAAGGTTCTCGAAAATTGGCACAACTCGGGCTTCGTCACGGCGGCCGACGTCGACGCGTCGCTTGAGACGTATAAAAAGAAGAAATCCGAAGCCGCGGTACTCTCGTCGGGACAGTCGTCCGGCTTCCAGACTGACGAGATCATGGAAGCGATCCTGAAGCGAAGCTATCAGGGCGGCTCTGACACCTGACGAAAGGAAGTGACGGAATGGCCTATAATCAGGAAAATTACCGCAAAATCCGCGAGGAATACGAGACAAAGCCGCAGCGCGCCCGCGACGCGGCGAACAAGCGCGCCGAGGAGCTGCACGAAAAGTTCAGCGACGTGGCGAATATCGACAGAATCCTCGCCGAGACCGGAGTGCGCATCTTCGGCGAGGCCATGAACGGCCGCGAGGGACTTGAGGAGCGCATCGCGAAACTGAAGAAGGAGAACGAGGAGCTGCGCGCCATCCGCGCCGAAATCCTCACGTCGCACGGATACCCGGCCGATTATTCGTCGGTGAAATATGAGTGCGAAAAGTGTCATGACACGGGATTTGTCGGAACGAAGATGTGCGACTGCCTGAGGCAGCGGCTTATAATGGCGGGCTATGAAAGCTCGGGACTCGGGAGTCTCATAAAGACCCAGAGCTTCGAGACCTTTGATATGAACAAATGCCGCCAGTCCGAGGCACAGTATAACAGCATTAAGATCACAGTCGCTGACAGCAAAAAATTCGCGGCGGAATTCGAGCCGCAGAACGGACATAATCTCCTCTTCATGGGTTCGACCGGACTCGGGAAGACTCATCTTTCAACGTCGATAGCGAAGGTGGTCATTGAGCGCGGATTTGACGTCGTATACGACACCTTCCAGAACATCATGCGCGAGCTTGAAAAGGATCGCTTCGGCCGTTCGGAAACGGCGTCGGAACAGGTGAACCGGCTCTTTGAGTGCGATCTGCTTATTGTCGACGATCTCGGAACCGAGCTGACGAATCAGTTCACGATCGCCGCGCTATACAATCT
>CAKSVM010000067.1 GCA_934503195.1 uncultured Eubacteriales bacterium
CGAAAAGTGGTTTCCGCCCCCCAGTAACTTATTCGCTAAAGAGAGGTGTGGAGAGGTAGCGGTCGCCGGTGTCGGGGAGGAGGGCGACGATGGTCTTGCCAGCGTTTTCGGGGCGTTTAGCGAGGATGGTGGCCGCGTGAACTGCCGCGCCGGAGGTGATGCCGACGAGGAAGCCTTCGGAGCGCGCGATAGCTCTTCCGGCCGCGAACGCATCCTCGTTCTCGATCGTCAGAATCTCGTCGAGAATGTCGGAATTCAGCGTGTCGGGCTTGAATCCCGCGCCGATGCCCTGAAGCTTGTGCGGTCCGGTGATTCCTTTAGTCAGGAAGGGCGAACCCGCCGGTTCGAGTCCGACAACCTTGATCGCCGGATTCTTCGACTTCAGGAACCCGCCGATGCCGCTGACCGTTCCGCCGGTGCCGATGCCCGCGACGAAAATGTCAACCTTGCCGTCGGTGTCGTTCCAGATCTCGGGTCCGGTCGTCTCAAAGTGCGCCTTCGGGTTGGCCGGGTTCACAAACTGACCCGGAATAAAGCTTCCGGCCGTTTCCTTAGCGAGCTCCTCGGCCTTCGCGATCGCGCCCTTCATGCCCTTCGATCCCTCGGTCAGCACAAGCTCCGCGCCGTACGCCTTCAGAAGATTACGACGCTCGACGCTCATCGTCTCGGGCATCGTCAGAATGAGTCTGTAGCCCTTCGCCGCCGCGATCGATGCGAGACCGATTCCCGTGTTGCCCGACGTCGGCTCGATGATCGTCGCGCCCGGCTTCAGAACCCCGCGCGCCTCAGCGTCCTCAATCATCGCCTTCGCGATACGATCCTTAACGCTTCCCGCCGGGTTGAAGTATTCAAGCTTCGCCAGAATCGTGGCCTTGAGATCGTTCTTCTTTTCGTAATTCGTGAGTTCGACGAGTGGCGTATTGCCGATGAGCTCGGTTACATTCTTGTAGATTTTCATATTATTTTCTCCTTTTTTACTCGGGCGGCTAATTCCTACTTAACCTACCTTCTTGGTTGGCATTATTATACCACTTCTTCCGCGATTTGTCAAGAGGTTTCGCGAAAAAAATCTGATTTTTTTGTAAAAGTCGAATTTGTCCATATAAAAGTCGATCGTGTCTATATGAATTTTCCGGAAAGTGTGGTATAATAGCATATCAACTTTTTTGTGAGGCATTTTGTGGAATATATTTTTCTCTTTGTTTCGGTCGCGGCAGCGTCGGCGCGCTCGATGCTTTCGAAGCGGCTTGGAAAATTCACCGATAAAACCGACTCGTTCGGACTCGTGAACGCCGCGATCTCGCTCGCCGCCTTCCTCCTGATGATCGCCTACGCGATTCTCCGCGGCGCGGATATGTCGGGAAAAACGCTCGTGATGTCGCTTTTCTACGCCTTTTTCACCACCTCGTCGCAGCTCTGCTATATGCGGGCGATGGCGGACGGACGCGTCTCGTCGGTCACTTTTTTCTACTCCTGCGGCTTCTTAATACCGACTTTCGCCGGGCTTTTAATATGGAAGGAAAAAATCTCGCCCGCCGGGATTATCGGAATAATTCTCCTTCTCCCCGCGCTCGCGCTCTGTAAGCTCGGAAGCTCGGACGCTAAAAAGCGCGATTCGAAATGTGACCTATCAAAGCCTGTTCCTGATACGAACAAATTGTCGTCCGACTCGTGCTGGATGATCTGGGCACTCCTCGCCACGCTCTCGTCCGGCATGGTCGGACTCATCCAGAAGCTCCATCAAAGCTCGGACGTAAAGAACGAACTCGGCGGATTTCTGCTCGTCGCGATGGGAACCTCAATCCTCCTTTCGCTCGCTCTTGCCTTTGCCGGCGCGAAAAACGCCGCGTCGCTCCGTGAAAACTTCTCCGCGATAAAGCATGAGGCCCTCGCCCCCGCGCTCATCTGCGGATTCTGCTTCGGTGCTTCGAATATCATCAACCTGACGCTGACCGGAATCATCCCGGCGATAATCTTCTTCCCCGCGGTCAACGGCGGAACTGTGATCTTTTCGACACTCGCCGCGAGAATCTTTGGCGGCGAAAAGGTGTCAAAACGGCAGCTCATCGGACTCGCGTTCGGACTTGTCGGCATAATTTTAGTCGCTCTGAAATAAGAAAATCCCGTCCGGAAGTATTTTCGGACGGGATTTTGCAACATATGTCGCATTATTTTTTAATTTTGCAACACTCGTTGCGTATTCCTGCCGATCAGCAGATCAGACGACATTTCACTCGGATTTCTTCCCGTCGCCGACCTTTTCCTGATCGTCCTTCGTGGAATTTTCGCGGTTCGCGTCGACCATCGACTCGCCTAAGATGTAAGCGACAAGTACGCCGCCCGCCGTGATGATCGCGCTGACCTGCGCGATCGTGCTTTCGCTCGCCCTGAACGCGACGAGAAGCGCGGAAACAAATCCCGCGGCCGCCGCCCAGAACTTCCTTGACGATAGTTTCTGCTTCCAGTTGATGTTCATTGTATTACCTCCTTTTCAAATTTCGCCAATACGCAACATTTGTTGTATAATGACGTCTGATTCCGCAACATAAGTTGCGTTGTCCCGATATTCTGCAACACCAGTTGTCAAATTTTCACCCAGCTGTTAATCTCGCCGAGCAGAAGTCGGTTTTCGGCCACACGCTTTATCGTGAAGCTCTTTCCGATAAGCCGCTTCGGTATTGATTTCCCGTTCGAATAGACGTCGCCCGGCTTTATCACGTAGCTTCCGCCGACCTTGTAGAATACCTCCGCGCCGAAGTAACCGATATTGACGTCGCAGCTCCCGATTCCGTCGACATTTCCGATCCCGTACTGCCAGATTTTCACGCGCGGAAGCGTCATCGGCTTCGGAACGCCCCAGTGAGCCAGCCAGATATCGGCGTCCGGAAGCTCGTCAAAGCGATTCTTCACAAAATCCGGATTCGTGTAGATCATCGGTTCAAATCCCGCGCCGCGCACATACTCCGTGAACGCCCCGACGGCCTTTCCGAGTTCAGCGCGCCCGAGTCCCGAAAGCCATCCCGGACTCTCAACGTCCACCGCCGCCCAGAGCTTCAGCTTTTTCCGTAACGGCTCGATCACCCGGCAGAATCTCTCGGCCTCGTAAAGCGACTCGTCGACATCCCGCGCCGTGAAATAATGGTAGCACCCGACCGGAATCCCGCGCCGCGACGCGTTCTGAACATTCTCCGCAAAGCGGCTGTCGGTGAAAAAGCGCAATCCCCCGGTCGCCTTTGTCTCGCCGCGCCCCTGACTCGCCTTCACCATCGCGAAATCCACAGAAATGCCGCTCCAGTCGATCTTCCCCTGAAGCGTCGAGACATCGATTCCATTCATCGTCTTCAAGATAAACACCTCCCTTCCGATATAAACATTATATCATATGTCGCGCCGCTCCCGCACGCCAGAACGCGTCATGATGTGTCGGCTTTATAAATAAAAAATCAGGCGCAACGCCTGATTTTTTCGTGATTATATACTATTACGCAACATAAGTTGTGATATACGTGATTTGTGCAACATATGTCGCGGAATAAAAGCGGATTCTGCAACATATGTAACAGAATCCGCTGATATTTTCTCAGATAACCTTTCCGATGACGCATCCGACAAGAAGCGCGACGATTCCGGTGACAATCATCAGGAATCTGACCTCTTTCTGCCCCAGAAACCAGCCGATCCGCTCGGAAATCTTCTCAGGTATCTTCGCGTTTTCCGACTGACTTTCCGCGTGATCATCCGCGTTACTGGAGTTTTTATCAGATTTCGCAACGTGTGTTGCAAATTTTTCCGCCAACTCGTGGTTTTCCCCCGTGTCCGCCGCGTCCTCGCGCGGCTCGGGGATTATCCCGCTCTCGATGTGTATCCGCGAAAGTTCGGAAATGAGCTTTCGCGCCTGAATCTGCCGCTTCGTCATCGAAAAACGCTCGGTCTGAAGCTCTCGCTCGGAAAAATCCATCCGGCTCCAGTGATCGTAAAGCTCGGAAACCGCGTATTCCTTCCCCATCTCGAGCACCGCGAACGGCTCGGAATCAAGCCCCGAAAGCTCGACGTCGCTGTCAACGATTATCAGCCGCACGTTGTTCGATTGTGACTTAAAACGCACAATCTGATCCCGCTGAAGATAGGTCACAAACCCGATCTGCTTCCTGAACTCACCGGGCAGAAGCGACATTATCTGAGTCAGAATCTCCTTCGCCGCCGCGTTGAAATCAGCTTGTCTTGTGACCTTTACGACCACAGTCTTCCCGTCGCAGAGCCGCTCGGACGCCGCCGCCGCGAGATTCCGCAGCGACCCGTTTGCCGCCGGGACGAAATTCTCGTCATATTCCCCGCCAAGCTCAGGCTCGGACTTCTTCTTGTCGCGGTCAAAGAGCGACGTTATCGCGCCGCCGTCAAGAAATCCGGTCGTGAAGAGCCGACAAAGCAGCCCGCGCGGCGAAATTTCCCTGTAATCCTCGAAAAAAATCTGCGAAAACCGGAATTCGCGTCCCTCGCCGTAAAGTCCGCACTCGCCGAAGACCGCCGCCGCGTCAGATCTCCCGTCCGAAACGGTCAGCGGGCAGTAGAAGAAGCTTTTCGGCGTCCGCGTATGCTCGCCGTAGCTCTCGCCGCGCTCGATTATGAGGAAATTCTCGCGGATTTTCAGCAGAAAATTCGTGTAGTTCAGCGTGTGAAGCCTTTCCGAGAAGAATCCGCTCGTCCCGGCTGACAGCTCGCGCTGTTCGTTGTCCGCGCTGTCGCGGCCGATTATGCAGCAAAATTCCGATCTTTTCATGACTGTCCTTTCCGCTTGACCGTGCCAAGCATCCGGTCGACCCCGGCCTCGAATCCGATTTTCTTGAAAACGCCCATTAAGAGCCGAGAACCGCTGTTCTTCGAATATTCGTCGGCCCAGCGGTCAAGCTCAGTAGGGTTGTTGAAGAGCGCGGACGCCGCCGCCGCCAGCTTCGGCTTTGAGGTCTTCGGATCGTCGCGCGAAAAGCGGTCGCCCGCCTTCAGCTTGTACTCCTCGATCCGGCTGACTCCGCTGCCCTCGTCGAACTCGGTGTAAAGAATCCGTCTCGCGCCGCAGACGCGAAGCAGCCACTCGAGAATCACGCCGATGTTCCGCGGACTCGGCACGGACGCGAAATCCTCGCTCTCGAAAATCCTTCCGCTCGCCTTGTTGACCCGCGTCGGATCGTTCGGAATCAGCTTCAGATCCGACAGCTTTCGAAGTCCGAGCGCGGCGTCCTCCTTGCCCGGATCGAAGATGTATTTCCGCCCCTCGTCGGTCTTTTTCACGACGTAATACTGCCACGCGACATTCTTCGGGACGAGAAAATCCTTCCGGTACTCGTCGGGGCTGACGTAATAGCGGCCGTCCTCTGTCAGATAGATCGAAAGGCTCTTGTAGGTCTCGCGGAGCTTCGTAAGCCCCCCCATATCGCGCTCGTCGGGCATCGGAACGCATCCGTAGGCCGACGTCACGGCCGCCGCGGTGTAGGCGCGCTCGCGGACATTCGTGTAGAACGACGGATAATTCTTCGCGACGAGCTTGTCGCTGCGTTCGAGGAAGAGCTCGAATCTCGCCTCGGCCTCGTCCTCGCTCTCGATCGAGTCGAGGTCGTAGCACTCAAAGTCCGGCGCGTCGCAGTCGCATTTCGTCATCGTCAAAAGCACCGGTGCCGCGTAGCCCATCGAACCCGAGCGCAGATAATCGATGAAGTCGCAGACCGCCTGCGCCGCCAGTCCCTTGCCGCTGTAAATGAGATTCTTCGGGTCGAGGCAGAGTACGTAGCAGCGGCAGATCCGGATCATCCGGAAGTGATTGCTCGCTACATTTTTGTAGAATTTTCCGGTCGAAAGATCGAAGCACTCGCCTGAGATGTCGACGAGAGTGATCAGCTTGTCGCCGCAGACGACCGTCGCGTTGAAGCTGTTCCGCCCTTCAAGCTCGGTTTTCGGAAGCTCGTGATTCGATTCGTAAGCCGAAAGGCAGGTGTGAACCTCGCCGTACTTGTCGCCGTCGACAAGCTTCGAGGTTTCGAGAAGCTTCGAGAGAATCGCCGTGATCAGACAGGTTTTGCCCGATCCGGCCGCGCCGATGAAGCCGATCGCGATGTGTTCGTTCTGCCACGCCATCGCGGGAACCGGCGCGCCGGTGTCGCGTCGGCGGTTCTTGTAGCATCCCGGCTCGCCGCAGATCACCGGAATCTGCGGGAACTGCTCCTCGCCCTCGCCGAGCTTGTAGCTGTAGCCGAGCGTCGTCCCGGCCTTTCCGAGCGACGCGAGATTAACCTTGATCCGGAACTCGGATTTCTTCGGGGAATAATTCTCGTCGAAGAAAAGATTTGCCATCTTCGCGCAAAAAACGTCGATCCGGCCGCTCGAAAGATCGCCGACAAGCTCGCCCGACGCGAACATACAGCGGTTTATAAGCCCCTCGATCCGCTCCTCGTCGGGGATAGCTCCCGATTCCGCGCGGCTTTGTAAGTACGCGCCGAAGAGTTCGGGCGTCAGCTCCTTTATTTTCGGGTCCGAAAGCCTTTCCGAGACCGCGCCGACAAGATCGGAGAATCCGAGCGAAAGCTTCTGGAACGCGCTCCCGTCGCTTTCGGGGTCGGAAACGAGATTCTTAAGCTCGGAAAGCGTGAAATACGCCGGAATGTCGCGCTTTCCGTCCTCGTCGAGCCCCAGCGGCTCGGAGAGATCGTAGAGAATCGGCGCGGTGTCGTCCCCGGCCGCGCCCTCCGGCACGACCCGCCTTCCGCACCGAAGGCAGATGTAATCGTGTAAAATTTGTTTCTTTTCCATATCCTCACAGCAGACCTGTTTAATTTCGGTTCGTAATCGTTACCCTGAGATCGTCCCAGACGAGGGTTACGCTCTCGCCCGGGCGAAGGACGAATTTCTTCGGGAATTTCTTCTCGACGACCTCGCCGTTCTTCTCGTATCCGTCGGCCGAGCAGCCGACGAGCGTCACCTTCCGGCCGAAGATCAGATGACCCTTGATTCTTCCGCTCTCGCGCCCGGCCACGAAGACGTCATCGACTCCGCGCACGCGGTTCCGGACGAAATTCGCGATTCCGAGCGACCAGAGTCTGATTCTGCGCTTGTTGAGCTTTTCGTTGATTTCAAGCTCGCCGCCGCGGTTCGCCGAGACGACGCGCAGATATCCGATGTTGCTCTCGCGGCGGATGATGATCGTGATCAGCACCAGCACCGCCAGAATCACGCCGCAGACGATCAGAAAACGCTTTAAGTTCAGCGTCCACCACTCGTCGACATTGAAGCGGAGCTCGACCGAAACCGACTCGTCCGAGCTGTCAGTGGCCGTGATACGGAGTTTCTCGCTCTGAGGCGAGGCGGGATTCACAATCAGCGTGTTCCCGTCAAGTCTCGCGTCAAAGGTCGGCGACTCAAGCGTGTAGACGAGCGGAAGCCCCTCGGGATCGGCGAAATAATCGTCAAGCTCAAAGCGGATCTCCTCGTCGGGATAATCGACGAAGAACATGAACCCCGGAGCCTTCAGAACGAAGTGCGGAAGCTCGATGTCCGCCGTCTTTTCGGGTTTTTTGTTCGTGATTCTGATTCTCGCCGGGAGCTTGATCATCACGTCGCCGTCGTCAAACGTGAACTCAAGCTTCGCGTCGGCCGAATGACCGCCTGCGTCGATCACAAGCTCGTCGCCGTCAACCGACCAGTCGACCCTGTCTCCGGTCGACGTGACCTTGAAAATATCGCCGTCCTCGTCCGAGACGTAGTCGCTTATCTTTATCCGCTCGACCTTTCCGACCTCGGTCGTGATTTCGAGCTTGTCGCGCACCAGAACCGGATCGTGATTCACCGCCCTGAAGCTCACCGACGACTCCGAGCCGTCGCCGAGCGCGAAGGTGAGCTTTATCTCGCCAGATTTCGAAATCCGCCACTCAGCCTCGAGCGCGTCTCCGGTGAACTTCGCCGGGATCGTGTCGATGAGCTTCCCGTCGGCCTCGACTTTAAGCGCCGCGCCGCCGTCCGCGAGATATTTTCCGCGCGTGAGCTTATTTTTGTCGGAATCGAGCAGTGACGCCGAAACCTTCACGACCGAGCTTTTCTGCAAGGTCGAGACCATTTCAAGCCCGTTCGCGCTCCACTTCGCGTCAAGCGTATAGTCGCGCGACTCTGAATCACGGCTGATTTCAAGCGACTCCGGGTCGCCGTCAAGGCAGGCCGCCTTAACCGTCACAAAGAACGAGTAATTCCCGGTTTCCTCAATGTCGAGATCGGTAAAATACCCCTCCCCGGCCTTCATCGGGATCGCGGACGAAATCACCGCGCCGTCCCTCGAAACCGTTAAAAACGCCTCGTTTTCGAGATACAGATCCGGATCGGTGATCCGCCCGTCGGCTCCGGTGAAATAAGTGTAAAGCGTTATCGTCTCGCCGCGCGTGAGATATCCGCGCTCCCCGGTCGAAAGCTCAAGACCGTAATTCACGGCCTCAACCACAGTCCCGACCCTTCCGAAACCGTCAAGCTCAGCCGAGAGCGAATACTCGCCCGCGCGTCCTAAAGTGATATCCGACCGGAATTTGTCGTCGGATTTCGAGACCTGAAGCGTGCTTCCGTTCATTTTGAACGAGAGCTTCGCGTCTTTGTAGAATTCCGGCGCGATGAGCGGCGAAAGAGTCTTCGGGCAGGCGAGATAAACCGACGCCGGAATCATCGTGTTCCGCGTCGCCGGCGACCCGTGATCGAGCTCCAGCACGACGTCCGGCTTATCGGTAACGACCGTGAAGGAATCCCCGCCCGAAAAATCAAAGTCAACGCTCTGCCCGGCAAACGGCGCGAAGAGCTTCACGAGCGTGTATCCGCCCTCCGAAACGAATCTCGCGGAATCGTCGTCCTTTCCGGACGAATATGCCATCCCACCGGCCTTCACGCTGTCAGCCTTACCCTTGACGACAAGCGAAACCTCGGTCGAAAGCTCCGAAAGAGCCGCGCTTTTTCCGTCCGAAACCTTCGCCCCGGTAATGTCGGAAAGCACCGACGCGAAGCTGTCCGCGAAGGCTCCGAAGGAGTTTTCGGAGACCACGTACGACGCGCCGCCCGTGTCCTTCGCGAGTCCGGTAAGCAGTGATCTCGCCGCGCTTCCCGAGGAGTTTTTCGAGTCGGTGTTGAGCTCGACCGGGAAGATCCTGATCCCGTTTTCGGCGGCGAAAGCGGCCGCGTCGGCGCAAAGTTCTGAGTTCGTCCGCTTCCACTCAACGCCGTCGGTCGAATCAAAGCCCGAAAGCCGTCCGGTCGTGACAAGGACAATCGAGGCGTCGTCCGAACCGTATTCCGAGATCATGTCGAGCGCGGCCATGAGTCCGCCGCCGACATAGGCGTTCGTGTGCGTGTAACGTCCCTCCGAAAGGCGGTGCGAGATCGCGTCCATGATCCTTTCGCGTCCCTCGGCCGAATCGGTCGGCGTCATGTCGACTCCGAGGCAGACTCTCGTCCGCGCGTACTCACCCATCACGTCGTTCATGCCTGAAAGCGCGTCGGAAGTGAAGCTGTACGCCGCGTCCCACGTGTTTCCGAAGGCGACGACCGAAACGCGTGTCGAGTTCTCGGGGAGAAGCCCGACAAAGAGTCTGGCCGCGTCGGTGAGATTTTCCGCCACGTCCGAAACCGCGTCGGTGCAGTCGAGGAGGAGAACGATGTCCGAATCCCTTCCGCCCGTGTGTCTGACGTATTCCGCGCTGACCCCGGGCGTGAGGACAAACGCGAATATGAGCGACAGCAGAACCGCCGCGATAATCATTTTTCTTCTGTTCACTGTGAATTGATCCTTCTTGCCGAAAAAAATCGATATATATATTATTATACCATCATTTGGGGACATTTGTCAATAGTCGGAAAAAAATTCACAGAAGATCGCCTGTTGTGTTACAATAGACAGAACTCAAAGCTCGCGCCGCACACCGACAAAATATAAAAAAGCCGATATTGTATAAATCTTCCCGGAAAAGTGTATTTACAATTCCGGAATTTAATGATATAATATTAACGATGAACAGCTGACATCCGCATCACAAAATCATTTATACTCCACAAATAAACCACAAAAATCATGAAATGCTTTCAAATTGATCTGAACGAACTGCTCCGCGTCGTACTCTTGGGGCGGGAAACCCTGATCCCGCCGAATTCTCACCGCACACGTAAGCTCGACGAATATGTGCTTTACGTCGTCACAAACGGTTGCCTTCACCTTCGCGTGAACGAAAAAAACGTCGACCTTGTGCCGGGAGATATCTATCTCTTCGACGTCGGCGACTTTCAGACGCCGTCGGAATGCGGCTTCTGCGAATATTATTACGTACATTTCCGCTCGGAGCGGATCCGCGCGTTCGAGCTTTCCGAGGATGAGTATTCCGAGAGAAACCGCAAAAAGCGCGAACTCTGTATGCGCACCGACGCCTTCAGCCCGCGCTGCTACGATTTTCTCGAAGTTCTCGTCCGTCAGGCGAGCCGCGTAGGCGATCAGAATCTCTTTTCGGAGATCACCGCCGCGCTCCAGAACAACATCCTCAACGCCAGCCACAAAGAGCCGAAAAAGCGTCTGGAACTCTCGACCGCCGTCGCGTCTGTCTTTATAAGTCTCGAATCAAGCTGCACAGAGAGTACGCGTTTCGAGAAAAAGCCAGAAAAGGCCTATGACACCGCGCGCAAAATCGCGGAATACATCGAAATTCACTGCGCGGAACCGATCACGGGCGAGATGATCGAAAGGGAATTCTTCATCACCTTCAATCACGCGAACCGGGTGTTCCATAAGGTCATGGGCTGTACGATATTCAGATACCGGAATATCGTCAGAATCCAGTCCGCCAAGGCAAAGCTCCGCTCGTCGGACATGGCGATCGGAAACATCGCGTCCGAACTCGGATTTGAGAATATCCACTATTTCAGCCGGGTCTTCAAGCAGATCGAGGGTCTGTCCCCGTCAGATTACAAGCGAAAATTCATGAGAATAACCGATATCGAACAGGAGAACAAAACCGATGAGAAATGATTCATTCAGTATAGAGATCAACGAAGCCTCCGGCTGTATAAGGTCGATCACCCTTCCAGACGACGAACACGCGATGAACTGGTGCGCGGACGACGGACTCTGGGGACGGATACACAGAAAGGACTTGAAGCTTGTTTCCTGCGTCTCAGATCAGAAAAGCTCCGAAAGCGTCTACAGTGACGGCAGACTGTCCGTCCGCTTTGAGCGCGGATTCGGAAAAAACGGAAATTTCACCGAAAAATGCGTCATAACGAATGTCTCACCCACGGTAATCTGCGTGAACCGCGACAATTTCGGAATAGAATTTCCGTTTAACGACCGCTACACGAACGCCGACGAGTGCATGGTGCGCCACTGCGACACGCATATCTGGTGCGGTCACGACACGGCGTGGATAAACGCCCTTAAAATGGGCGCGTCGGAGCTTAATCTCGGCGTCTTCTTCACCGAAGGCTCGATCGACTGCTACTGTCAGGACGGCTGCAAAAGCAATAACCGCGGAGTCTTCATCCTCTGCCCGACGAGCTTCTTCCTGAGAAGCGGCGAGAGCTATACTCTCAGCTGGGAGGTCTTCCGCCACTCGGGAAACGCGGACTTTTTCGGAAAGCTCTCGGAATATAAGCGTTTCATCGACGTGAGGGCAACGCACTACACCGTCTTCATGGGCGAGAGCGTCGAACTCGACATAAGCTGCGAAACCGCGCCCGAGGTCTTCTGCCGCGGCGAAAAGCTCACAGTCGAAGCCGACGGTAGAATCTATAAGGTCAGATACACGCCGGATTCTCCCGGAGAATACCGCTTTGTCGTGAAATCGGGCGAGAACACCACGTGGGCGGACGTCATGGTGAAGATCCCGTTCGCCGAGCTGCTCGAAAAGCGCGTGCGCTTCATCGTCCGCAATCAGCAGTGCCTTGACCCCGAAAGCCCGCTCTACGGAGCCTTCCTCGTCTATGACAACGAATATGACAGTATGTACTTCGACTACTGGAATCCCGATCACAACGCCTGCCGCGAGCGTCTGAACATTCCCTTCCTGCTTCTCAAGTACCTCCAGATTCACGACGACGCCGAGGTGCGCGCGGCGATCGACCGCTTCATAAAATTCGTCTTCCGCGAATTCTACGACGAGAAAACCGGAGAGGTCTTCAACACGATCGGCAAGAACCGCGATCAGTTAAGACTCTACAACGCGCCCGGAGTCATGCTTCTCTTCGCCGAGATCTATTTCGTGACGCGCGACGAGAGCTATCTCTCGCATATTCTGAAGCTCGCCGAGAACTATTACGGCATCGGCGGCAAGAAGTGCTACGCGAACGGACTCGCGATCGGAAAGGTCATGAAGGCGTTCAGAATGGCCGGCAGAGACGCCGACGGCGAGAAAATCATGGAGCTTTTCCACACTCACGTCGACAACATAATCGGACTCGGCACGTCATACCCCAAGCACGAGGTAAACTATGAGCAGACGATCGTCACCCCCGCCGTGACGCATATCTCCGAGATGGGACTCCTCTGCGATGACAAGGAATATTATAAAGCCGAGGCGAAAAAGCATATGGAGTGCCTGACCCGCTTCTCGGGAAGCCAGCCGAGCTTCCATCTGAACGAAATCGCGATCCGCTACTGGGACGACTACTGGTTCGGCAAGAATAAAACCTTCGGCGACACGCTTCCGCATCATCTGAGCTGCCTTACCGCGCGCTCATATATCGCCTACGGAAAGCTGACCGGGGAAAAGCTCTGGTTTGAGAAAGCCGAGGAGTGCATCCGCAACTGTATGTGCCTCATCGGCGACGACGGACGCGGATCGGCGGCCTGCGTATACCCATACCGTCTTGACGGAAAGCGCGGCGAATTCTTCGACCCGTGGTCAAACGATCAGGATCTGGTGCTTTATGACGCGCTGTATCTGAACGACGAAAACGGCGCGTTCGGATATTGACATACAAAAAACAAAATTTTATAAGAGAGGGACAAAGCCATGATATCGCACAGAGTAACTTCAACCACCGCGCTGCTTCTTGCCCTGCTGACATTATCGTCCTGCGGCGGCACCGGAGACACACCTGACACAACCGGACCCGAAAGTGCCGAGGAAACGACAATCGCCGCCGGAGACCGACTCTCCGAGCTTGGCAACCGGAGCTTTGACGGCGAAGTCTTCAGCATCCTCGACGACGCCGGAAACATCAACGTGAATCACCCCGACGAGACGCTTGAGGGCGATATCGTCAACGACGCGGTAGCCAAACGCAATCAGGCACTCACCGACAAATACAATATCGAATTCGAATACTTCACCGGAGAAAGCCCGGCGGCGCGCGCGCAGCTTCTACGGAATTCGGTCATGTCGGGCGACAATGAATACGATCTCTTCTTCTCGGTCATCCCCGAGAGCATCGGCCCGCTCGCGACCGAGGGCATACTCGCCGATCTCTGCAAGATGGAGCATCTCTCGCTCGACGAAAACTGGTGGAGTCCGCTCGTCTATGAAAACTGCCGGATCGGCGGAAAAATGTACTATACGACCGGAGACATCTCGCCGATCTCCTACCGCGCGCCCGCCTGCTACTACGCCAACGAAACCCTGCTCGACCAATATAAAATTTCAAAGGACGAAATCTATAAGGCGGTCGAAAACGGCACATGGACTCTTGATATGCTCAACCGACTCGCCGGAGAGCTTGACCGCGACCTCAACTATGATAATTCGTTCTACGCGGACGACGATTTCTTCGGAATTCTCAACGAGAACAACAGCCTCACCGCCGCCTGCTTCATGGTCGCGGCCGGAATCAACCTGAGTTCGATCGACAATGACGGAAAACTATATTCCGAGCTGAACAGCGAAAAAGCGGTAAACGCCGTGGATAAGCTGGCCAAGGTGCTGTCAAAAGCCCCCAGAAAGGACTCGAACGCGCTTCACACCGCCTTCAAGGACGACCGCGTCGTCTTCCTGATGCACTACGCAAGCTCTGGCTACACCCGCTACCGCGATATGAAGTCGAATTACATCATGCTCCCGCTTCCGAAATACGACGAGAATCAGGAAAACTACCGCAGTCTCGTCAACACATGGTGCAACGCCTTTGTCTGCGTCCCGACAACGGCCGATACCGAGCGCGCGGGCTTCATAATGGAAGCGATGGCGTATATGTCCCGCGAAACGCTCCGCCCGGCGGCGTATGACATGGCACTCAAGGTCAAGGGCGCGCGGAACGAAAACGACGCGATAATGCTCGACACGATAATCGACTCGATCTACCTCGATTTCAACTCCTTCATGGAGTTCGGCGGCTCGGTCGAGAAGATCGGCTACGCGATCTTCAAGGACGCCGCGTATTCCTCGTCAATCGCCGGACTCATGGACAGCATGAACGCCGAGATGGAAAAATTCAGCGAGGCGTGGATCGGGGAAAACTAAACGTTTTTTCGTCCGAAGAAACACAGAGTCAGCGAGCGGCATACATCAGCCAAAGCAAAGTCCGAGATTCGTGTGCCGCTCCAATGAGTGAAGCTCCTCGCGGATAAACTCCCAAGACTCCGGATAGCCGCCCATCACCGAAAATTCCGACTCTGAGATGAACTTAATGAACGCCGGAACGTCATTTTTGTACCGCTCCGCGAAGCGTATCGAATCGTCCTCCTTTTCCGTGTCGGAGCTGTTAAGCTTGCCATAGAGCGCGTGATCGAGATTGCAGGACATATAGTAGATCTGATACGGAATCTTCCAGATTTCCGGGGTCTCTGCGAGGCGGTCAAGATTCTCGCGCTTGCGGCTGTTGCGCTTTTCGATTCCGTCCTTGCTTCTCGTGCGGATCCCGGTCGGCGAATAAACCGGGCTTCTCGCCGACTCGTAAAAAGTCACGGCGTCATCCGGAATATACACGCCGTCCGTATCCGTGATGTGAATCACGCGCTCAAAATCCGACGGCTTAAAAGTGCTTCCGGCGAACTTCTTTATGAGATTCCCGACCGCCTTTACAACATTGCCAGAGCTTACACTGAGCTTTGACGTGATATCTCCATGCACGACATAAACATATACCGTGTTGTCACTGTAGATCCGGTTCAGGAGAGTTCCGATCGCGTCTTCATCCGACGCGCCCTCGACGATTACGAAAACGATCTTTCTACGTGGCATCCCGCGTCCCCGCCTCTCTGAACGCCAGCGAAATCTCGCTGTTGTTCGTCGGTTCACAGACCGATTCGCTCTGCTCGCCGAGTACGATGTCACGATAGTAG
The DNA here is from genome assembly GCA_934503195.1 of uncultured Eubacteriales bacterium. Classification (GTDB taxonomy): domain Bacteria; phylum Bacillota; class Clostridia; order Oscillospirales; family CAG-272; genus Flemingiibacterium. The sequence goes on from CAKSVM010000067.1 coordinate 15,272, forward strand.
AAGTCGCGGAGATTGTTCGTCGTCTTAACATTACTCAGACGGATATAGCGGTTCATCGGATTTGTCGTCGTGAAGGCGATGAATCCCTTGTCAAGCGTCTCAAGCGGACGCAGATTGTGCGAGGTGAAAATCAGCTGCCCCCTGCCTTTTTCGGAAATTATCCTGAGAATCTCACCGAGCAGATACTCAAAGATCCCAGCGTCAAGCTCGTCGACGGCGACCGTGATCGAAGGCTTGTTGTAGATCACAATAAGCAGCTGCAAAACCGAAATAAGCTTCTTGATTCCGTCCGACTCATATTTCAGCGGAATCTCCTTGCTGTTCTTGTTTGAGACAAGCTGAATCCTTGAGCCGGGCGTGCCATCCGGCATGAGCTGGGTTCCAAGTTCCTTTACGCTTATTGTAAGCCCCGGAACGAGCTGCCGCAAAACCACATTCATATTGCCCGTGACATTCTTTACAACCGGGAGCGCGTCCTCCGGAATCACCGAGGGTTCATCGAGCTGCACAAGGACGCTTCGGTTTGGAAACTTCTTTTCCCCGGAATAGCTGAAGGCGAGCGGAAGCGCGTCCATGTTTATGAGTCCGGCGTTGCGTGTGGTGATGACGAAGAACTCATAGTTTCCGAAATTCACAAGGCTGTTCACAAGGTAAAGATAACGCGGCTCCTCGCAGCTGTGGTTCAGCCTGTTCAGAAACTCCCTTGAAAAGAGAAATGACCGTGAGGTAGCGTGCGCAAGCCGCTTCGCGACGAGAAGATCGGTCGCGGCCTCACGGTCTTTTCCGATTATCTCATTGTATTTCGCTCTGGGAAGAAAAGCGGCGTCGGTGGATTTCGTGTCAAATAAAGCGGAGAGACGGATCTTCTTTCCGGGACCGTCATAGGCGTATGAAAGCGTTTCGTCAAAAAGCGTGGTCTTGCAGGCTGTCCCGCCTACAGACAAATCCGTGTTCTGCCCGAAATCATCGGTGTCGCGGCGGATCGAGACCTCGTAGAACACGGAATAAACACTTTTTTCCTTCGGATCCTTAATGCTCAGGCCGTACTTTATCGTCGCATAGTCGCTGTCGATATTGATATAATCAGCGAAATATCCGGGAACAGGCCTTCCGGAAAGCGCGAGGCGCAGAAGCTCCAGCGCGTCAATCAGCGCAGTCTTACCCGAGCCGTTCTGTCCGTACAGACCGAGAATGCTCGATTTGTACTCTTTCTTTGGATTTTCGAAATCAAGACAGCCGTAGCCGACGTTCTTGAAGTTTTTCAGTTCTATGCTTTCGATTCTGACAGTGACGTTCGTCATAGACAATTCCTCCTTGCGGCCGTTATGAATCTGGCCATTATACGATCATTATAGCACAAAGTCGTAAAAAAGTCAATACCAATCTGCGATACGGAATAAATAATACCGTTTCCAACGTTCGAAAAGCGTAAAAGCGGTTGCGCGGCGGCGCGCAGAAATAGCAATCCGCAAAAAAACGTCAGCGCGGTGATCGTCACTCTCCGCCACTAAATTATCTGAAATCAAATCGCCAGAGGGGCGCGAAGCGCGGCAAACGCCGCGCTTCGCGTGTTCCGGCGCGCCGGAACGGC
>CAKSVM010000068.1 GCA_934503195.1 uncultured Eubacteriales bacterium
CCATCATTCTGTCCGGCAACCCACCAAGGAAATATACAATGTCTGCGCTTTTGATTTTTTGAGCTGCGGATTCCTTTGTGTCGGTGAAATAATTGATAAAGCTAATGTTTTCTTCCGGGATGCCATAAGTAGCAAAGCCTCCAACAATCCCGTCGTGATATTTGCCACATTCCTTGCTATACAAAGCATTCCAATCCGACAAGGATTTTACACGGTTGTCTCTAAAGGAGAACGCTACGACCGTAACAGAATGATTTGGCTGTATGTAGTTTTTCAATTCGTCATAGAGCCAAGGCGCATCTATGTCAAATCCTTCAAGCAAAATGTTAATCATTGTTTTATCTCCTTTGCTTGTATCTGTGCTTTTTCCAGTACATCTGCAAAGCGCTGTATCGGCTCCGCAAGCGTCTCAGCGTAGTCGAAAGTCTCTTTATCGTCTCGATATTCCAACGGACTTCTGCGAACTATCAACGCATATCTAAGGGCATCCGGATTGGGGCAGAAATTGTTTCGTTATGTCAAAGAACGAACTCGCCCTTCTCGAAGACCTTTTTCTCGGTTCCATCGTGCTTTATTCCGACAATATCGAGATCGGCCGTGCCGATCATGAAGTCGACATGGTTTGCGCTGCGGTTGCCGCCCTTCGCGAGGAGTTCGTCCTCGGTGAGCTTTTCGCCGTCCTTCATCGTGTCGGGATAGCATTCGCCCAGAGCCAGGTGGCAGGAGGCGTTTTCGTCAAACAGCGTCTCGTAGAAGAGGATGCCGAGATTCGAGATCGGCGAATCGTAAGGAATCAGCGCGACCTCACCGAGACTCTTCGAGCCTTCGTCGGTCTCAAGCAGACGCTTCAGCGCGTGAAGTCCCTTTTCCGCGCCGTAATCCACGACCTTGCCGTCCTTGAACTGAAGCCAGAATTTGTCGATAAGCTCGCCCTGATACGAGAGCGGTAGCGCGGAGCAGACCTTTCCCTCGGCCTTTCGGCAGTCGGGCATCGTGAAGACCTCCTCGGTCGGCATATTCGGGAAGTAATCGACGCCCTCGGCACACTTTTCGGAGCCGCCTTTCCAGATGTGTCCCTCGGCGAGTCCGACCTTGAAATCGGTTCCGAGAGAATTGGTGTAGTGGAGATACTCGAAGTTCATGTCATTGAGCTTCTTCGCGCGGCGTTTGAGAACACGGTCATGCTTCTTCCACTTTTCAAGCGTGTCGCCGCGGCCGATGCGGACGGTTTTGAAGATCGCCGACCAGAGCTTGTCGATCGCCTTTGAGTCGGTTTCGCCCGGGAAGACCTTCTTTGCCCACGGCACGCTCGGATAAGCGACGATCGTCCATCTGATCCCGCCCTTGTCCATTATGTCGTAGAAGGGTTTGAAAGCCTTCTTGGCGGCGAGCGCGCTGGCGGTGAGTTTTTTGCTGTCAAGACCCGCGAAGGCCTCGGGATCGTCGGCGATTATGTGGATGCAGACGCAGCCCTCGCGCGCGTAGTAATTCCGCTGCTCGGCTCTCCACTCGGGAAGGGTCTCGAACATTTCAAGCGCGGCGTTCTCATAACGGATCCGCGCGGCTTTTTCGTCGTTGTAGAGCAGGATGACGTCCTTTGCCCCGCGGTCGTAGCACTCCTTCATGACCATCCGGCCGAACTCGGCGGCGCAGAGTGCGCAGTTGATGATGACATACTTTCCGGGCGTGACATTTACTCCGCTTCCGGCGGTGAGCTTTGCGTATTCGTGTAAATATTCCTGTGATACCATTGGTTGACTTCCTTTCAAGCAGTACTAATAATCATTATACACAATATCTTTGAACATTTCTGCCATCGCTTGAATATTTTTCATGAATCGTGTAAAACCTCTTGACAAGCCGGGAAATTTGTGGTATACTGTATACACAACATATACGTTGCAATTACAACATGGAGCAAGATATGAAAAAATATACCGAAGTTCTCTCATCCTGCCGGCTCTTCTCCGGGATGACCGAGGACGAGATAATGAGGATCATGGGCTGCATGAAGGCCGCGCCGTCGCTGGTAAAGGATTCCGAGCCGGTTCTCCGCGAGGGGGATATCCTGAGCTTCGCCTCGATTATCCTCACCGGAAACGTGACGCTCGACCGCCCGACGCTTATGGGTCGCGAAGTATTCGGAAAAGCGTGTCCCGGCGATATAATCGGAATCGAAAACGCCTTTCTCCCCGGTAAACTCGACTTCACCGCGACGGCTGACGGAGACGTCGAAATGCTTTTCCTCGGCATAAAGCAGCTTCTCGAACCCTGTCCGAACACCTGCGGATGCCATCTCCGGATGATCCGGAATCTCACGCTTCTCCTCGCCGAGCAGTCAAAGCTCTCGCGCGAGCGTGAGGAACATCTCTCTCGCCGTTCGACGCGCGAAAAGCTGCTGTCATATCTCGTCTCGGAGTCGGCCAAGGCGCAGTCGAACGAATTCAGCATCCCGCTCGACCGTCAGAAACTCGCGGATTTTCTCGCGGTTGACCGCAGCGCGATGTCCTCCGAGCTTTCAAGAATGCGCGCGGACGGACTCATCGAATATTCAAAGAATCATTTCACACTGAAAAGGAGCAAATAATATGTACTGCACAAGAAACGTAACCGAAGATCTCGTCTGGGTCGGCGCGAACGACCGCCGTCTTAAGCTCTTTGAAGGAGTCTATGAAGTCCCGACCGGAGTTTCGTACAATTCCTATCTCTTGAAGGACGAAAAGACCGTCCTCTGCGACACGGTTGACAAGTCGGTCAGCGGACTCTTCATGGAAAATCTCGAACACGCACTCTCGGGACGCGGACTCGACTATGTGATAATCCAGCACATGGAACCAGACCACTCGGCGACGCTTGACGAGGTCATGAGACGCTATCCCGATGCGACGCTCGTCTGCAACAAGAAGATTCTCGCGATGATCGGACAATTCTTCGGAAAGACTCCCGCGAAGGTAAAACTCGTGAACGAGGGCGACGTACTTGAAACCGGACGCCATAAGCTGACCTTTGTGAACGCGCCGATGGTTCACTGGCCGGAGGTTATGGTCACCTTTGACCTGACGGATGGAATTCTCTTCTCGGCCGACGCCTTCGGAACCTTCGGCGCGCTGAACGGCGCGCTCTTCGCCGACGAGGTCGATTTCTTCGGCGATTATCTCTCCGAGGCGAGACGCTACTACTGCAATATCGTCGGAAAGTACGGCACTCAGGTTCAGACTCTGCTGAAAAAGGCCGCGGGACTCGACATAAAGTATATCTGCCCGCTCCACGGATTTGTCTGGAGAAACCGGATCTCCGATTATATCGCGAAGTACGTCAGCTGGGCGACCTATACTCCCGAGGAAAGCGGCGTTATGATCGCCTACGGCTCGGTCTACGGAAACACCGCCGTCGCGGCCGAGATCATCTCGGCAAAGCTCCGCGAGCGCGGGATAAAGACGGTTATGTATGACGTTTCGGTGAATCATTCGTCCGAGATTGTCGCGGCGGCCTTCAGATTCAGTCATCTCGTCTTCGCTTCGTCGACCTACAACGCCGGGATTTTCATAAAGATGGACGAGCTTTTACGCGACATTGCCGCGCACGGACTGAAGAACCGCTATGTTTCGATCATCGAGAACGGCACTTGGGCGGCGACTTCGGGTTCTCAGATGCGTGAGATTCTTTCGGCCTGCAAGGACATGACGTTTGTCGGCGACACGCTTTCGATAAAGTCCGCGCTCCGTGACGATCAGCTGGCGGACATTGATTCTCTCGTCGAGGCGATCGCGGAGACCTTCAAAAAGCCCGGGGTTTCCGAAAGCGAGTCGGGAATCGATCAGGCGGCGTTCTGGAAATTCTCCTACGGACTCTTCTTCCTCACGGCAAAGGACGGCAGGGACAACGGCTGTATAATCAACACCGCGGGACTTCTGACCGACTCGCCGAAGAAGATCAGCTTCTCGGTGAACAAAGCCAACCTCACGCACGATATGGTCGCGAAAACCGGGGAGTTCAATCTGTCGGTTCTGACCGAAAGTCTGCCGTTTGACGTTGTGAAGGCCTTCGGATTCTCCTCCGGCCGCGACGGCGACAAGATAAGCGGCCGCGACGACATCGGAAGAAGCGCGAACGGAATCGCTTATCTCACAAAGCACACGAACGCGGTGATCTCGGGAAAGGTCGTTGAAAAGCTCGACTGCGGCACGCACACGCTCTTTGTGGCCGAGGTGACCGAGGCGAAGGTGCTTTCGGACGAGAATTCGGTGACCTACGCATACTATCTCGAACACATCAAGCCGAAGCCCGAAACCCTCGAAAAGAAGCACGGCTGGGTCTGCAAGGTCTGCGGATACATCTACGAGGGCGACGAGCTTCCGGAGGATTTCATCTGCCCGTTATGCAAGCACGGGGTCGAGGATTTCGAGAGGATATAAAAACTGATAGTTTCAGGAATAACAAAGGACTGCCGTTTCCGGCAGTCCTTTTGCCTTGGCCTCGTCAATCGTGATTTTGTCCGCGGAGAAACTTTACGTAAAGCCAGACCGACTTTCTTGATTCATCATCAAGCGAGAAAGCGGCCGCCAGAAATTCGTCGGTCGTGTGTTCTCCGGTAAAGCGCGAAGAATATCTGTTAAGTCCGTCGGGGCAGTCAGTCCGGCCGAACAGATAGTCAGCCGAGACGAGGTAGAGATTCAGAATCCTTGGAATGTATCTTGAGGGTAAATCATATCTTCCGGTTTCGTACATATAATAATATGTTTCCGACGTCTTTATGTAATCCGCGACGATTTTGTATCCCAGATCATATTTTTCACGAAGTTCCTTCATTCGCTCCTGCAAGGTTTTCATGTTGTGACTCCTTATCCGATTTATTCTGGGGATATTATATCACAAAATTCAGGTTTTGGCGCGAAATACAAGAAACCGATGTAAAAAAGATTTTCTACATGATTTTTTATGTAAGGATTATGAGAGGAATATTTACCGATGCCGACAAAAGGACTGCCGTTTCCGGCAGTCCTTTTGCAGCTGTCATATCTCACTTTGCCGCGAGTTTTTCGAGCGCGAGTTCGTAAACCCTTCTCGCCGTCTCGATGTCCTTTATGAACATATACTCGTTCTTCTGATGCTCGGTCTCGGGACTCTGAGGGAAAAGCGGTCCGAACGCGACGATATTCGGCATCGCTCTGGCATACGTTCCGCCGCCCATGACAAACGCCTCGGTCGGATCTCCGGTCACCGAACGGTAAACCTCCATAAGCGACGTGATGAGACTTCCGTTCTTGTCCATATAGATCGGCTTGCTGTCGCCCTCGCATCCGACGCTGACTCCGTACGGCGCGCATTCCTTTTCGATTATCGCCGTGATGTCCGCGCCGCTAAGCGTCACGGGATATCTTATGTCGATCGTGACGACGACTCTGCCGTTTTCGACCCCGATCGTGCCGACGTTCAGCGTCAGCGCGCCGCTCTGCTCGTCCGAAAGCGCGCAGCCGATCAGACTTCCGTCGCAGGTGTTTCCGAACTTTTCGGTTATGAACTTCGTCAGCTTTCCGGGATTCGTCTTGTCAAGCTCGGAAATGAGCTTTAAGATCGCGTTGACTCCCTTGTGCGGAAGGCTTCCGTGCGCCGACTTTCCCTCGGCCTCGAATACTTTCCCGCCGATCACGGCTCTGCAATGATCCGCGACCATGTTGTGCGCCTGTCCGCCCGAGATTTCGTCGACTCCCGAACCTTCGAGCGGCATTGAGAGATTCAGGATCAGAATTCCTTTCTCGCCGTAAACCGCCGGGAAGGACGCGTCGGGAGTGATTCCGAAGGTCGGAAGCTCCTCGTGCTCCTTGTACCAGTTCATGTCGATCCACTCGCCGCGCTCCTCGGTAAGTCCGAAGATTATACGGATTCTGCGGCCGAGCTTCTTTCCCGAGTCGAGAAGCTTTTTCATCGCGAAGACGCACATCATAGCGGGACCCTTGTCGTCCGAGATTCCGCGGCCGTAGATCTTGTCGTCGACAACTGTCAGTCCGAATGCCGGGTAGTCCCATCCCGTTCCGGCCGGAACGACGTCAAGGTGGGCCAGGATTCCGACAAGCTCGTCGCCCTCGCCGATTTCGGCGTACCCGAGGAGATTCGAGCAGCGTTTCGTCCTGAATCCGAAGCTTTCACAGAGATTCAGCATATAATCGAGAGCCTTCGCGCATTCAATACCGAAGGGGTATTTCTCGTCCCCGTCTACCGCGACGCTCGGGATGCTGAGAAGCCCCGTGAGCGAGTCAATGAATTCCTTTTCCATAAATAAAACCTTCTTTCATATTTTGTCTTGGATCAGCGTAAGATTATACAAAAATAAACCATCGGAGGTAAGTATGAACGATCGCTATCCATTCGTGAACGAACCGCTCCCATACCCTTATGAGGCTCTCGAACCGCGCGTCAGCGCGGAAACGCTCCATTTCCACCATGACAAACATCTCCAGAGCTATATCGACAAGCTCAACGCGATTCTTGAAGAATATCCGCCGCTGCAAAAGCTCACGCTCTGGGAACTCCTTCACATAACCCCTCGGACTCTTCCGCCCGAGGATCGCCTCGCGCTTTCGAGAAACGCGGGCGGAGTCTTTAATCACCGGCTCTACTTCGACTCAATGTCGCCGGCATCCACCGGACTTCCGCGCGGCGAACTCGCGAAAAGAATCGTCATAAGCTTCGGAAGCTTCGAAAAATTCCGCGACAAGCTCACGAAATCGGCGGCCGGAGTCTTCGGCTCGGGCTACGCGTGGCTCTGCGAGGATCGTTCGGGGCGGCTCTTCGTCATGTCGAGCGCGAATCAGAATCTCCCCGAGGGAACGCCGCTCTGCTGCGTCGACGTCTGGGAGCACGCTTACTATCTCGATTATCAGAATCGCCGCGACGATTATATCTCCGCGTGGTGGGAGGTCGTCGACTTCGCCTCGGCGGCGGGGCGGCTCTGTGCGGGATGAGCTTACTTGTCCGAGCCGTCGCAGATCGAGCCGATTATGTGGCTGTCCTCGTCAAAATCGAGGATGTTCGAGAGAATGTAGTTGCTGACGAACATTCCCTTCGCGGTCAGCGCGTAGCGGTCGCCGTCATAGGTCATGAAGCCGTTGTCGATGTAGATGCCGAGCTTCCGCCCGTAGATCGCGTCGAAATTCAGTCCGAATCTCGTCTGGAAGGCCGCTGACGAAACGCCGTCGGCGAGTCTCAGCCGCAGCATTATATATTCGCCGATCCGCTCCTCGGGAGTCACGGCGTACATCTCGTCGACAAGCTCGGCCGCGCGGAACTGTTCGTGGGTTATCGACGTGCCGTCGTCGGTCAGCATTCCGCCGCCCTCGATATCGGCTTCCATCGCGTCGACATAGAGTCCCATGTTCCGCTTGAACGAAAAGCGTGTGTTCGAGAAATACGAGTGCGCCGCGCAGCCGAGTCCGAGATATTCGTCGCAGTTCCAGTATTTTAAGTTGTGGCGGCACTCAAAGCCGGGGCGCGCGAAGTTCGAGATCTCGTAGTGACGGTAGCCCTTCGCCTCAAGATACCGGATCGCGTCGAAATACATATCGGCCTCGGTGTCCTCGTCGGGGAGAATCAGCGAATCGCGTCTGAGCGCGAAGGGCGTGCCGTCCTCGATCTTCAGTCCGTACATCGAGATATGCTCGGGCGAGAGGGAGGTGACGTAATCGAGCGTCTTATTGAAGCTCTCGGCCGTCTGAATCGGGATTCCGTACATTATGTCGACGTTGATGTTGTCGAATTTCGCCTTGCGGGCGGCGTAGTAGCTCGCCTCGAACTCGGCCTTCGTGTGGATTCTCGACAGGGCTGTGAGTTCATCGTCGTTCGCGCTCTGGAGGCCGAGACTCAGACGGTTGACGCCCATTCTGCGGTATTTCGAGAGACTTGACGCGCTGACCGTCGCGGGATTCGCCTCCAGCGTGAACTCGGCCGATTTCGATACGCCGAACCAGCGGTAGATCCCCTCGATGACATCAGAGAGACACTTCACCGGGAGCGAGGTCGGCGTTCCGCCGCCGATGAATACGCTGTCGACGTTGTAGACCTTCGCGGCCTTTGAGTAATCCTGCATCTGTAAAAGCAGCGCGTCGACATAACGCTGCATATTTTCCTCAGTCGCGCCCGACATTGAGTAGAAGTCGCAGTAGGCGCATTTTGCCTGACAGAATGGGATATGAATGTATAGTCCGAGTGATTTTTTATTCATTGTCTTTTCCTTCGTTCCTTTTTCGCCGATTTTCCGCGGCTTTCCGAAAGTAATCCGAGAAGCTTTCCGTCGTCCGTCCCATAGTCGCATAGGACGCTGATCCATGATTTTTTATTCATGTGAAAGGCGGGGAAGACCGACTTCCCGTCCGATAGAGCCGCCGCGTCGGCGCGGAGATTCACGACCTCGCAGTCTCCTTCGGCACCGGGGAAGAACTTCGAAAGCTTTACTCTCATGAATACCGCGTACCATTTTCCGGAGGATTTGTTCCTTAAAATCGCGCAGTCGGGCGTGTCCTTCCAGAGAAATTCTGGCGACTCGTCAAAGCTTTCCTTCGAATAGTCAAGGACAAGCCGCGTCTGCCGCCCGGAAAAGCCCCCGGAAAAGAGCCGGCACTCAAAGCAGAACGCGGTCAGGTCTGACATTTCAGACTCGAAAATCCCGCGTATCCGCCCGACAAACTCTCCCGGCGCGTCAGTGAAGATCAGCGTGTATTCCTCGCCGCCGTCAAAGATTCCGGCCGAGATCACAGAGTTTTCGACTCTTACTTTCAGCGTCATTCCACCCTCGACCGGCTTTTCGAGCGTGAAGGCTTCTCCCGATTTCGTGAATCCGTATCCGATGAGCTTTTCGGGATCAGCTCTCCCGGCGTCAAGAATTTTCATCTCACGACTCGTCGTCGAGCTTCAGAACCGCCATGAAGGCCTCGGGCGAGACCTCTACTGTTCCGAGCTGGCGCATCTTCTTCTTGCCTTCCTTCTGCTTTTCGAGGAGCTTTTTCTTACGTGTGATGTCGCCGCCGTAGCACTTGGCGAGGACGTCCTTGCGCATCGCCTTGACAGTCTCGCGGGCGATGACCTTGCCGCCGATCGCCGCCTGAATCGGAACCTCAAAGAGCTGGCGCGGGATGTTGTCCTTTAATTTCTCGGCGATCTTTCTCGCGCGGCCGTAGGCCTTTTCCTCGTGGACGATGAAGGAGAGCGCGTCGACGATATCGCCGTTCAGGAGAATGTCGAGCTTTACAAGCTTCGAGGGGACGTATCCGTTCAGCTCGTAGTCGAGCGACGCGTAGCCCTTGGAGCGCGATTTGAGCGCGTCGAAGAAGTCGTAGATTATTTCGTTCAGCGGGAGATCATAGTGAAGCTCGGCGCGGTCGGTGTCGATGTAGGTCATGTTGATGAAGTTTCCGCGGCGATCCTGACAGAGATCCATGAGTCCGCCGACGTATTCGGGCGGGGTGATGATGCTCGCCTTGACCATCGGCTCGTAGGCGACGTCGATCTCGTCGGGATTCGGATAGTTCGACGGGTTGTCGATGAAGACGGTCTCGCCGTTTTTCTTTTCTATCTTATATATAACGCTCGGCGCGGTCGTGATGAGGTCGAGGTTGAACTCGCGTTCAAGCCTCTCCTCGATGATCTCCATGTGGAGAAGCCCCAGAAATCCGCATCTGAAGCCGAATCCGAGCGCGGCCGAGGTCTCGGGCTCGAAGGTGAGCGCGGCGTCGTTAAGCTGCAATTTTTCAAGCGCGTCCTTGAGGTCGCCGTAGCGCGCGCCGTCGGCCGGATATATTCCGGCGTAGACCATCGGATGAACCTCCTTGAAGCCGGGAAGCGGCTCGGAGGCGGGATTGTTCGCCAAGGTAACCGTGTCGCCGACTCTCGTATCGCCGACCGACTTGATGCTCGCCGTGATGTATCCGACGTCTCCGGCGGCGAGAAAATCGCCCTTGCTCAGTCCGAACGGCTCCATGTAACCGACCTCAACGACGTCAAACTCGGCTCCGGTCGACATGAGCTTTATGCGGTCTCCGGGCTTCAGCGTTCCCTCGACGACTCTGATGTTGACGACGACTCCGAGGTAGCTGTCGTAGTACGAGTCGAAGATCAGACAGCGGAGCGGCGCGTTTTCGTCGCCGTCCGGAGCGGGAATGTCCGAGACGATCTTTTCGAGCACCTGATCGATATTCTGTCCGGTCTTCGCCGAAACGGCGGGGCAGCCCTCGGCGGGGATGCCGATTATATCCTCGATCTCGGAGCGCACCTTTTCGACGTCCGCGCTCGGGAGGTCGATTTTGTTTATAACCGGAAGAATCTCGAGATTGTTGTCGATCGCGAGATAAGCGTTCGCGAGGGTCTGCGCCTCGACTCCCTGAGTCGCGTCGACGATGAGAATCGCGCCCTCGCAGGCGTTGAGCGAACGCGAGACCTCATAGTTGAAGTCGACGTGGCCGGGGGTGTCGATGAGATTCAGAGTGTAGGTTTCGCCGTCGGGGGAATGGTAGTCGAGCTTCACGGCGCGCGCCTTTATCGTGATTCCGCGCTCGCGTTCGAGATCCATGTTGTCGAGGATCTGCTCCTCCATGTCACGCGCGGCGACAGTTCGGGTGTATTCGAGAATGCGGTCGGCGAGCGTCGATTTTCCGTGGTCGATATGCGCGATGATTGAAAAGTTTCTGATTTTATTCTGTCTTTCGGATGGCATTTATGATTCCTCTCTGATGTTATTCGATTATTCCTTGATTTATCTTGAAGGCTAAGATTCTTCTGAGCGATTCGTCGATCCGCTCCTCGGTGATCCGGCCGGACTTCGCGGCCTTCAGGATCGCGTCGTATTTCGTTTTGAGATCCGAGCAGCAGACGAGATCGTTTCCGGCCTCGATCGCCATGACTCCGGCCTCTCCGGCTCCGTAGACCTTTGAGATCGCGTCCATGGCTAAGTCGTCGGTTGTGATTACCCCGTCAAATCCGAGCTCCTCGCGGAGTACGCGGTGAACCTCGGCCGAGAGCGACGCGGGATGATCCTTGTCCATGCAGACGACCGTGTTGTGCGAGACCATGACGACATCGGCCCCGGCCTCGATTCCGGCCTTGAACGGGAGAAAGTCGCGGGTGTCGAATACTTTCCGCTCGCGCGTGTCGGTCGCGGTTCCGGTGTGGGTGTCGGCGTTTCCGCCGTAGCCGGGGAAGTGCTTCAGTGTCGTCCCGACTCCCTCGCTTGACTCAACGAAGGTCTTCACGTAGTCAACCGCCGCGTCGACGTCTCCGGCCGAGCGGTAGTAGATGAAATCGTTCTTGTCGGTCGAAATGTCTGCGACCGGGGCGAGATTGAGATTGATTCCGAGCGACGAGAGGAGCTTGCAGCGTTCCTTGGTGTCGGATTCGACCCGGTTTTTCTCCAGAAGATTTCTCGGCGACTCAAACGGCGACGAGCGGTACTGCGGATATTTCGAGACTCTGACGACCGTTCCGCCCTCCTCGTCGGTGGCGATGATCAGCGGGATTTTCGACGCGTCCTGAAGACTCTTTATATAATCGGCCGCGGTCGCCGGGTTACGGTCGGAAAAATCCGAGCCGAAGAGAACGTATCCGCCGACGTGATATTTTCCGACGTTTTTTATCGCCGTGTCGGGATCGGAGTCGATTCTGACCAGAATCAGCTGGCCGACCTTTTCCTCAAGCGTCATTGAGGCGATGATCTCACCGATCCGGTCGGGCTTGGTGGCGGTGTCGGTCGAGGGCTCGGTGTCGGTGGTCGTGTCGGGAGCCTTGGTTTCGGTGTCGGGATCGTCCGGCGCGACTATTTTCGTGACTTCGGAATCGGGATTCGTTCCTGACGCGCAGCCGCATAAAGTCAGCGTCAGCGCGAGGAGAAAGCAGAAAAAGGTTTTCATTTGAAGTACCCCATCGGATCGACGGCCGTTCCGTTTTCGTAGATGTTGAGGTTGAGGTGCGCCCCGGTGACATATCCCGAGGTTCCGACGTAGGCGATGACCTGACCGCGCGTCACCTTGTCCCCGACCTTGACGGCCGATTTTGAGATGTGTGAATAGAAGGACGCCACGCCGCCGCCGTGGCTTATCGTGACATAGCTTCCGTCGGCGTAATTGTACGAGACCTCGACGACGGTTCCCGAGTTGCAGGCGTAGATTTCGGTTCCGTATTTCGCGGGGATATCGATTCCGTTGTGGAACTGCTGACGCCCGGTCACGGGATGAATCCGCCAACCGAAGCCGCAGGAGACCTTCGTGTAGTTCGATGGAAGCGGCCAGAGGAATTTTCCGCCGGCGGGGGCCTGATTCGTTGATTTCTGAATCTCCTCGAGCTTTTTCTTCCGATCCGCCTCGGCGCGCGCCTCCTCGGCCTCGACCTTGGCGAGATAATCCGACGCGGATTTCAGATCCTTTTCGGCGTCGTCGACGATCCTCTGCGCGTCGGCGAGAGCGGCGTCAAGCTCGTTTTTGCGTACCGAAAGAGTGTCGCGCTGACCTTCGACGCCTTTCTTGGATTCCTCAAGTCCGGATTTCAGGCCTTCGAGTTCTTTGAGCGTAGAGGTATAGGATTCCATCAGCCGGTCGTCGTAGTCGAGCATACAGTTGAAGCGGTCGAGTCCGACGAAGAAGTCGACGAGTCCGTCCGAGTCGAATAAAAGGGTCAGAAGATCCATTCCGCCCTCCTCGTGCTTTATCCGGGCGCGTTCGCGGACGACCTTTTTGAGCGTTTCGAGCTTTTCGGTTTCGGATTCTATGTCGAGATTCTTCACGGCGATGTCGGCCTCGTACCCGGCGATGATCTGTTCGAGTGTTGACATTTCTTCCGCGAGCGTGGAGATCTGCTTGTCGATCGCCTCTTTGGATTTTATCGCGTCGGCCTTTTCGGCTTTCGCGGCCTTCACGGCCTTTTCGGCGTCCTCGCGGGCCTTTGTGGCGAGGGCAAGCTTGTCCTCGAGATTTTTGAGCTCGGAGTTTGCCGACGCGGCCGAAATCGGCAGGGAAGGACACTGCGCGAAGGAGAAGAACAGCGCCGCGGCGATCAGAAGAGCGGCTTTTTTATATTTCATGACATTTCTCCGCGCGGCGGAGTTCCTCCTTTTTTAGAATCACTATATATTATACCGCGAAAACCGCCGTTTGTCAAGAAATATAATGTTACTTTTTCGTCCGCCGGGGATTTTTTCGGAGTTACGAAATTTCGCAAATTTTTTTGTTTATTGTCCACAAAAGCGATTTCGCGCGGATGTGCAGGCCTACAAAGTTTCGGACGGAGTATTGACAAACGCGGAGAAATGGGGTATAATAGGGCGAAAATTCAAAGAAATCCGGAGAAAACAGATGAAAAAAACAAGAACGCTTTCGCTTATCCTGTCCGCGCTGATACTCGCGGGACTGACCTCCTGCGGCGACACCGCCGCGCCGGGAGATGAAACCGACACACCCGCCGTAACCACCGCCGATTCCGAAACGAAGCCCGAGACGACCGATCCGTCAAAGGTACTCGAACTCCCCGACACGAACTGGAACGGACGCGAGTTCAGGGTTTTAGGCTACGAAGGTCCGCTTGAGCAGTGGACAACCTTTGAAATCACCGCCGACGCCGAGAACGGCGAGGTCGTGAACGACGCGGTCTTCCGCCGGAACCGTCAGGTAGAGGAGAAATACGGCGTGAAGATCACCGAATACAAGTTCAAGGACGAGGGACTCGGCGTCGGCTACAGCACCGCTCCGTATATACAGAAGTTCGTCATGGCGGGCGACGACGATTTTGATCTCGCCTTCTGCGTCTCGATGCGGATCGGTCAGATCGCGCGTCAGGGGGCCTTCTATGATCTCAACACCGTGAAGAACCTCAATTTCTCAAAGGACTGGTGGAACGAGGAGGTCAACGACACGCTGGAGGTCAACGGAAAGCTCTACTTCACGTCGAGCGATTTTTCGCTCCGCGACAAGAGCCGCGCTTACATCATGGTCTACAACAAGGATCTCAGCTCGGAATATAAGCTCGAAAACCCCGTGGAGCTTGTAAAATCCGGCAAATGGACCTTCGACGCGCTTGAAAAGCAGGCCAAGGCGGTGAAGAGCGACTTGAACGGAAACGGCGAGGTCGATATCACCGACCAGTTCGGACTCGGAGTCGACTCGGGAGATTCCTTCTCGACCTTCATTTTCGGCACCGGAGTCAACACGATCGACAAGGACAAGAACGGAAAGCTCTTTATCTCGCTCAACAACGAGCGGACGACCGGGGCGATTGACAAGATCAACAAGTTCTTCGCGCTTCCCGACACGACGATCGTCCCCGAGGACTGGCAGGGAAAGGTCGACGGCGATTACTGGTACGCTCCGTATAACGCCTTCTACGCCGGGCGGGTGCTCTTCGCGACCGCATTCCCGCATCTTCTCCGCGATATGTCGGCAAACTGCGTTGACGATTACGGAATAATCCCCTTCCCGAAATACGACGAGACTCAGGAGAATTACTATTCGCTGGCCAATATCCTCGGAATGCTCTTCGGAATCCCCTCGACCTGCGCCGACCCGGATTTCGCGGGATTCATGCTTGAGGCGATCTCGGCCGCGTCTACCGATACGTCGCTCAAAGCTTATTACGACATCTCCTGCAAGACGAAATACACCTACGACGAGGACAGCGCGGAGATGCTTGACCTGATCTTCGACGGAATCCGCTACAATCTCGCTGATATCTACAACATAAGCGGACTTTCGGCAATTCTCCGCAAGGTCGGCGACACGAGGGAGAATACCTTCGCGTCAAAATACGCCTCGATCGAGTCGGCCGCGCTCGCCGATCTCGAAAAACTTGACAAGGAGTTTTCGGAATGAACATTACCTTCGATTTCAGGAAAAAGACCGGAAAGATCAAGCCGATGCACGCGATCGGACAGCCTCCGCGCGTCTGGAACTGGGACACGCATATGCACTACCTCACCGAGGCGCATATCCCGTTCTCGCGGCTTCACGACGTCAACTATCCCTTCGGCGGCTTCCAGTATGTCGATATCCCGAACGTCTTCCGCGACTTTGACGCCGACGAGAACGACCCGGCGTCGTATGATTTCGCCTTTACCGATCTTCTGATAAAGCAGCTGACCGACGCTGACTGCGAGCCGATCTATCGTCTCGGCGTCTCGATCGAGAACTTCGCGAAGATAAAGGCCTACCGGATCTATCCTCCGGCCGATCCCGAAAAGTGGGCGCGTATCTGCGAGCATATCGTCGCGCATTACAACGATGGCTGGGCGGACGGCTTCAGGTACGGGATAAAGTACTGGGAGGTCTGGAACGAACCCGACAGCGACGTCTTCCCGGGCGGCGACAACCTGATGTTCCTCGGAACCCCGGAGGAGTATTACAGACTCTACGAGGCGACGTCAAAAAGGCTCAAGGCGCGCTTCGGCGACACCATAAAGGTCGGCGGCTACGCTTCGTGCGGATTTTACGCGATCTTCGGCGATCCGGAAAAATACGGGGTCGACCCCTCGCTCAGAAGGGGAGTTTCGGACAGACAGAAGCATTTCGTGCGCTTCTACGAGGATTTCCTGAAATTCGTGAAGGAGAGCGGCTCGCCGTTTGACTTCTTCTCATGGCACAGCTATGACGACGTCTGGCACACCACCGCGGTTTCGGAATACGTCAGACGCACGCTCGACGAGGCCGGCTTTGTGAACACCGAGTCGCATCTGAACGAATGGAACAACGCGTCAGAGATTGAAAACCGCGGAAGCTCGTTCGCGGCGGCGGTCGCGGCGGCGATGATGATAAGCATGCAGAAATGCCCGGTCGATGTCCTATGCTACTATGACGCGTCGATCTCGTACCTCAACTACGGAGGACTTTTCAGCCCGCTCGACTGGAAGCCGCTCTGCGCGTATTATGTCTTCAAGGCGTTCGGCGAGCTTTACGCGCTCGGAAACGAGGTTGAGTGCGTGTGTGATTCAAATCCGGGCGAGGTCTTCGCGCTCGGCGCGGTTGGTGACGACGGAAAGCGCGCGGTTCTGATCGCGAACAGCGGCGCGGACGCGGAGATTCTGACAAATCTCTCCGGAATGAAGGTGCTGCTGATCGATAAGGAGCATTTTATCACCGAGACCGCGGAAAATCCGGAAAAATTCACTCTCGGAAGAAATCAGACGGTTCTTATAATGTAAAAAGAAGGCCTGCCGCATGCGCGGCAGGCCATTTGCGTTCTGTCAGTTCTCGTTTTTTTCTATCTTCACGCTCTTTATGACCGGGAGAATCACCTTGGTGTAGTATCCCTCCTCGTCGTCGCCGTAGGAAGTGAATTCCATCGTGAACGCGACCTTGTCGCCGTCGCGGAAGGCCAGAAGATAGGTTGTGTAC
>CAKSVM010000069.1 GCA_934503195.1 uncultured Eubacteriales bacterium
CGATTGCGCGCGTGAGCGCGCAACCTGCCCTCGCGTCCGGGCGGCTTTGCCGCCCGGACGCGAGCCGTTCCGGTGCGCCGCGGCGTGCCGGAACACGCGATCAAGGCTCTGCCTTGATCGCGCCCCTCCGGGAAATCACGACAGACAAAGAATCGGCGCGAATCCGATTCCGCAAAAAAGCACGGAAGTCCAAATTGCCGTGGATTCACATCCCCGCACAGGTCATGACCGTGTTGAAGAGCTTAAGTTCGTAGTCATACGAGTATAAGGGCTCCTTTCCGCGGACGCACTCGGCGAAGTCGCGCGTCATCGCGTCGTAGCGGTTGAAGCGGCCGGTGTTCACGTGTTCTTTTGTCACATGACCGTTTTCGCGGATCGAGATCAGCGCGTCGGTCATGATGTTCTCACGGTCGAAATAGGATTCGAATGGCTTGATCTCGATCGTACCCTCGGTGCCGCAGATCACGAGCTGACGGCGTTCAAAGCCGCCGACCTCGTTCGTCATCGTCTTGACAAACGACACGCCAGACGGGTATTCGAGCACCGCGAAGCCGTAGTCGTACACGTCGACCCCGGCGATTCCGCTCTTCGCGTTCAGTGGAATGATTCTCTCCGGCTCGCCCATGATCTGAAGCACGAGGTCGATGAGGTGGCAGCCGAGGAAGTACATCATTCCGCCCTCGTATCTTCCGAGCCACTGACGCTTTTTCGCGTCGTAGAGAGTGCTCATCTGCGCCTCGACCGACATGATTTTTCCGAGTCTGCCCGACTTCACAAGCTCCATCGCGCGGATGACGAGCGGGTTGTAGCGGTACATATATTCGGTGTGGAAGGGGATTTTCTTCGCTTTTACAATGTTTATGAGCTCCTCGAACGACTTCCGGTCGGCCGTTCCGGGCTTGTCGAGGTTGATCGCGATGCCTTTTTTCGCGAACTCGATCGCGATTCCGGTCGCCAGATCCTCGGCGCACTCGATCGTCACGGCCTCAAGATCGTCCATCGCGAGAAGCTCGTCGACCGAAAGCACCTTTCCGGGGAATCTCCCGTCGATTTTTTCGCCGTCGGGCGCGGCGATTCCGACGACGTCGAAGCAGTCCTGACGCGAAATGCTTCCGTAAATGAACTCGGCGTGATCGTGCGCCGTTCCGATCTGGGCGATTTTTACGGGTTTCATATTCTCCTCCAGTCAAACTGCGTGACCGGGAAGGATTTTTCGGTCAGCAGGCGGTGATAGACGCTTTCGCAGTCGGCGGGCGAGTGGGTCTCCTCGACGAAGCCGCTCATGTCGAGCCGTCCGAGGTGGATGAGCCGCAGATAGGCCGCGATATCGTCGGCCGACGTCCAGAGCCCGGTCGAGGACTCGGATTTCGGGCGGCAGTTCGTGTTCGCGCCGATCAGGACGACTCCGGTTCCGTGAACCTTGTGGTAGAAGTCGACCGTGAAGTCGGATTTTCTCGTGCAGCCGAGGAGCGCGACGCGTCCCATCGGCTTCATGCAGTCGAGGGTCTGATTGAGCGCGGTTCCGATTCCGGTGACCTCGATCGCTACGTTGACTCCGCCCTCGCTGAAGTCCCTGACGGCTTTCGCGAAATCGGCCGAATAGGGGTCGAGGACGAGATCCGCGCCGTATTTCTTCGCGATCTCACGCTTTTCGGGAACCGGGTCGGCGGCGATTATCGGGCAGGCACCGGCGACTTTGAGAAACTTCACGGCGGCGAGGCCGAGGATTCCGAGTCCCATCACGAGCGCGGATTCGCCGAACTCGAGGCGGCATTTGCGTATCGCGGCCTCGGAAAAGGTCATGATATGCGACAGGGCGGCGTCGGAATAGCTGATTTCGTCGTATTTTATCTTCTGGACATTGCTTTCGGGGATCATGACGTACTGGCTGTGGGTCGACCACGAGAGCGCGACGCGGTCGCCGACCGCGACCTTTCTGACATTCCGGCCGACCGCGATGACCTCGCCCGACGAGCTGTAACCGGTCTGAAGCGGGTAGGTCGGGAGGGCGTCCGAGAAGATGCTGGTCGGGACGTCGCCCGAGAGATTCGCGCGCTCGGTTCCGCTGCTGACCGTCGACACGGCGAGCTTTACCAGAACCTCGTTGGGATCCGGGTTCTCGCGGATCTCGGAGTCGAGAAACGCGACCTTTTTCGCGGCGGTGAAGACTATTTTCTTGCAGTTCATAAAAAATTCCTTTCGTACTTGACACATCCTCTGAGATGTGGTATAATGATACATGAATCTTAATTAAAGCGGAGGGAAAACGCCATGAATGATATACTTTTCTATGAATCATTCAGGTTTGCCGGCGTCTCCTACAGCGGGAGGCATCACACCGACTGCCGGAAGGGTTCGCCGTTTCATTACGTCGCGCGGATGAGGCAGGGCGGAGCGAAGATCGACTCGGATTCGGGAAAAATCTCGGTTAAGGCGGGTGATTGGTTTTACATTCCGTTCGGCTGTCCGTACGAGTCATACTGGACGGGCGATTCCGGGAGCGGGCGGGTGACGTGGGATTCCTACGGCTTCACCTACATTCCCGACCGTGAGAGGGCGGTATTCCCGACGCAGATTTTCAGTCCGCCGAAAGGCGCGCTGGAGGTTATCGGGCGTATGCCGGGGGATTTTGAGGTAAACTGTCTTAGTGTCGGGATATTCTACGAATTTTTCGCGCTCTGCGAGGCGGTGATGGCGCGGGGCGACAATTCGCAGGCGAACAGAATCATTTCTGACGCGGTGAGTCACATGAGGTCGGATCCTTCGGTGAAGATAAACGAGATTGCGGCGATCTGTCATGTCAGCGAGACGACGCTCTACGAGCTTTTCAGGAAGCGTGCCGGATGCACGCCGACCGCGATGCGGCATCGGATTTTAGCCGAAAAGGCGGCGCATTATCTGACGACGACCGACATGACGGTCGAGGAGATCAGCGGGCGGCTGGGGTTCTGCTCGTCGATTCACTTCCGGAAGATAATCCGCGAGGTATACGGGAAGACGCCGGGCGAGATACGGCGGGAGTCGCTTTTCTAGGGAAACGCTGATTTAAGGTTGTTTTCACGCGAAAAAAGACCATAAATCCAAGCCTTTTTCGCGTGAAACTCCAATTATTCAGCTTATCCCTAGGGTTACACTGAAAAAAATCGGGTTTTCATAATTATATCACATCCGGATTTTTTCCGCAATGCAGAATTCTGCGGAGAATGGTATAAAAAACGTCGCGTATTTGTGAAAAACGGTCTGCCGGAAGCTTGGCAGACCGTTTTTTTATTTTGTATGATCGAGTTCGTCGTAGTCTCGCGGCGGGAGATTCAGCCAGTTGTCGAGGATGTAGTCGACCGACTTGATTTTCTTTGGCTTTGGCGAGCGGATTATGTTGTCGCGCATTATCACCATGTCGATATACCTGAGAAAGCGCAGATTTCTGAGCGGATTCAGAGTCATTGCGATCATCTCGGCGTACTTGCCCTTTTCAATCGACCCGGTGACGTCGCCGACTCCGGCGAGCTTAGCGTTTAAGAGGGTCGCGGAATAGAGTGCGAATTCCGGGCTGACACTACAGCATTTCGCGAAGTAATCGACCTCACGCCACATATCGTACTGAGTGATGAAAGGGCAGGCGGTGTCGGTTCCGAGTCCGACGGGGATTCCGTTCGCGATACATTCTCTTGCGAGCTGGGTTATCCCGGCGTAGACGATAAGTCCGTTCTTGTGCTGTTCCACGGTCGCGTGCGAGAGTGAGAGGTCAAACATCGCGAAGGGAATCGTGGGCGAGATTGTCGAGACCTGAAAGGCGTTATGCTTCTTGAAGAGTTCGATGATCTCCTCAGAAGGAGCCGCGCCGTGTTCGATCGAGTCGACGCCGTTTTCGAGCGCGACCTTGACGCCCTCGGGGCTTTCGACATGAGCGGCGACCTTGAAGCCGAGTTCATGCGCGCGGTCGCAGGCGGCCTTGACATATTCGGGCGGCATTCTGAGTACGCCGGGCTCGCCGACCTTTTCAGCGTCGAGTACGCCTCCGGTGATCATAAGCTTGATGAGGTCGGGTTTATCCTTCGCGATGACGTCGACGAGGTCGGCGGCCTCCTTGGGCGAGGAAGCGATATAGGCGAGCGATCCGGCCATATGTCCGCCCTTGACGGAAATTGCCATATTGGAGGCGAGGATTCTGGGGCCGAGGAGTTCTCCGGCGTTGATTTTATCGCGCGTATAGGTGTCGAAATCAGCGATTCCGCCGACGGTGCGGATAGTTGTGACGCCGCTGAGGAGCTGAGTTTTCGCGTAGCCGGCGACCATTTTCCGGCCGATGGCGCGCATGAGCTTATTCGAGGTGATGAGCTTTACGAGCTTTACGGGGTCGGAGGGGCGCTTTTTCGGCTTTCCGGAGCCTGCGAGGTGGACGTGGAGGTTAATGAGTCCGGGGAGGAGGTATCTTTTTTCGAGATCGATGATTTCGAAGCCGGAGGGGATTTCGGAATTGGGGACTATATCGGTGATGATTCCGTCTTCGGTGAGGACGGACATACCAGACTTAGGGGTCATATGCTCGGTTCCGTCCAGGATTATGCAGTTTGTGAAGGCTCTTTTCATTTCTTTTCCTTTCAACTTATGTCGGATTATGCCGACTTATGTAAAGATGTGTAACAGGGATTGAGATTCGTGGGTTCCAGAATATATTATAGCATATTTTTTTGGAAATTTCAATGGGATTTGAACTGTTTGGAGCAATCTTAGCTGAATTTTAGCCGGGTGAAGGCGGCTTGCGGAGGCAAGGGGCAGGAGGAGGCAGGCGGCGCGAAGCGGCGTCGGCCTCGCGAAGCGAGGTCGATTGCGCGCGAAAGCGCGCAACCTGCCGCTCGTCCGGCGGCCGCAGGCCGCCGGACGAGCCGAACCCGCGCGGCGAAGCCACGCGGGTTCGCGCGCCGCGCGGCATCGCCGCGCTGCGCGACCTGACGAGCGACTGGCACACATAATCCGTACGCTGCCCTCGCCCCGCCTTCCGCGGGGCTGCTCCGCCGATAAGTATTGCGTGAATGCGAATACACTATTAAACTTTAGTGAAGCTTTCGCGATCCATCTTGACAACCTACCGTTCGGTAGCTATAATATAAGATACATGATATAAGGAGGAAAGGCAATGGACGAAAAGATCAGTACAAAGCAGGCGATTCTCGAAACGGCACTCGATCTCTTCTCGGTGCATGGATACGAGGCGACCTCGATCTCACAGATCGCGGACGCGGTCGGAATCCGTAAAGCGTCGCTCTACAGCCATTTCGAAAGCAAGCAGGAAATCCTCGACGCGCTTCTCGAAATCACATTGAAGCACTACAACGAGCATTCGATCTTCGCGCGCGCCGACTGGAACGACCCGGAGTTCACAAAGGATCAGCGCGGTATCACCCCCGAAAAAGCGGAGCGGATGATCATGGGTCACATAAGCTATATCATTCACGACCCGGAGAACAGCCGGTCAAGGCGGATGCTGACGATCGAGCAGTTCCGGAATCCGAAGCTTGGCGCGCTCCAGACAAGGCAGAATTATACCGACGTGCTGAACTATTTCACCGGATTCGTGAAATTTCTGATCGGCGAGGGAAAGCTTTCGGAAGGCGATCCCGGAATCAAGGCGGCGCAGCTCTGCTTCCCGATCTCGGTCTGGATAAATCTCTGCGACCGCGAGCCGGAGCGCGAGGATGAGATCATGGATCTCGTCGGCCGCCACGTGGCGCAGTTTTTCAGCGTTTACGGGAGAAAATGAAGGCGCGGCCTTAACGAACAGATCAAGGAGAAAAAACTATGCCGATGTGGAATCCGTGGCGCGGATGCAAAAAAATGCAGCGAGGGCTGCGAACACTGTTACATTCATAAAGGCGACGCGAAAAGGGGCGTCGACACGAATGAGATCGTCCTGACAAAGGATTTTCAGAAACCTGTCGAACGCCTTAAGCGCGGCGATTGCTGGAGGATGATAAAGGAGCGTCAGGACTGTATGTTTCTCTTCTTAACAAAGCGGATCGAACGCTTCATGGACTGTATCCCCGGCAACTGGGGAGACGGATACGAAAACGTCACGGTCTGCTGTACGATCGAGAATCAGAAAAACGCCGACCGGAAGCTCTCGGTGTTCAGCCGTCTCCCGATAAAGCACAAATGTATCACGGCTCAGCCGCTGATCGGACGCGTCGACCTTGATCCATATCTTGACGGAATCGGGCTTGTGGTCGTGGGCGGCGAGTCGGACAGGGACGCGCGGCCGCTTGATTACGACTGGGTGCTTGACATACGTGAGCAGTGTATCAGAAAGGACGTCGATTTCGAGTTCAGTCAGTGCGGGACGCGTTTCGTAAAGGACGGGAAGGAGTACAGGCTCCAGACAAAGGATCTCTGCAAGCAGGCGCGGCTCGCCGGGATAAATTATAAGCGAGCGGAACTGTGCTGAACGGTAGGTTCCGCGCCAATATTAAGGCAATACCGCACAATTCGCGGCTGACGCCTTAAGCACGCATCTGCTTGCGTCTTTTCACCAATTGCTACGCAACTGGTTCATACGTCACAAAAATTCTTGACGTGGGACCTACCACGCCTGCGAATTTTTGTTTAGTCTGACGAAATAATCTGACGACTTGCGGAGCAAGTCGTGCGCATCCTACGCGCTTAGAATTATGCGGTGTTGCCTTAACGGGATCGTGTTCTGGAAGAAGGTTCTTCCGGTTTACAAGGCGTCCTTCGCGGAGCCGGAGGTTGAGAACGCGGGCTGAGGCTTATTATATAGGAAAATCTGAGCTTCCGGGCTTTGCCCGGCGAAAACTCCGTGAATGAGAACGGTGCGGCGTCCGTGGAAAAAGTGAAAAAAGACTTTACAATCGCCACTTTATGTGATATAATAAAGATAGTGATTTGTAAAGGGGTGAGACTATGCGCTGTCCGAACTGCGGGGAAGAGGTCAGAGTCGGCGAAACTACGTGGGAATGCGAGTGGTGCGGCGACTCCGGAATGGTTCAACGGGTGTCGACCGATGAACCTGAGACGAACGCGGTCACGGTGACGATCTCGGTCACCGAAGACGACGAATCCGAACCCGAGGAAGAATCCGTACCGGAAGAATCGGCAGAGCCGCCGCTCGACCCTGAACGCGCGAAGCGTATGCTCGCGGCGGGGGATTTTCCCGAGGACGAGGACATCTGCCGCGAGGTTCTGGTCGGCGCGTACCCGGATGAGATCGAGGATTATGACGAGTCGGGCGATTCGCCTTGCTGGAACATTCTCTACGACATTTTTGAGTGCGACCCCGATAAGGCGATTGAAATGTGGCGGTATTTACTCGATATCGCCGGGGATTTGCTGAAAACCGATCCGGAGACTGCCGAGGAGCTTTTACCCGACTGGGATCTTTTCGACCCGCCTGATGAGTACGCGATCGGGCCGCTTTTTGACGCGCTGAGTGACGTGCGTTTCGCGGAGCAGGTCTTCGGGAGCGCGTATGTCGGCAGCTTGCAGCCGGACATTCTGCGAGTCTGCTTTGATAACGGCGCGGAAAAGCTCGGGCGGCGGTGTCTCGCGATCGCGCTCGCGAATCCGTATCTCAGCGAAAGACGGGCGGAGAGCTTAAAGCAGATTTCCGACGAGTTTGCCGTGGAACTGCCCGAAACCGCGACGGGTAAAGGTTCGGACGATGGGACGGTATTCCATTATTGTTCGGTAGTGGTAAGCGTTTCGGCGCGTCCTTACGCATATTTCACGGGCGGACTGCCGCTGAAGGCCGGGGACATTGTCGAAGTTCCGTTCGGGAACCGCAACGCGATCCGGCGCGGCGAGGTTGTGGAAGTGATGGACTGCACGCGCGAGGACGCGCCTTGGCCGCCGGAGGGGACGAAGACTGTTTTGCGGGTTGTGTCCGCCGAGCCGGTTTATGAACCCGCGGCCGTGAACCGCGTGGGGAAGACTGCTACGGCACGGACAGATCCGGCTGCTCCGCCGCGCGTTGAGCCGACACGGACAGAGCCGGAGCCGCGGAGTCGCGAGACTCACAGGGAAGAGCTTCCCGAGCCGCGCGTCTTCGAGAAGACCAACACGAGGAAGGAATTTCCGTACGGCAAGCTCATCGCCGGGATTCTGATCGCCGACGTTATCGCGATAATCGCGCTGATTTTCGTGAACCGCTCCGGTTGGCGGGACTGGGGGGACGCCGCGGTTCCGAAGGGAACGTCCGCCGTGGTCACGACCGCGGAGATCTTGAATGAGCCGGAGGAGAGTACGGTTGACCCGGATGAGACTTCGTATGTTTCGGAGGACACCACGGAAAATCCGGAGGATCTGCTGAAACCGATCGGTCAACCGGGTTCTCTGCCGCCTTTGAAGCTGTCCGGGTCGCACGGCTCGTCCGGTTCGTCCGGCGGTTCGTGGAGCGTCCGGGATGAGTATGACAGCCCGGAGGACTTCTGGGAGGACAATATGGATGAGTTTGACGACGAGGAAGAGGCGTTCGACTATTGGTATGACGGCTGAATTTCGGATTTCGCGTCGGTAAGCGGCTGACTATGGCGCGGGCTTTGTGACGTGAGAAATTAAAAAACGGAGTCGGTGTGAATTTCACACCCTCCGTTTTTTATTTTCCCGCGGGGGTCAGAGATACCGCCCCGTGACGCTGAGCTTGTTTTCGCGGATTTCCTCCGGAGTTCCGCTCGCGACGATTCGTCCGCCCGCCTCTCCGCCGCCCGGTCCCATGTCGATGATGTAATCGGCGTTTCGGATGACGTCGAGGTCGTGTTCGATGACTATGACCGTCGCGCCGCTTTCGATGAGCGTCTGGAAGACGCCGAGCATTACCCGCACGTCGAGCGGGTGAAGGCCGATCGACGGCTCGTCGAACACGAATACCGAATCGGTCTGCGCTCTGCCGATCTCACTCGCAAGTTTCAGCCGCTGTGCCTCGCCGCCAGAGAGTCCCGGAGTTTCCTCGCCGAGCGTCAGATAGCCGAGGCCGAGCTGCTTTAAGACGCTCAGCTTCTGACTGACGGTTTTCATGTCGCGGCAGAAATCTATCGCGGAGTTTACATCGGTATCCATCAGTTCGGGGAGCGAAAGGCTTTCGCCCGCTTTATTCGTTAGCTTCAGATCGTAAGCGGCTCTCGCGTAGCGCGAGCCGCGGCAGTCGGGGCAGGGAATGTCAACGTCCGGCAGGAACTGCACGTCAAGGCTCACGACTCCCGTGCCGTCACAGCCGGGACAGCGCAGGGAACCTGTGTTATACGAAAAGTCGCTCGCCTTATATCCCTTTTCCTTCGCGTCGGGCGATTTTGCGAAGAGCTTGCGAAGCTCGTCGTGAATTCCGGCGTAGGTCGCGACGGTGGAGCGGACGTTGATTCCGATCGGCGTCGCGTCGATAAGCTTTACATGGGCGATTCCGTCGGCGCGGATTTCGTTTATGTGAGCTGGGAGATCCGTTCCGGCGATTTTCGCTTCGAGCGCGGGGACGAGGCTTTCGAGAATCATTGTCGTCTTTCCCGAACCCGACACGCCCGTGACGACGGTCAGACGTCCCTTCGGAATGTCGGTTTCAAGCGGCTTTACGGTGTGGATCTGCGAAGTGGAGAGGTGGATTCTGCCGTTTTCGAAGATTTTATCACCTTCGGTGCGGCGGCGTATCAGGGTGTCGGCCCTGCCGGAGAGGAATTTTCCGATCTGCGAGACGGGATTTTCCTCGATTTCGGGAATCGTCCCCTCGGCGATGACATGACCGCCCTTCGCGCCCGCCTCGGGTCCCATCTCGATTATCCAGTCGGATTCCTTCAGAATCTGCGTGTCGTGGTCGACCAGAATCACCGAGTTGCCGTCGGCGACAAGGTCGCGCATCACGCCATTGAGACCGACGATATTTGACGGATGCAGGCCGATCGACGGCTCGTCAAGCACGTAGAGAACGCCCGTCGTGCGGTTTCGTACGGCGCGCGCGAGCTGCGTTCTCTGCCGCTCGCCCGTTGAGAGCGTGGATGCCGAACGATCGAGCGTCAGATATCCGAGTCCGAGATCCATAAGCCGCTTCGCCGTGTCGAGAAACGCTTCGCGTATGCTCTCCGCCATCGGGCGCATTTCGGCCGGAAGGCTTTCCGGAACGTCTTTGACCCATTTTACAAGGTCGGAAAGCGTCATTTCGCAGGCTTCGGAGAGGGGAATGCCGCAAAGCCTTGGCGCGCGCGCCGCTTCCGAAAGGCGCGTTCCGTGGCAGTCGGGGCAGATTTCTTCCTTCAGGAATTTTTCAACGCGCTTCATGCCGCTCTCGTCCTTGACCTTCGCGAGGGCGTTTTCGACGGTATAGACGGCGTTATAGTAGGTGAAATCCAGCTCGCCCGCCTGATTTGAGCCTTTCGCGTGGTAAAAGATATGCTTTTTCTCGGCGGGACCGTGATAGACGATCTCCTTTTCGCGCTCGGTGAGGTCGCGGAAGGGGACGTTTGTCCGAACGCCCATTTCGCGGCAGACGTCGGTCATCAGCGACCACATGAGGCTGTTCCATGGCGCGACCGCGCCCTCGTCGATTGTCAGCGAGTCGTCGGGGACGAGCGAATCGAGGTCGACTGTGCGTACCGTTCCGGTTCCGCCGCAGTTTTTGCACGCGCCCTGAGAATTGAAGGCGAGTTCCTCGGCGGACGGCGCGTAAAAACGCGCGCCGCATTCGGGGCAGACGAGTTCCTTTCCGGCGGCGACGGCAAGCGACGGCGCGAGGTAATGTCCGTTCGGGCAGCGGTGGCTTGCGAGGCGGGAATACATGAGCCTGAGGCTGTTCAAGAGTTCGGTTCCGGTGCCGAAGGTGCTGCGGATGCCCGGAACGCCGGGGCGTTGGTGGAGTGCCAGCGCGGCGGGAACGTACAGAACCTCATCGACGGCGGCCTTTGACGCCTGCGTCATTCTCCGGCGGGTATAGGTTGAGAGGGATTCGAGGTAGCGGCGGGAGCCTTCGGCGTAGAGTACGCCGAGCGCGAGCGAGGACTTTCCCGAGCCGGAAACTCCGGCGATTCCGACGATTTTGCCGAGCGGGACATCGACGTCGATGTTTTTGAGGTTATGGACTTTCGCGCCGCGGATTTTAATTTTATCGATCATTGGGTTACTCCGGTTATATTTATAGCTATGTGTTGCGGGTTGATGTCGGACGGTGTATTTTGCTCTGAAACGGATTTGACATTTTTGCGAGACACAGTATATATCAGTCTCTTCGCGTCCCTCCCCGATAATCCCCCGGTGTCGTCCCGACATACCGCCGGAACAGCCTTATGAATCCCGAACAGCTCCCGAAGCCCGCGCCGTAGCAGGCCTCGGTCACGGTCGCGCCGTCCCTTAACAGCCACTCGGCCGCCGCGATCCTCCGCTCGGTCAGGTATCCGTGAATCGTCTTTCCGGTGTGACGCCTGAAGACCTTCGCGAGGTAGGTGACGCTGCACCCGGCGTTCTCGGCGAGAGTGTCGAGCACAAGCTCGTCGGTGTAATTCTCGTTTATGAATCTGAGCGTCTTCGAGACGGCTGGCGGAACCGACGACTGATCCGGGCGCGACGACTGCTTTTCGTACGCCGCGGCAAGGAGTCCCAGCAGTTCAAAGGTCAGCGCGAAGAGCGTGAGATCCTTCGTGTGGTCGTCCGGTGGCGACTCACAAAGAATCGCGGCGCATTTCTCGGCGGCCGTCAGTATCTCGCCGCGCAGCTTTTCGTCCGGGGTCACATAATTGACCGCCGTCCCGTCCGACTGCCGGAAAATCGCCCGAATACCGCTGTCAATACTCTTCTCGTCGAATCCATGCTCAAGAAAATCTGTCGGTATCCGCAGGTCAAGATACCTGTGCGTCCCGGCGCGCAGAAACCGCCCGAAATGTATCTCGTCCGGACTGAAAACGAAGAAGTCCCCGCGGATCGTGTTGTAGACATTCTCCCCGACCACCGCGGCGAGATCATCGGTCAGCAATATCGAAAATTTCTGCGCCGTGTAGATCATCACGCCGTTGTCGGATTTCGGGTGTTCCTCGACCGAATATACCATCTCATACTCCCCGATACCGGCTATCGGGGAAATTTTTTTTGACATGACCATACGCGTCCTCCGGTTTCATTTTTAACTATTTTTTATGTCGGAAAAATATATAAGTACGAGAAAATACGTGATATAATTATATCACAATCCTTATTATTTGTCAAGAGGTGTTATTTTTGAAACCTGATATCAAAAAACTGTCCCTGCCGTCAGCGCGGATAAGAAACCTTAGGAAGTATTATTCCGAAAACTCGCCGATGGTCATAAACCGCGACCTTGTGCCGTGGAAATGCTCTCACTCGCTCTGTCTCTACATCGAGGGCTGGCTGAAAAACGGGAATTCTCCGACCATGAGACTCCGCCGCGCCGAAGCTGAACGCTATATGCTCGAAAACACGAAGCCGGTCATAATACCCGGAGAGCTTATCGCCGGTCAGCCGGATTTCTCTGAGTTCGAGGGTGAGGAAGCCGAAAGATTCGCGAAATACAACGAACTCTGGTCCGCTGTACCCCCGGCGCGCGGACGGCTCGATCACATGGCTCTCGATTATCCGAAGCTGCTGAATCTCGGCGTTGAAGGGCTTATTGACGAACTGAAAACTCACCGCGACTCGCTCGACCTTATCGACGGGCGGAATGCCGGGAAATATGAATTCTTCCAGAGCTGCGTAACCGAGCTTGAAGGTTTACTGACGCTCCAGAAAAACTATGCCGACGAGGCGCACCGTCTCGCTTCGGAATCGGACGGAAGTGAGCGTGAAGATTTTCTTAAGCTCGCCGAAACGCTCGACCATGTCCCGGCAAAGCCCGCGAGAACCTTCCGCGAGGCATTGCAGAGCGTTCATTTCTTTCTGTACAGTCTCTATGGCATCTATTCCGCCGGGCGTCCGGATCAGTACCTGCTTCCCTACTACCGCCGCGACATTGAAGCAGGGATTCTCGACGAATCATCGGCTCAGGAACTTATCGACAGCTTCTGCCTCCAGTACATGAACAACATGAGTGCGTGGGCGGCGGCGGGATTCATGATCGGCGGGCGCGACCCGGACGGAAATCCGGTCGAAAACGAACTGACATGGCACTTCCTGACCGCGATCAGGCACACTCACACACCCGATCCGAACGTCGGATTCTGCGTCACCTCCGAAACGAGCGACGAGATTCTCACCTGCGCGGCTGAGATAATCCGCGAGGGGCACGGAAATCCGCAGATCTGGAACTCCGACAAGGTCACGGCGTCGATGATCGGATACGGCTATGACAGGCGTGACGCGAACAATTTCACGCACTCAACCTGCGTCGAGATCACGCCGATCGGCTGCTCGGGCGTCTCAATCACCAGCCCGTACATAAATATGCTGAAGGTCTTCACCGACACCTTCATGAACTGCCCTGAGAATATCGGCTTTGATGAGCTTTTCGAAAACTACAGACGCGACTTTACGGCTTACTGCGACAAAGCGATTTTCAACGAAAACCTCTGGCAGCTCGAGCGCGCGCGAAACGGAGCCGACCCGGCACGCATCTCCGCGCTCATCGGCGACTGTGTCGGGCGCGGAATTTCCAGCGACGCGGGCGGCGCGAGATACAACTTCATCGAACCGAATATGCTCGGTATGACGAATGTCATCGAGAGCCTCAATGTCATCCGCGAGCTTGTCTATAACGAAAAGAAGCTGACAATCGCGGAGTTCAGAAAGGCTCTTTCCGACAATTACAAGGATCACGAAGAGCTTCGCGACACGATTATAAACCGCGTCGGACACTTCGGGAACAACACCAAGGAGACGAACGAACTCGCAAAGCGCGTCTCGGACATGGTTCTCGGTATCTTCTCGCGCTACACGACCTTCCGCGGCGCGAAAGTCATTCCCGGCGCGTTCTCCTACCGAGACCACGCGTCGAACGGAAAAAACACTATGGCGTCGCCTGACGGAAGACTCTCCGGAACTCCGCTCGCGGCAGGCTCAGACCCGGTTCAAGGCTACGACCGGCTCGGACCTACGATGAGTCTCTGCTCTTCGGCGGCGTGGGAACCGTCGCGGTTTCTCGGCGGCACGGCACTGAATGTCAAGCTGAACAGAAACACTCCGACGGGTGCGATAAAGGCTCTGATCCGCGGATTTCTGAAGACCGGGGACGTTCAGACGCAGTTCAACATCGTGAACACCGAGGAGCTTCTTGACGCGCAGCTTCACCCCGAGAACCACGGCGACCTGATAGTCAGGATCGGCGGCTACAGCGACTACTTCACGCGGATTCCGAAGGTCTTGCAGGACGACGTGATCTCGCGCAGCATGGGTGACTAAAAATGCTCGTGTTCAACATACAGCACTTCTCGACTCACGACGGACCGGGAATACGGACGGTGATCTTCATGAAGGGCTGTCCGCTCTCCTGCGCGTGGTGTCACAACCCCGAGGGAAAAGAATTCAGACCGGAGCTGAGCTTTGACGTCGAAAAATGCGTCGGATGCCGGAAATGCGGAATCTGTCCGAACGGCGCGCACGTTTTTGACGGTGTTCATGTTCTCGACCGGACGAAATGCGTTGTCTGCGGGAAATGCGCCGAAGTCTGTCCGGTCGGCGCGCTCGAGGTGATCGGGCGGGAATATTCAGTCGGCGAACTTCTCCGCGAGGTCGGAAAGGACGATATTTTCTACGGAGACGACGGCGGAGTGACGATTTCGGGCGGCGAACCCTTCGCGCAAGGCCGGAAACTCATTGAACTTCTGAAAGCCCTGAAAGCCGCCGGATACAATACCGCGGTCGAGACGTCGGGCTGCGCCTCTCCGGAAAATCTCCGGATGGCGGCGGAGTTCTGCGACCTCTTCCTCTACGATCTGAAGGTCGGTGAAAACAGCCGCGAGTACGTCGGCGCGGACTTTGAAAAGCTCATTTCGGGACTTGACATTCTCGACGAAGCCGGGGCAAAGGTCAGACTCCGCTGTCCGATAATCCCCGGAGTGAACGATGGCATCGGTCACATCAGGCTGATCGCTGAAACGGCGGATTCGCATCCTTCGGTGAATTCGGTCGAGCTTGAACCGTATCACCCACTTGGGCTGCGCAAATACAGGAACATCGGAAGCGAAGCGGCTTATCATTACGAAAGGAAGCTCTGCCCGGAAACGCTCGCGGAACTCCTGAAGGAACTGCAAGGACTCACGAAAAAAAACGCGTTCTGTGACGCGGAATAGGAAATGACAGCTTTATGAAACGGAAACTCATCGCGTACACTCTTCTCATCTAACTTCTCGCCGCCGTCTCCTGCAAAGGGGAGACGCCCGACACTCCAAGAGACAGCACAGACACAACTTCCGCGCCGGAAGAAACGACGGAATCGCTCTACACGGATCTTGGCGAACACGATTTCGGCTGGCGGAAGTTCACGATCGTCTACAGCGCGGATCAGCTCGGCTCGTTCTGGCCGTATGACGCCGAGGCCGAGAACGGCGATATCGTGGATGACGCTGTCTACAAAAGGAACAGAACGGTCGAGGAAGAATACAATGTCGATATCGATTACCACAGCACAGGCGGAGTCAGCAGAGAGGTCGGCGAGACGTTCCTGCAATCGATTCTGGCGGGCGACGGCTCGTTTGATCTCGCGCTGACGCATTATTATGGCTACAATGTCGCAGTCATAGATTTGCGTAACCCGACGAAGTCCGACGGCAACAATCTTTTACATCTCGTGAACAAATACATGGACCTCTGGAAAGCTAACCGGGATAATCTCTCATACAAAGCAAAAGCTGAGAAGTACGCGAAGATCATATCCAAGACAATAATCCTGTCCGGTATGGACGGCGCGGCGTTCGGTCAGAACGCTTTTTTCTATGACGCTGCGGAAGGATTGCTCACGGCGTCAATTCTTCTCGTGGCGGAATTCTGTCCGCCTGAGACTCGGCACATTGTTTCAGTCTTCAAGATAATTCAGGATTTGCTTGCGCCTTCCGGAATCAGGGGAAAGACTATTATGGACCCCCGAAATCACTCCACCCCTTTACAATTAATCGTGAACGTGGTATAATAAAACAAAATGAG
>CAKSVM010000070.1 GCA_934503195.1 uncultured Eubacteriales bacterium
CCGCAGCCGGATTCGGACAGGTACGCGGTAAGCGTGGTCTTGCCTGAGCCGGTCGAGGCGGCGAAGATGTAGGCGCGGGAGTTATGTAAGATTGAGGCGGCGTGGAGGGGGAGGATTGTGGTCACCGAAGAAATCTAGGGAAGCACCCGTAAGAATACGCTGAACAAGCAGAGACTTTTATGACCTTCTTTAACTCTTGTGATGAAACTGTTCTCATACATGGTTTTAGCCATCTTTTTTCTCTTTTTGTAAGGTTTTGCATGATTATCTATATCTTCCTTCTTGAATAATGTTATCGAACAGATTGTTGACCTGCTGCTGCATCTTCTTAAACAGTTTAATATTGAGCTTGTAGAAAATCTGAAGTCCTTCGCGTTTTGATATGAAAATCAAGCTGTGGTCACCAAGCATATTTATATGTCTGATTGTAGTTGTTATGGGGCAACCCAAAATTTGTGCGAGTTGACTTGTAGTCAATTCTTCATGCTCACGGAAGGCTTTTATCATTCTGAGTCGAAGCTCATTTCCACAACAGATGATAAACTGCTCAACGCTGATAATATGAGCGTCATCGCACTGTGATCCAATTGATTCCTCATGCTTATAGCCGAGCATCATGAAGAATTTCTTGTTGACGTCGGCATAATAGATGATATACTGATTCAACAAACAGATTGACACTTCGGTCGAATCGAAACGGGATTCATCATATTTCAGAAAATTCTGGTAGGTTCTTATGTTTGCGGCACTCTGAATCTGCTCGAAGCGTGACATGATTTCACGTTCGTATTTTTTGTTGAGCTTCTCAACGCTGAGATAAACCTGCTTCAGAATCGGAGTTAATACCTTTATTGCGTGGTCAAAATCTCCGAAAAGCATGGACACCCGCAGCTTATATTCAACCGGAGCGTCGAGGGCTTCAAGCGCGTCGATATAGTTTCCTGACACGGAGCTTCCGAAGACCTGCTCGTAAACCTTGGCTCTGAGCTTGTCCGAATCGGTGATCAGCTTAACTATGAAGCTGTCGATATTGTCGTTATCCGGATCGAAACGCTCGGAACGGAACTGCGACACGGGGGACGTAACATTGTCACGGCACAGAAACAGCGGCGACAAATAGTCCGGAATGGTTTCTACCTCGGACTTGACCTGCTCATAACACGAAGTCATAAAGCTGGTGTCATCATAGGCGTTGATAAAATTGCTCTCAATTTCCTTCGGATTGAAGTACTCTATGAAGAAGAATATCGCGTCGTATATCTTTGCCGCGGTTTGGTTTAAGTGCATGACTCATACCCCGTAAATTACGCGTTAATGGAACTGTTTCCAGATAATATGATAGCACAAAAACAGAATTTTGTCAAGGGGAAAATACGATATTACGCAATAAATCGGCGAAATGCACAAAAAGCGAACTCGAATCTGTACGAAATGCCGAATTTTTACCCCGCGAAATAAAATCCCCCGATTTCCTTGACAAATCTTAAATAATAGTGTATAATCTAAAGTAATATGATGAACCTGTGACGAGCTGAGGTGGCGGTTATGAAAAAATTCACATCCCTATCGTTCTACCTGAAAACCATATGGGAAAGCGAGAAGCGGATATTCCTGATTATCGCGGTATCGGTCCTGCTTGGCACGTTCACTTCATATGTGAATATATATTTTCTGAAATATCTCCTTGATTTACTTGGAAATGGGTCGTATCCGACTGCGATTCTCTGGGCGGTTTTGTGTCTCTTTGTAATGACGCTCTCGGACAATGTTTCCGGCGCGCTTGATCTCGCGCTTCAGAACGCTTATTACCGCGTGAATACGCGGCTCCGCTCGCGCGTTATGAATGTCAGCGCGTCAATAAGATTTGAAGAGCTTGAAAACCCGGAGACGCTTAAGAATTTTGAACTCGCGAATAAATGCCTGAATCAGAATATCTTCTCAAAATACACGCGGATATTCATAAACACGATATCGGCCGTTTTTGTCATCGGCGGGACCGTGTACATCACGTTCGGAATCAAGTGGTGGATGGCAATTCCGGCACTCGCCGCGACGGCGGTGAACACGATCTGCAATATCATTCTGTCAAAGAACGAGATCGAACGCTTCAACGAGGAAACCGCTGTGAGCAAGCAGCTTGAATACAGCCGCTTCTGGCTGACCGATATCAGCCGGGCAAAAGAGGTGCGCGCTTATTCGCTGCAAAGATATATCGTAGGGAAGCTGCGGGAATATAATGACAAGCTTTTCGACACGCTGCACAGCTTTACGAAAAAACAGAAGAATCCGCGTCTCATAATTGAAATCATAAACGCGGCTCAGCTGCTTATTGTATACGCTTTCTGCGCGTTTCGTCTGGCATATGGCGGAATAACGCCCGGAGATTTCATGCTTTACTCATCGGCCGTATTTGCCTTTGGCGGGTCGCTTGACGGAGTCACGAAAAGTCTTATAAGCTTCTGGCAGACAAGCAGTCTGATGTGTAAGCTGACAAATGTTCTGGATATCTCGAAAAGGCTCGATAAGAGGATTCCATATGACAAGGAGTTTGAGAGCGTCGAATTCAGAAACGTTTCATTCTCGTATGGCGGCGATAAAAACGCACTTGACGATATAAACTTCACTATCGGCGCGAACGAGAAGATATCGATCATCGGCGAAAACGGAGCCGGGAAAAGCACGCTTGTCAAGCTTCTTCTCGGCATCTACACTCCGACAAGCGGGACAATTTACATAAACGGAGAGGTCATGGACACCGACAGGTACGACTATACACCGCTGTTCAGCGCGGTGTTTCAGGATTATAAAATCTTCAGCTTCACGGTCGGAGAGAATATAAAGATGAGCGGGGACGCGCTGACCGGGGCTGAAAAGGAAAGAATCCATAGTTTACTCGGTTCGATGGGTATGCGGGGGCTTGATATGGATTCGTATATCACGCAGATTTTTTCCGACGACGGCATAGATTTCTCGGGTGGAGAGGCGCAGAAAATCGCGATGGTCAGAGCGTTGTTCAAAGATTCGCCGCTTGTCGTGCTTGACGAGCCGACCTCGGCACTCTCGCCTCAGAGTGAGTATGAGATCTATAACAATTTCAGCACGCTTACAAGCGGCAAAACCGTGTTCTTTATTTCGCACCGGCTTTCAAGCTGCCGGATATGCGACAGAATCATGCTGCTTTCGGGCGGAAAGCTGGAGGCGATCGGAACTCACGAGGAGCTTTTCGGGTCAAACGAGCTGTATACCCGTATGTTTTCAGAGCAGGCGGAATTGTTCGCCGGATAATCACGAAAGGAGCGATAGATATGGCTTTCATGACCGAAATAAAGAAGGTGTTCCGTACAGCCGCCGATGTGTCGGCTATGTTCATAAAGAACTCCAAAAAGCTGTTGTTCATGGACATTTTTATCGGCGTCAGCGGCGAGCTTACTCAGCTGATAATGACGGTACTGCCGTCTGTTGTGATCTGGCTCTGCCTTAACCGCGGATTTACGTCCGCTATGACGGCGATAGGGGTTATGGTCACGGCTCTGGCACTGCTCAGGGTGACTTCTGAGTATATCAGGCGGGATCTCTCGGACAATTCGCTTCATGCCACGAACACTTTATATTACTATATCAATGGCAAAAACGCGAGACTCGATCTTCGCGATGTTGAGGACAGCGGGATAACGGATGAGTATTATAAGGCGTTTGACAACATTTACAACTTCTGCGACGTGCATTACAGTATATTCTGCGTCCTTCTCGGAAAGCTGTTGTCCTTCGCGATAATGAGCTGTTTTATCATCGCTGTTGACCTTCGTCTGTACGCGATAGTGCTGATTGAGAATTTTGTCGTTCTGATGATAAAGGCGAAGAAGGATAAGATTGACCACGCCTTTGAGGAGGAGATGTCGAAGAACACTAAGCGGATCAAATATCTTTCGGAACTCATGTATGATTTCGGAGCCGGACGCGATCTCAGAATATATAACGGAAATTCCATGATTTCGGACAAATATCAGAGTGAGCTTCTCAAAAACAGAAAAATCGAGATAAAGAAGCAGCGCAAGGATTTTCTCATCGGACTCATAATAAGCCTGCTCGGATTTTTACAGATTTTTCTCATCTATCTTTTGGCGATAAACAAATACGCCGCGGGTGGATTGCTGCTCGCAAGCTTTATTCTCTATGTGAACGCCTCAAAGCAGATAGCCTCTTCGATAGCCGATATCATGTGGGCTGTGGGCATACTGCACACGGCGTCAATTTACTACGATGATTTCAGAAAATATATGTCAATCGGAGAGAAGCTTCGCGAGAGCGGGAAGGATATTCCCACCGATTCTCGCGAAGCCGTGCCGTTCATAGAGTTCAGAAATGTTTCGTTCAGATATCCGAATCAGAGCGAACCCGCGATTGAAAAATTCTCGTGTAAAATCGAATACGGCGATCACATAGCGATTGTCGGAGACAACGGCGCGGGAAAATCGACCTTTGTGAAGCTGCTTTTAAGACTTTACGATCCCACTGAAGGTGAGATTTATTACAATGGCAAAAACATAAAGGAATATGACTACGATTCATATCAGGCAATATTTGCCCCGGTTTTTCAGGATTATGTCCTGAACGCTTTCTCAATCCGGGAAAATCTGATCTTTGATTATGCCGAAAGAGAGAAAATGATAAAAGGCGCGCTTGAAAAAACGGGAATTTGCGATAAGATCATGGAGATCGGACTTGACAGGCCGTACAGTCGGAAGTTCTTTGAGGACGGAGTCGAGCTTTCGGGCGGGGAACAGCAGCGTCTGGTGATTTCGCGCGCGTATTGCAAGAACTCTGAGGTGATCGTACTCGACGAGCCGACCGCGGCGATTGATCCGTTATCCGAGC
Organism: uncultured Eubacteriales bacterium; assembly: GCA_934503195.1. Lineage (GTDB taxonomy): Bacteria > Bacillota > Clostridia > Oscillospirales > CAG-272 > Flemingiibacterium. The sequence goes on from CAKSVM010000070.1 coordinate 4,876, forward strand.
GAAAGCTTTTCGAGGATGTCTTCGGCGGAATCGGAAAGACGACGAGCGTGATGATATCACACAGAATGTCATGCTCGAAGTTTTCAGACAGGATATTCGTGATGGATCACGGAAAGCTTGTCGAGCAGGGCTCGCACAGCGAGCTTTTGAGTCTGGGCGGGCTTTACGCCTCGATGTACCAGCGTCAGGCGAAGTATTACGCGTGAGCTGACCGGATCAAGCTGGAGAATTGAGTGATTTGATATAATCTGGAGAGAAAAAATGAGCAAAATAAAACTTCCGATAAAGACAAGCATACCGGATTCATATATGTGGACTCCGATGGGCGTATTGCTGGCGCATGAGGAAACTCTGGACTGGTACTATGAGAATTTCATAGGAGTCTGCTGTGATAATTCGATGAACGCGCGTCTGCTTGATGTGAGCAATGGTTTTCTTGGCTTTTACTGCAACGTGTTTTCATATTCTGTGTCTAAGTACGAGGATATAAGTGTGGCACAGATTGTCGCGCGCTTGCAGGATGAATTGGTTAATCACGGGAACTACGCGTATATCTATCTCGATGAATACTATCTTTCGGTTAAGGATTACTATCATGAGAAGCACTGCCGTCATCAATCGCTGATATACGGCTTTGACGATGACAGAAGCGTATTCAACGCCTTCGCCTTTGATAAAAACGGTCATCTGGCGGAGCTTGAATATCCATACGCTGAAATAGATGAGGCGTATGAAGGGGGAATCAGGTATCCGGATCAGATAATCGAGCCATACGCGGCCGCGTTCTTTAAGATAGTGCCGCAGTTCGAGCATAAGATCAACTTCGCGAATGTGATTCACGCGCTTGAGGATTATATAAACGGCGCGAGACCTCAGAATCTCAGATTCGTGCAGACAAATATTATTAAAGGTGATGTGGAAATTCCCCAGCGTCAGACGATAACCGGACCGTTCGGAGTGAATGTGGCGCGGTACATGGCTGAACGGCTTGTATCCATAAAGAAGACAAGCTTTGATTTCAATGACTTCAGACGTATACATTTTTTGTATGACCACTCCAAGATGCTGACAGAGCGGCTTGAGTACTATAAGCGATATATTTCTGAAGAATACTATCAGGAGTACTGCGGCCGCGTTGAGGCGTATCATCAGATTGAAGGCAGATATCAGCGCGCAAGGCTGCTTTATATGAAAATGTCTCAGCTGGTGAGTCAGGCTGACAATGGACAGGAGATTCAGGCCGGATATCTGCGACGTGTGGCGGATATTCTCAGAGAAACCGTGGCAAGTGAGAAAGAAGTTTTAGCTAGCGTGCTTGAATCGTTAAAAAAGTGGTGGAAAGCTGAACAGAGTCAATGCCCTGATTTTATCGGACTCACCGCGCAGGACGCATACACTTTACAGCTCGATAGAACGGATGACGAAACAACGACCGCGGAGATACGGTTCCATGATTCAACCTTCGTAAAGCTTATTCGCGTCGCCAATACCGCGGATGTTACGATGTGGGTTGATGACGAATGGCGTGAACGATTGTATTATGGGGACAGAATATCTCCGAATGATTATACGGATATTCTGATTGAGAAAAACATATCGGGAATAAAAATCGCCTTCCGTTCGAAGTATCATGTGACGTTTGAAGATCTGGACGTCAGAATATTCGGCGGAAATATCTTCTACGGAAAAAAAGCGGTTTCCTCAAGTGTCTGGGATCAGGAAAATGAGGACAAAGGAAATCATATGCCTGAGCTTGCGCTCACTGAATTTTCGGGACAATACTGGCGTGCCGCCGCGCAGATGGACGTGTATGACGGAAAAGACTGGATAGAAGTCGATCTGGAAAAGCCGCGGTTCATAAACAGGATAACAATTGAGGAAAATGAGGGATACCCGAGAATTGTCAGGTACCGGATACTCAGCTATGATCAACGCGGAAATGAAATGTGCGTAGGAACGTACACATTCGATACCGGGAAAAAGAATCTGATCGATTTCAAGACTGTTCAGGCGTCAAAAATCAGGATTGAGTTCTTGGAGTGTATGCCGGACAGGTATGGCTATGCTGAGCCGATTGTAAAGCACTTGCGGGGGTTTTATGTGAGGTGAGGCGTGGACGATCGGGATATGTGATTTGTGAAATCCTATCCTGATGCCGCAATTTTATTCCGGAAAGCAGGTAACCACGTGAAAAACAAAAGATCCTCCAATCGTTTTGCCGCGAGGATAAAAACAGGTTGGTCTGACATCAGAAAAGCGTACAGCGTCCTTTGGACTCACGGAAAAGCCCTGATTTTTCTGATGAGTCTCGGCATGATAATGAATCCGCTTTTCTCGGTCGCGTCGACGGTTCTTCCGGCGGCGTTTTTGGGAAATCTTTCGGCGGACAGCTTTGACAGTATGTCGCTTAAGACATTCTTTTCGGTGTGCTCACCGGCGATTCTCTATTTTCTGCTCGACTCGATTGTGTTCAGCGTATATTTCGCGGTCGTTCAGCGAGCCGAGAAAAGGAGCTTTTCAAAGCTGAAGTTACGCGGTCACAGAGATTCATCCGAAATTCTCGGGCGAATCGACAACAGCTGCTTTGATGATCCCAAAACTTATGATATTATAAAGAACGGCTATCTTTATAACTACAATATCGCGCGGAATACCGTCAGGCGGCCGTTTGATTTCATCGGCAATGTTATTACCTACATATCGTACATTTATATTCTGCGCGAGCTTGAATGGTATATCACGCTTGTTTTAGCCGTCTCAATCATAATCACATATAAAATTTCGGTAAAGGTCGACGCGTACAAGGATAAGATCTTGAAGGAGTCGACGCCTGAAAAACGGCGTTACTCTTTTCTGCTTGACCTTCTGCTCAGTAAAAGCAATCTTCAGGAGCTGCGGATATACGGCTTGTTTACCTATCTTCAAAACAAGCTGAGTAAGTCGCATGAAATAATCTCGGAATTCTCGATCCGAGAGTTCAGGCACAGCAGCTCGCTTTCGATCCTGAGTTACATAACAAGTGCGCTTCCGGCTTGGGTATACTACGCCTATATCATGTTCAGAACCTACAGCGGGCATTTCACGATCGGTCAGTTCTTCCTGTTATGCGCGGCGGTGGAGAACTTCATCGCGTATACACAGAATTTTGTGAGTATGCTGTCACAGATGAACCGCGAGGCTCTCACGCTTGAACATCATCGCGGGTTCTGCGCGATAAAGAGCGAAATCATCGACGATACACGCGGGAAGATCGACACCGGAATTCAGAATATCGAGTGCCGGAACGTCTGTCTTGACTACAATTCGGGCGACGGCCGCGTAAAGCAGGCTCTTAAGGATGTTTCCTTCAGCGTTCCCGCCGGAAGTCTTGTGAGCATAGTCGGTCCGAACGGGGCGGGGAAAAGCTCGCTTGTGAAAATACTGACCCGGCTGTACGACCCGAGCGAAGGCGCGGTTCTGATAAACGGCAGAGATCTCAAAAATTATGACGGAAACGAATGGTATCGCTTGCAGGGAGTTTTACCTCAGAACTATCATCTTTTCGCGCTTTCCGCGAGGGAAAACATCGCTTTTTCCGGAGCCGACGAAGAGCGTATCCGTGAAGCGGCGCGTTTTTCAGAATGTGACAGGTTCATTGAGGCACTTCCGGAGCGGTATGAAACGATCTGCGGGAAATCCTTCAGGGAAACCGGCGTCGATTTTTCGGGCGGAGAGAGTCAGCGCATCTGTCTTGCGCGGGCGTTTTATAAAAACTCCGACATATGGATACTTGACGAGCCGTCGGCGGCGATAGATCCTATAGCTGAGGATTCAATCTTTGAGTATCTGTTATCCCAGAAGGGCAAAAAGACGATTTTTGTTGTGTCTCACAGACTGTCCGTCGCGAAAAACAGCGACCTGATACTCGTCCTTGACGGCGGTCGGCTGGTCGAGGCGGGAGATCATTCCGGGCTTATGGATAAAGGCGGGCTGTACGCGAAAATGTTCAGGACACAGGCGGAGCGTTATATATGAAGAATAAGATCAGTAAGACAATAAGACAGATCATTGATTCGGCAAAAAATCTGGTCTTCATTCTGCGCTATTTATGGAGAAGCGAGCCTTTACTCACGTTCTTTTCATTGATAGTCTTCACCGGCGTCGGACTCACGCCAATCGCTTCCGCTTATGTCTATAAGCTCCTCATCGACAGCTTTACAAAAGGCACGGCGAGCGGAAAAATCGGGATAAAATTCATACTGATCGTGGTCACTTATATTGTGCTGATCATACTTAATGAGCTTATATCCCATCTGAAGGAATATGTGAATCTTAAGCTCGGGATGAGGATGTCGCATTCTTTTTCGCTTATGTACGTCGAAAAGTTCAGGGATCTTGACCTTAAATATCTGGACGATCCGGAGTTTGCCGATATCGCGGCGCGAAGCCGTTCGGACGCGAATCTGCATCCCGAGGAGCTGCTGTTTCAGTTCATTGACATTCTGGAGAATCTTATAAGCGTGGCGGCGTATTCAGTCGTTGTCATAAGATATTCTCCGCTGTTCATGCTTTTCTGCGTGGTCAGCCTTGTCATCACGTTCTTTAACTACAAGGAGAATGAGGAAAAACGGTTTTTATGGGAGAAGAACGCGACATCGGCGAGAAGAATGTCGGATTACTTTGACGGCGTTCAGAAGAAAAAGGACTACATTCCGGAGATGCGGCTTTTCGGATTGCCGTCGTATTTTGAGGATAAGTATCAGGAAAGTCAGCGGGAGTTATTGAAAAATGACTTGAAGCTTGATCTTCATGAGAGGGCGTCGGAGATCATAAATAATCTGATACGCGAGTCGGTGACTCTCGGCTGTCAGCTTTATCTCGCGTGCCTTGTGATAATGTCGGAAATCACTCTCGGAGATTACACCTTTCTCGTCTCCGGAGTCGAGTGTCTGATACGCGACGGCAGGTATCTTGTCACCTCGGCTATCGAAACCTATTACGCTTCAAAGGAAGTGTCCTATCTCAGGGAATTTCTGTCGATAGAAAACTCAATATGCGGCAAAAATGAAGCCGGAAAACCGAAGCTCGCGAGAAACGGCGGAAAGCATCGCGTAGAGTTCAGAAATGTCTCATTCAGATACAGCGGCGCGGCGGCGAACGCTCTCAACAATATCAGTTTTGTCATTGAACCGGGCGAAACAGTCGCGCTTGTCGGCGACAACGGAAGCGGAAAATCGACGATCATGAAGCTGCTTCTACGGCTTTACGATCCATCTGACGGCGAGATACTTATCGACGGCAAGAACCTTAAGGAATATGATGTGCGTGATTACTATTCCAAGGTCGGGGCGATGTTTCAGAACTGCATAAACTATTCCTTCACGGTTGAGGAATCCGTCCGGATCGGGGATATATCGAAAAAGCCCGAAGAATCAGAAGGCCGCGTAGATGAAGCTCTCCTGCGCTCCGGACTGTATGAATCCGAAGCCGAGATCCGTGAAAACAAGGACAAAGAGACGTCGCGGGAATTTTGCGGGAACTCATTCGAGCCCTCTGGCGGCGAGCTTCAGAAGCTCGCGCTGGCGCGGACGTTTTTCAGAAGCGGAGAACTTGTGATACTCGACGAACCGTCCTCGTCGCTGGACGCGCTGAGCGAAAAGAAATTATTTGAGCAGATATTTGAGCTGAAACAGGGTGTCACAACACTCATGATAACACACAGACTGTCGGACATGGACAAGTGCGACCGTATTATAGTTCTGGAAAAGGGAAGTGTGATCGAAAACGGGACGCATTCGGAGCTGATATCTGAGAGAGGGTACTACAATGAAATGTATCAGCGGCAGTCTCAGCATTATTTGTGCTGAACTGTAATTTTATATGTTCATGTGAGGGCAAAACAATTCCCGGCCGGGAGGTTTTGCCCTTTTTCACGCCCGGAACCATCCGGCGTGGAAATATTATCCACACAGTCTCATGCCGATGACTCCACTCTTATCTCACACCTCAGCCATTCCGCGTCTCCGTTTACTATAAAACCGAGCACATCAGCCGTTCAAGCTCCTTGGCGGCGATACTGAGTGCCTGCTCCTTCCGCTTCACGACGCGTATCTCGCGCTCGGGCAGCGGTTTTTCTGTTTCTATCACCAGCACGCCCTCGACGCCCGTCAGAAAATCCTCCGGCACGAAGCCGATTCCGAGATCCGCCTTGACCATCGGCAGAATCTGATCGGCAGTCGCCGCTTCTGTCTCGGGCTGATACACAAGCCCCTCAGACGCGAAGAAGCCCGAATACAGCTCGAATGATTTCGTCTGCGTTCCGAGCGAGATCATCGGATAGCTTAACAGCTCGTCAAATCCGATCTTACGCCCGGTCAGCTCCGAAAACGCGTGACTGCACACCGCGACCTCGCTGAATTTTTTTATTGTCCGCTCCTCGGTCATCGCCGATTCGAGCGTCGGCGTTGTCACGACCGCTATGTCGGCGATGCCGTTCTTTATCGCCTCGATCGCCTGCGGAGTCGAGTGGTTGCTTATCTGCAATCTGATACCGGGATATAATGTCCGGTATTTTTTCAGTGCCTGGAGCAGGACGCAGTGAAGCGCGACCTCACTCGCCGCGACGAAAACCTGTCCTTTTTCGAGATTCCGGCTCTCGATGATCTCTGACTCTCCCGCCTCGATGTTTTCGATCGCGATCTGGATATGCGCGTAGAGTCGTTCGCCCTCGGGAGTCAGCTTTACGCCGTGGTTTGTCCGGATGAAGAGCGGACAGCCGAGTTCGCCCTCAAGGTTCTTTATCGCGCGCGTGAGGTTCGGCTGATTGTTGAGCAGCAGCTTCGCCGCCTGTGAGATGTTCTGGTATTTCGCGACGTAATAGAATATCCGATAATGGTCATAGCTGATGTACATGACGTTTTTCTCCATTCATTTCTGATATGCCGAACATATAAAACTGAGATTTTACATATGGCACTACGTGTATTATAATATATATGTTCCCAAAAGTCAAGAGGGAACCGGAACGTTCAAAAATAATTTTCAGGTGGTGTCATTATGAAAAGCAATATTATCTGCATCGGTCGCCAGTACGGCAGCGGCGGACGCGAGATCGGCTTGAAGCTCGCCGAAAAGCTCGGCGTCGTCTGCTATGACAAGCTGATCGTCCGCAAGACCGCGGAGGAATCGGGACTGTCCGAAAAGACGGTCGAGTGCGACGATGAGAAGCCGATCGGGTTTGGCTCGATGATCTCGGGCAACATCTTCGCTGACAGCGCGGCTCTCGGACAGGCGTTCTACTCTGAAGAGGAGAAGGTTTTCGAGGCCGAGCGGAAGACGATTCTCGAAATCGCTTCGAAAGGTTCCTGCGTGATGATCGGACGCTGTGCCTCATCGATACTCCGCGATGCCGGATACGATGTCCTCTCGGTCTTCGTCTACGCCGACACTCCCGACAGAATCCGGAGGATCTGCGAACGCTGCGGGCTTAATGAAAGAGCCGCCGCGCGCAAGGCGCAGAAGATTGACCGGATGAGAAAGGATCATTTCGACTTCTACTCCGAAACAAAATGGGGCGAGCCTGAAAGCTATGACCTGATGGTCTCATCAAGCTGCTATGGAATCGACGGAACGGCGGACGTGATCGCCAAGGCCGTTACCGACAGAATGTGAATTGTGAGGTAATTATCATGGACAAAATTTTTGAATTTCTGATGGCGGTCGCGCTTGACGCGGCTATGCTGATTCTCGTTGTGACCCTCGCGAAGAAGGAAAAGACGGTCGCTCACGCGAGATTCATCGCGGTCACGATGGGAATCGGATTCATTCTCGGCGTCATCGGAAGATGTATCGACGGAGTCAATCTCCTACTGATCCCCGACGCGCTTGGTGCGGTGCTCTCCTACACGGCGGTTCTGCTGACCGTCCCGGCAAAGAAGGGCGAGTCGGCTGAACCGGTAAATGCGCCGACCGCGGAGGTCAATAAATGAACAAGGACTTAACGGTCGGAAAGCCGGCGAGCGTCCTCTGCCGCTTCTGCCTGCCGCTTTTCGGAAGCATAATATTTCAGCAGCTATACAATATCGCCGACAGCTTCGTCGCCGGTAAATTCATCAGCGACAACGCGCTCGCGGCGGTCGGCAACAGCTACGAAATCACGCTGATCTTCATAGCATTCGCGTTCGGGTGCAACATCGGATGCTCGGTGCTCGCCGCGCAGCTCTTCGGCGCGAAGGAATACAAGGAGCTCAAGACCGCGGTCGCCACGTCGCTTATCTCAAGCGCGGTCGTCTGCGTCGTCCTGATGACGCTCGGAATTGGATTCTGCGACGGACTTCTTCATCTTATAAAGACGCCCGCTGAGGTCTTCGAGGACTCAAAGCTCTACCTTGACATCTACATCCTCGGACTTCCGTTCGTCTTCCTCTACAACGTCGCGACCGGAATCTTCTCCGCGCTCGGCGACTCGAAAACGCCCTTCATTTTTCTCGCCTGCTCGTCGCTGTCTAACATCGGAATGGATATTCTCTTCGTCACGGCGTTCAATATGGGAGTAGACGGAGTGGCTTGGGCGACCTTCCTCTGCCAGGGAGTCAGCTGCGTACTCGCGCTCGTCTTCGTCTTCAGACGCTTCAGGTCGATAAAGACCGAGGGGAAAATCAAACTCTTCTCGTCGGCCCACCTTAAGTGCTTCGCGGTGATCGCGATCCCGAGCATTTTGCAGCAGAGCTTCATCTCGGTCGGAAACATCATAATCCAGAGCGTCATCAACGGCTTCGGTCCGGCGGTGATGGCAGGTTACTCGGCTTCGGTCAAGCTAAACAACATGGTGATAACCTCGCTGACCACGCTCGGAAACGGAATCTCAAACTACACGGCGCAGAATCTCGGCGCGGCGAAATACGACCGTATAAAAGCCGGATTCAGGGCGGGACTCGGACTTGTCTGGGCACTCTGTCTGCCGCTGGTGCTGATATATGTCTTCGCCGGGTGCTGGCTCGTCTACATCTTCCTCGACAGCCCGACAGGACAGGCGATGGAGGTCGGAGTTGAGTTCTTAAGAATAATCGCTCCGTTCTACTTCGTCGTCGCGGCAAAGCTCGTTTCTGACGGTGTGCTTCGCGGCGCGGGGCTGATGAAGAAGTTCATGGCGGCGACCTTCACCGACCTTGTGCTACGCGTCGTGCTCGCGCTGACTCTCTCGAAGACCGGACTTGAAACCACCGGAATCTGGCTCTCATGGCCGATCGGCTGGACAATCGCGATGGTCATTTCGGTTGTCTTCTATGTGACAATCAAATGGGAAAAGAAAGAAAAAATCAGCCTGAAAGCGGAAAAATCCGCTGTTAAGGCTTAAAAAATTCGTGTTTAAGGAGAGAACAACGATTTCCTTTCAAGGATACGCTATCCCGTTTACCTCGACCGTGTGATGAACGCCGAGACAGCCGCCGGGTTCATAAAGCCCGGAATGGTCCTCGGAGTCAGCGGATTCACGATAGCCGGATATCCGAAAGCCGTCGCCGCCGTGCTCGCGAGACGCGCGCGCTCGGGCGAAAAGCTCGACCTGACCGTCTATTCGGGCGCGTCGCTCGGCGAGGAGTTTGACGGAGAGCTCGCCCGCGCGGGTGCTTTCAAGGCGAGAATGCCTTACCAGACGAACAAGGATCTCAGAAACGCGATAAACTCGGGCGACATATCCTACCACGACGTCCCGCTCGGACAGATGCCGGTCTGGGTCAAGAACCACTTTTTGAAACCCGTCGACGTCGCGATAATCGAAGCCGCCGCGATCGACGAGAACGGCAATATTATCCCGACGACCTCGGTCGGAACTTCCAACATCTACGCCGAGTGCGCCGACAGGATCATAATCGAGGTCAACACCTACGTTCCGACCTGCATCGAGGGTGTGCATGACGTCTATTCCCCCGCGCGTCCTCCGCACACGAAGCCGATACCGATCGAAAAGGTCGGCGACCGGATCGGAACACCATGCATAAAGTGCGACCCGTCGAAGGTCGTCGCGATAGTCGAGAGCGACATCCCCGACAACGGAAGAATCGTATCCCCGGTCGACGATGAGTTCAGGCAGATGGCGGCGAACCTCATTGATTTTCTTCACTCCGAAGTGAAAGCCGACCGCCTCTGCGATCCTCTCCCACCGCTTCAGGCCGGAGTCGGAAGCGTTTCGAACGCCGTGCTCGAGGGACTCGCGAAGTCGGATTTCGAGCATATGACGGTCTATTCCGAGGTCTTGCAGAACTCGATTTTCGACCTGATCGACGCCGGAAAGGTCGACTTCGCGTCGGGAACCTCGCTGACGATCTCGGCTGACCGCCGCGACGACTTCTTCAAGCATTTCGACAAGTACCGTGACAAGATAATCCTCCGCCCGCAGGAAATCAGCAATCATCCCGAGGTTATCCGCCGTCTCGGCGTCATCGCGATAAATACGGTCATCGAAGCCGATATTTACGGCAACACGAACTCGTCGTACATCGACGGCTCGCGGCTGATGAACGGCGTTGGCGGCTCGGGCGACTACTGTCAGAACGCCGGGCTCTCGATATTCATCACGAAATCGACCGCCAAGAACGGCGCGCTCTCCTGCATAGTTCCGCAGGTCAGCCACGTCGACCACACGATACACGAGATTCACGCGCTGATAACCGAGCAGGGAGTCGCCGATCTGCGCGGACTCGATCCGGTCGACCGCGCGAAGTGCATCATCGAGAACTGCGCACACCCCGACTTCCGTCCGGCTTTACGCGAATATCTCGAAAACGCCATAAAGAACTGCGAGCATCACGGAAACCCCGTCGATCTGAAAGCGGCTCTGGAATTCAAGAAAAATAAGTAAAATCCCGGCGGAATCTCCCGCCCGGAAAAAATAAAGGCAACACCGCACAAAACCAAGGGTCATGAAAAATCGTGAAAAAAGTGGTATAATAAATCCATGAACAAACAAATGAGCCTGTCGTTCATACACGACGAATTAA
>CAKSVM010000071.1 GCA_934503195.1 uncultured Eubacteriales bacterium
TATTTCCGCCGACCGTGACGTCGTTGTCGGCGATTATGTCGCCGCCGACGCTGCCTTTGACCGAAACCGACCAATGCGCTTCGATATTTCCGCCAACATTTCCGCCGACCGTGACATCGTTGTCCGCGTCGATGTTGCCGCCGACGTTCCCGACGACCGAAACTGACCAATCCGCGTCAATATTTCCGCCGACATCGTCGCTGACCGTGACGTCGCCGTCCGCTTCGATCGACCCCTTGACTTCGCCGCGAACCGTGACCACGCCACCAGCGCAAATATTTCCGTAAACCGGGCCGTCCGCCGAAAAATCTCCGCCGCATTCGACGTCACCGTGGATCGTTCCGGTGAAAGTGACGTCGCCGCCGGCCTTGATCGAGCCGACTTCACCGCTTCCGGTGTAATCGCCGCCGACCTCGATGTCGGGGAAGGACTTGTTTTCCGCGCCCGGGTCGGATTCCGACGGAGATCCGCCGGAGCTTATGGAACTAGTTTCATCGATATCGACCTGAACGTCGGGATCAAGCCAGTTTCCGGCGATCTCAACCTCGCCGCCGTGCGCGTCGACCCTACCCGATACGTTGCCGCTGACCGAAACCTTCACATGCGCGTCGATATTTCCGCCGACATCGCCCGAGACCGAAACCTCGCCGCCCGCGGTGATGTCCGACCCGATGTTGCCCGAAACCGATACTTTACCAGACGAAGTAACGCTGAATCCGACATTTCCAGAGACCGCGACGTTGCCGATCGCGTCGATCTTGCCGTCGACGTTGCCGCCGATCGAAACCGAGCCGATCGCTTTGACATTTCCGCCAATATTTCCTTCGATTTCGGCAGAATCTCCGGCATAAATGCTGCCACCGACGCCGCAGACGCCGTATTCGTCGTGCTTTATCCTGACATTTCGTCCCGCGACGATCTTGCCGTCGACCTTTCCACGGACGAATAAATCGCCGCCGACCTCGATATTTCCGCCGATCGAGCCGTAAATCGTCGCGTCACCGTCCACTTCAACGTCATTTGTAACATTTCCGTGAAGGATAAAATCGCCATTTCTGACAATTGCTTCTTTGACGTCGCCGGTGTATTCGACAGAATTTTCGGCTTTCAGCGAGTCAGGCTCGTTCGGGATCTCCAATTTATTCCGCGCGTGTAAATTTTTGCCTGTCCGAACCTCCATTATAAGACTTCCGTCGGCCGAAATGTCGCCCGCGATTGTCGCGTTTTTTTGAACGCAGACGTCGGATTCGGTCGAAAGGCTGCCGTGAACCTCGCCGGAGACGATTATTTTGCCGAGCGAGTTGACATTTTTCGCGGCAATGCCGGAAATTGTCACGTCTCCGCCTGCGTCGATCGCGCCGAGAACTGAGCCTTTCACGAGAATTCCGCCGCCCGAGTTGACGTCGCCGGAAATAGTTCCAAGAATTTCGGCGAAATTTCCGGCCGTCAGATTTCCTTTGACGCATCCGCGAATCGTCGCGTTGCTTCCGGCAAAAACATTTCCGGAAATAGTTCCACCGAGCTCGACGTAAGACCCGGCGTAAACGTTTCCGCCGACGTCTTTTTCGGCCGAAATCGACTTTCCGGCGCGGATCCGGCCGCCGACATTGCCCGAAACGACGATATCTCCGTCCGCTTCGAGGCTTTCGAGGGCATTTCCGTCGATCCGAAGGCTTCCATTTTTGACTTTCGCCGATTTCACGTCGCCTTTGAAGTAAAGATCACCCTCAACGTCAATTGTCGGCGGCTCCTCTCCCGGAACTTGTTCCATATAGGAAGCGTCCTCGGGAAGCACTCCGAATCCCGGATCAAGCTGAGTTCCGGGTTCCGGACGGGTCACGACCACGTCATCCGCGAAACTAGTTTCACTAGCCGCCGGATCCATCCCGAAGAGATGATTCAGATCGGTCGAAAGCTCGCTCGCGATCAGCGGCAGCATCGTGATGTCGGGGAACGTTTCGCCGCGCTCCCACTGGCTGACCGCCTGATGCGTCACCCCGAGCCGATCCGCAAGCTCGGCCTGCGTCAGCCCGGCCGAGCGGCGAAGCGTTGAAATCCGCGTTCCGATTATTTTATTGTCAAACATATTGACCTCCTCCTTGTTTTCTGACATAATTATACCACAAAATCGCGATTTAGTCAATAAAGCTGTTGTTGAATCTGCCAAAATTAACGAAAAATTTGCAAGCAACGCTTGAAAGCGTTGCTTGCAAAACTAAAACATGGAATTATCTGGAAACTTTGTAAGCCTTCAGCGACTTGATTTTCGCTGGGCCGTCGGACGAAAGGATTTCGACCGTGATTTTTCCGGTTCGGATCGCCGGGAAACGGCAGATCGCCTTGTGGCCGATAGTTTTACCGCTGTAGACGCAAATCGATTTGCTCGAATAGCAGGGCAGGCTCGCGAGGACGCGGAATTCGCTGACCGCTTCGCCGTCCGAAATGTCTTCCTCAATTATACAAGTGTCGACCAACATTGTATCGACTCCGGCCGGATTCCAGCCCTCCGCGCCGCTCGAAATCGAGAATTTCGTCTCGCTTTCGGCCGAAATCTCCGAAAAGGGCAGGGGATTTGCGTATCTGCGGCGGATTTCGTCGCCGAATTCGAGCAGCCGCGCTGCGTCCTCCTCGGGAATCAGGCCGCGATGATCGGGTCCGACGTTCAGGAGCAGGTTCGCGCCGCGCCCGACTGAGTATTCGTAGCATCCGACGAGTTCCTCTACAGATTTAATGGTGTCGACGTTTGCCTCGCAGTCGAACCACGTCGTACGGAGCTTCATATCGCACTCGGCCGGGAGGTAGCGCATCCCGCCGACCTCGCGCGCCTCGGTCGTATTGACCGAAAATTCGGCTTTTTCCACAGAATTCTCATTCGGCATATCGGCATATCCGTCTTCATTGCCAACCCAGCGCGTCTCGGGATCCCACATCGCGAAGATCCGGATGCCCGGCTGGAGCGTGCGGATCGCCTTGATGATTCGTTCCTTGTCGTATTCATGCTTCTCGGAGCCGCAGCCGTCGAACCACAGATAGTCGATTTCGCCATAATTCGATAACAATTCGGAAATCTGGTTGATAAAATAATCGTCGTATTCGGCCGGATTTTCGAACTTCACCGAGCCGCCCCACTGCGCGGGCGAGTAGTAGAGGCCGACTTTCATTTTGTAGGCGCGGCAGGCCTTGACGAATTCCGCGGCGACGTCGCCCTTGCCGCCCTCCCACGGCGACTGCGCTACCGAGTAGTCTGAGTACTTGCTCTGCCAGTTTGCGAAGCCGTCATGGTGCTTACAGGTAAAAATGCAGTACTTTGCGCCTGCTTTTTTGGCTATTCTGACCCATTGATTGCAGTCGAGCTGCGTCGGATTGAATTCAGACGCCGGCATCGGCTTGCCGTCCCAGTCGACGTGGCCGGGGAAAAAGGAGCGGATTCCGAAATGGAAGAAAATGCCAAACTCCCAGTCGAGGAAGTCGAGCTGCTTTTGCGTAGGTTTGATTTTCATGTGAGCCTCCGTTTTTTATTATATTTTACCATAAAACGCGCGATTTGTCAATGGATTTATCGGCAAAAAATATGTAAAAAAGCGGAGGTCGGTTGCCCGACCCCCATAGAATTCAGCAGCCGCAGCCTCCGCAGCCGTTGAATCCGTTGTTCATCGAAGTTCCGTTGCAGCCGCAGCAGAAGATGATGAGGAGCGCGATGATGATGAGCCAGATGCACTGGTTGTCGAAGATATTGCACATACAGTTGTTCATAAATTGGCCTCCATTCGGTGACATTTCGGTTTCGTTTGAGGTATTTTGTTCCCTCTGATACCATATTATGTCATCGGCGGTAAATTGTTACAACTGATTTTCAGAGCTTTTCAAGCTTCAAATGGTCGATGTCGACAAAAGCGCGCACGGCAAGCTCGCTGTCGGTCGGAATGTCCTTAGACGCGCCGCAATTTTTGCAGAAAACCTTGACGTGATCGTCCGAAACCGCGACGTCGTAGTCTCCGTCGTCACAGCAGCAGGTAATATTACCCATATCTTGCAGATCATGGATGACATACATCACCGTGTCGTAGAGAAGCGGGTCGATGTAATTGTCCTTCGCGTCGCGGTCGATGTCTCCGTGGAGCGTCGAAAGGTCGTCGAGGCCGTTTTCCTTGAGTAATTTCTTTAATCCTTCTTCCGAACTTTCGAGAGCCTTCTCGACGGCCTCGACTTTTCCGATGAAAACGATGTCGATCCCCGAGTAGGGGCAGGCGTAGACGAAGAGGTCGCGGTCGAAAAAGAGCTTCGACGAGATCACAAAGCTGTGTTCCTTGTCGCAGAACATACATGGGACGGTTATCCGCAGCTTACCGTCGTTAGTGTGGTTGATTATAAGCTCGGACGCGCCGCAGTCGCATTTCAGTTTTTTCATCTCGCCCGAGAGCGAAAAGACACCGACCATGCTTTTGACGCCGCTCCCGCAGTAGGGGCAGCGGTAGGCGATGCAGGTGTCGCGTGATTCCAGAACCATGTTTCATTTCCTTTCACTGATACTTACCAATATTATATCACATTTTCGGCAAATTGTCAAGAATTTTCTCAAAACTCTTGACTTTTCATTAAAAATGGAGTATAATATTTATAGAACACTTGAAAGGAAACACATCATGACCACGATTTATATGCTGACCTCACAGTCAAAGGTTCAGATGATGTCGTTTATTATCAAAAACGACGATCATCTGATCGTCATCGACGGCGGAAACCTCTGCGACGCGGATTTTCTCTGCACCTACATCAACAGCCTTGGCGGGATCGTCGACGGCTGGTTCATAACTCATGCGCATAGTGACCATATCGACGCGATTTATTCAACGCTCGACCGTCATTCTGACGAAGTTCACGTGAGAACGATTTATTTCAACTTCCCGAGCGATGAATTTCTCGAAAAAGCCGACGCGGAGCAGTTCTTCCGCGCTAAACGGCTTCTCGGGATAATCGCAGAAAAAAACATCGATATTCACAAAGTTCACGCCGGAGAGATTTTCAAATTCGGCGAAATGACGGTAAACGTTCTTCGCGAGCCTGATGAATCGATCACGACCGGCGATCCGATCAACAATTCGTCAGTTGTCTATCGAGTCGAAACCGCGGGCAAAAGCATTCTTTTCCTTGGCGACCTTGGCGTCGACGGCGGAAGACAGCTTTTGGAACTAGTTCCACACGAGCTGCTCAAGGCGGATTACGTGCAGATGGCGCATCACGGCCAGCAGGGCGTCGAAAAAGCGGTTTATGAGGTCGTGAAGCCGGATTACTGCTTCTGGTGTACGCCCGATTGGCTCTGGGAAAACGACGCGGGCAACGGATACGACACCCATATCTGGAAAACTGTGGTAACTCGCGGCTGGATGAGCGAAATCGGAGTGAAAGGGCATTACGTTTCGAAGGACGGAACGCATGAAGTACAAGTTGGTAAGGAGAATTAAGTATTGAAAAACGAAAAAAAGTCAAAATATACCTCGATCGGCGGGCAGGCACTGATCGAGGGAATCATGATGCGCGGGCCGAAGCTCTCGGCGATGGCCGTCCGCAACCCGCAGAAAGAAATTGTGCTCGAAACTTGGGACACCGAGACGACGAGCCGCCCGAAAATCTGCAAATTACCGCTGATCCGCGGAATTTTCAACTTCTACGACTCGATGAAAACGGGTTATCGCTGCGTGATGCGCTCGGCGGAGATCTCTACGCCTGAAGAAAATCCCGAAAATCACACCGAGGCCGACAAAAAGAAGGGTTCGCTGCTTATATCGGCGGCGATGGCGATCGGCGCGATCCTCGGAGTCGCGCTCAGCATCGGACTTTTCATCTGGCTTCCGGCGCAGTTGTTCCAATTAATGGTAAAACTAGTTCCATCGCTTGACAACCGGATCCTCCGCGCGGTCTTCGAAGGCGTGCTTAAGCTGGTGCTTTTCGTCGGATACATGGGCGCGATGTGCCTGATGAAGGATATGCGGCGGGTTTTCCAGTACCACGGCGCGGAGCATAAGACGATTTTCTGCTTTGAGGCCGGGCTTCCGCTGACGGTCGAGAACGTCCGGAAGCAGGGGCGGTTCCATCCGCGCTGCGGAACGTCGTTCATGACCCTGATGCTGATCGTCGGAATCATCATTTCGATGTTTATACAAGTGTCGAATCCGCTTCTGCGGACGCTGATCAAGCTCGCGCTGCTGCCGCTGACGGTCGGAATCGGTTACGAACTGATCAAATTCTGCGGAAAGCACGACAATCTGGCGACGAAAATAATTTCGGCCCCCGGAATCTGGATCCAGCACATCACGGTTCACGAGCCGGACGACTCGATGATCGAATGCGCGATCGAAGCGATGTCGGCGGTTATACCGAAAGAAAATGAAGAATAATTTCAAAGAAAAAATCGGCTGAATGCCGATTTTTTCTTTTATCAAGCCGATTTCAGATGCGTTCGATAATTTCCGCGATTGCTCCGTCGTCGCAGTGGCAAACCTGAATTTTGCAAATTTCTTTCACTCGGTCGATCGCGTTCGCCGGGCAACAGGGAACATCGGCGTGGCGGAGCATATCGAGATCGTTTTCGAAATCTCCGGCCGCGTAGATTTTCAGATTCTCGGACGCGCGCCCCGAATTGATCAGCAGTTTGCGAAGCCGCATGAGCGCGGTTCCTTTGGTCGCGGATTTGTCGTTGAATTCATAAATTTCAGGACAAGATTTTACAAAATCGAAATCATTTGCGTATTCCGCCTCGTACTTCGCGCGTACTTTGTCGAGCGAATCGCAGGGGCCGTCGAACGCGATCCGGTACCAGCCGCAGCGCGGAACCTCGTCGACCGGGAGGAAGCCGACGATTTTGTCGGATTTTTCGGTCCATTCAGTTTTTCTAAGGACATATTTGCCATTTTTGGAAGAAAGTCTCGCGCTGACGTCGGAAAACTCGGCCGTGACGCGTTTTACAAGTTCCGAAGCGCGGTCGGCATTAAGAAAAATTTCGTTGTACGCGCGATTTTCGCGGAAATCGTACGCGAACGCGCCGTTGCAGCTGATGCACGGAATGTTCGCGAGAGTCGGCATCAGCGGTTCAAGCTCGGAACCCATCATTTCGGGAACGCGTCCGGTCGCCGTCGCGAAAAGTCCGCCGTTTTCCTTAAAATATTCGACCGCGTCGAGGTTGCGCTTGACAAGATGCCCCTCGGCGTTGAAAAAAGTTCCATCGAGGTCGGTCACGATTGCTATATCGGTAAATTTCATTAAGTAAATTCCTTTCGTAAAATTGCTAAAACATTTTCAAAATAATCGGGCAGATTTGATTCAAAACGGAGAAATTCTCTAGTCGTCGGGTGGACAAAACCGATCGATTTCGCGTGAAGGCACTGTCCGCCGAGCGCGATTCGCTGCTCTAACTTTGTATGCCCGCCGCCGTAAGTTTCATCGCCGAAAACCGGATGCCCGAGCGACGACATATGCACGCGGATCTGGTGCGTCCGCCCGGTTTCGAGCTTCAGCGCGGCGTATGAATAGCCGTGAAATCGCTCTACAATGCTATAATGTGTCCGCGCGGGACGCCCGTTCGACACAATCGCCATCTTTTTCCGATCTTTCGGTGAGCGTCCGATCGGCGCGTCGATGGTTCCAACGTCATTTTTAGGGTTTCCGACAAGAATTGCGCGATATTCACGTTCAAAACTGTGCGCTTTGATCTGCTCGGCAAGCGAAATATGCGCTGCGTCGTTCTTCGCGACAATCAAAAGCCCGCTGGTGTTTTTGTCGATTCTATGAACAATTCCGGGGCGAATGACACCATTTATTCCCGATAAATCCTTTATATGGAAGAGAAGCGCGTTTACAAGCGTTCCATCGGGGTTTCCGGGCGCGGGATGAACGACCATTCCGCGCGGTTTATTGACGACGAGCAGGTCGTTGTCCTCGTAAACAATCTCAATCGGAATGTCCTGCGGCTGAGCGTCGGCCGGAATCGGCTCGGGAAGCTCACATTCAAGCTCATCTCCGGCGCGGAGCTTGTAATTTTTCGCCGGAACCGCGCCGTTGACCGTCACAAATTCGCCCGAAATTAGCTTCTGCGCCGCCGAACGCGTGATTTCCTGCCATTCCGCGACGAAAATGTCGATCCGCTTTCCGACATTTATTCCTTCAATTACCAAAATCGATTCCTTTCATTAAAAATGTGGCTTGAAGAACCCCCAAGCCACTATTTTTGTTATCAAACGGTTTTGCGCTTTTTTTCTTTTATCTCAGAAAGTATCACCCAGAGGATGATCAGCCCCGCGCCGACGCAGACAAACGAATCCGCGCCGTTGAAAACCGCGAAATTTATCAGCCGGAAGTCGACAAAATCGACGACGTATCCGAGCGCGACCCGGTCGATCATGTTCCCGATTCCGCCGCCCGCGATGAACGCGAGCCCGGTGAAGAGCAGGGGATCATGATATTTTTTGTACCAACCCATCATAAAAATCAGGATTCCGATGACCGCGATTGTGGAAGTTGCCATAAAAACCCAACGGTGATTCTTCATCATGCCGAACGCCGCGCCGGTGTTTTCGACATACGTCAGATGTAAAATTCCTTCGATCAGCGGCTTTGTGGCGATCGGCTTGAGATCCTTCACAGCGAGCTGCTTCGTCCACTGGTCGATCACCACTACAATTGCCGTAATGAGCAGGTAAATTATCCGTCCCATCAGCCCTCGACGACCGAATGGCAACGGTGGCAGAGGTGCGAGTCGCCGTCTTCAACGACATCTGTCGTGTACTTCCAGCAGCGGTCGCAGCGGATTCCGTCGGCGGCCTCGACCTTGACGCCCGAAAGACGTGCGCAGTCGGTGAACGCGCCTTCGTCGGCCTCGCCCTTGACGAGTTCGACGCCCGAAACTATGAAAATAGTTTCAAGTTCGTCCTCGCCGAAGCTCTCGAGAACCTTCATAGTTTCATCGTCGGTCGTGTAAACCGAAACTTTCGCGTCGAGCGATTTGCCGATCAGCTTGTCGGCGCGCGCGACTTCGAGAGCCTTCATGACGTCGTCGCGAAGCTCGAAGAGCGCGTCGTAATGCGCCTCGATTCCGTCGAAATCGAGTGCCGGATCGTACTGCGGGAGGTCGGAAAGGAACACGCTGCGCTTGTCGTCGGAATCGACGTGTTTCATATAGTGCCAGATTTCTTCGGCAGTGAAAGAAAGCAGCGGAGCGATCAGGCGGGTCAGCGACGACAGAATCATGTACATCGCGGTCTGCGCCGAGCGGCGTTCCTTCGAGTCGGTCTTCTCGACGTAGAGACGATCCTTCGTTATATCGATGTAGAGCTTCGACATATCGATCGTGCAGAAGTTCGAGATCGCCTTGATGATGATGTGGAAATCGTAGCGGTCGTACGCTTCGACCGACTCCTTGACGAGGCGGTTGAGACGCGCGAGTGCCCACTTGTCGATGTCGAGCAGCTCGGAAACCGGCAGCATATCGCGGTTCGGATCGAAATCTTCGTCATTTTTACCGAGATTTGCCATGATAATGCGCGCGGTATTGCGAATTTTGCGGTAAGTTTCGGAAAGCTGCTTGAAGATCGGATCCGAAACGCGGACGTCGACCTGATAGTCACTCGAACAAACCCAGAGACGAAGCAGATCCGCGCCGTACTTTTTGATGATTTCCTCGGGCGCGATCGTGTTGCCGAGCGACTTGTGCATCGCTTTTCCTTCGCCGTCGACCGTCCAGCCGTGTGTCAGAACCTGACGATAGGGCGCGCCCTGTCCCTTCGCGCCGACCGCGGTCAGCAGGGAAGACTGGAACCAGCCGCGATACTGATCGGCACCCTCGAGATACAGGTCAGCCGGCCAGTTCATATTGTGCCAATGCGAAAGCTCGCCGTTCTCGAGTACCGCGAAATGTGTAGAACCCGAATCGAACCAGCCGTCGAGCGTGTCGGTCTCCTTTGTGAAGCCGTGTTCGCAGCCGCAGTTCGGGCACTTGAAGCCGTCTGGGAGCAGCTCCTCGGCGGTAAGGTCGAACCACGTATTCGAGCCTTTCTCGGCGAAAAGTTTCGAAACTTTTTCTATAGTTTCATCGGTCGCGATCGGCTTGCCGCACTCGGGGCAGTAGAAGACCGGGATCGGCAGTCCCCAGTGACGCTGACGCGAGATGCACCAGTCGGCACGTTCGTTTATCATCGAAATCATTCGGTCCTTGCCCCACTCGGGGATCCACTGGACGTCGTCGCAGGCCTTGACCGCCTCGGCGCGGAACGCGTCAACCGAGCAGAACCACTGCGGAGTCGCGCGGAAGATGATCGGATGCTTGCAGCGCCAGCAGTGCGGGTAACTATGATTTACCTCTTCGGACGCGAAGAGCGCGCCGGACGACTTCAGATCGTCCAGAATCGCCTTGTTCGACTCCTCGTAGTACATTCCGGCGAACTTTCCGGCGTCGGAAGTCTGGTATCCGCGGTCGTCGACCGGGACAATTATGTCTATTTTGTAACGGCGGCAGGTGACGTAGTCGTCGGCACCGAAGCCGGGCGCGGTGTGGACGCAGCCGGTACCCGAATCCATCGTGACGTACTCGGCGCAGACGAGCATACTATCTCTGTCGAGGAACGGATGCTGAGCCTTCATGTACTCAAAATCCTGACCCTTGAACTCGGCGACCCGCTCGTAATCGGAAATTCCGGCGGCGGCCATCGTCTTGTCGGCGAGCGCGTCGGCGACGATGTAGGTTTCGCCGTTCGCGGCTTTGACCGCGACATAGGTTTCGCGCGGATGAACGGCGATCGCGAGGTTGCCCGGGAGCGTCCACGTCGTCGTCGTCCAGATGACGAAATAAGTTTTATCGAGGTCGAGCGACGAGAGCTTTCCGAGATCGTCCTTGACCTTGAACTTTACATAAATAGAAGTACACGGGATATCCTGATACTCGATCTCGGCCTCTGCGAGCGCGGTTTCGTCGTGCGGGCACCAGTAAACCGGCTTGAGGCCCTTGTAGATGTAGCCTTTTTTGTACATTTCACCGAAAACTTTGACCTCACGGGCCTCAAATTTCGGATCCATCGTCAGATAAGGATTATCCCAATCGCCCAGAACGCCGAGACGCTTGAAGGACGCCATCTGAATGTTGACGTAATCCTGCGCGAATTTGTGGCAGGCGTCGCGGAATTCCGGAATCGACATTTTCTTTCTGTCGAGCTTCGACTTCTTGATGATCGCCGACTCGATGGGCATTCCGTGGTTGTCCCAGCCGGGAACGTAGGGCGTGTAGTAGCCCTCCATCGACTTGAATTTGTTGATTATGTCCTTGAGAACCTTGTTCATCGCGGTTCCCATGTGTATATTGCCATTCGAGAAAGGCGGACCGTCGTGAAGTATGAAGTGTTTGTGACCTTCGTTACGCTTTAACATTGCGTGATAAACGTCCTCGTCGGTCCAGACCTTCGCGATTTCCGGCTCGCGCTGAGGGAGATTTGCCCTCATCGAAAAGTCGGTGTTCGGCAGATTCAGGCTTTTGGAATAGTCCTTTGGCATTGTAATTGTGCTCCTTAATTATTTTTTCTTTTTGTCTTCGTTGAAGAGCAGATCGAAATCGGCCTGCTTTTTGTCATCTTTTTTGTCTTTTCCGGTCACGGATTTGACAAAATCGAGGTAATTCGCGTCGTCGTCGAGGTCGCTGTCGGGCGTGTTGATCACGTCCTCCTCCTTGTAGCGTTTGTTCAGCTCCTTAACCGAATCCGAGAGACTGCCCTTCGACGATTTCGAGAGCGGCTCGCGTTCGATAGTCAGCGATTTCGTGTCGATTTCGTCGGCGGCTTCCTCGTTGTATTTGTCGAAAGTGACGGTCAGCGAATCGTCATCGGCGGATTTTTTCGTCGATTCAGACGATCCGGCGGGGGTGAAGGTTATCGTTTCGTCGGCCGGATTCTCGTCGAACGTCGGCTCGTCGGGAGTCGGAGTCTCTTCCGTCGGCTCAGGATTGTTAATCGGCTCAACAACCTCCTCGTTTCCGGACGGCGCGGCGTAGGCCTCGGCGATGCTGTGCTTGAGCGACGTGACCGCTTCGCGGCGGATTTCGTCGGTGTCGGGAACGTCCGAAACATCGACCCCCTCGGTGAGCGTGTCGATGTACTTGATATGCTCGCTGTAACGCTCGAAAAGCTCCTGTTTGAGAGCCAGCGTGTCGTTTTTGAGTGCGATGAGCGTCGAACGTCCGTCCTCGATCTTCTCGTTGAAGTCGGCAAGAATCGTGTTGCAGCTCGATTTTGCCGAGCGGATGATCGCCTCGGCGCGTTCCTCGGCGTCGGATTTGATCTTTGAGGCAGCGCGTTTCGCGTCGATCAGCGCGCCGCGGATCGAATCCTCCTCGCCCTTGATTTCGTCGAGCTTGGTGACGGTCGCTTTGAGCTTGCGTTCGAGTTCGTCGTTTTCGCGGTAGAGTTCGGTGTATTTTCCGATCAGGAATTCGATGTATTCATCGACCTCGACCGGATTGTATCCGCGCATCGAGCGGGAAAATGTCTTGTTTTTGAGTTCATGCGGTGGCAGCATCTTTTCCGTTCCTTTCATTATTATATAATACGTGTTTTCACGAGTATTTTCGCGCGATGACGCGGACGCGTCCCTTGCCGGTCAGCTCGTCCGCGCGGTCGATTATGAATTTTCCGCCCCTGACGCGCCCGTCGCGGCGCACCGAAATGACGTCGCCCGACGTGACCGGAACGTCAGCGTCGGCCGCTTCGAAATAATTGTGTTCGACAAATCCGCGGCGGATCAGCTCCTTCGCCGTCTCGCGCGAGGTTTTGACAAGCTCCGAGACGACCGAATCGAGTCTCGCCGACGCGACCGTGCCGGATATGGGCTCAAAGCTCCGCGAAAGTGTGACATTTTCGGGAACTTCACAGATTTTCACCTTGTCGCGACCGACTTCGACCAAAGTCGAACGGATGAAATCGGCGATTTTCGGCTCGGCGAAAACGACCGCGTCATTGTCGACAAGCACAATGTCGCCGACGTGATCGCGTTCGATTCCGAGTCCCAACAGCGCGCCCATGTAGTCACGGTGCGAAAGCCCGACGTAGCCGCTCGATTTTATGAAAACCGACGTGATGTGCCGGTCAAGATCATCGACAAGCGTCGAAAGCTCGGCCGGAGAATAGGTTTCCGTGTCAGAATCGGGCAGGGAATAGGCCGAAAATCCGGGGATCGAGATGAAGATTTTCCGCTCGGCGTCGGGATAGCCGCCCCAAAAGAACGAAATCTGATCCTCGGACGCCAGTTCGGAGCGTTTTACTTTTGTCTCGTGTCCGAAAGCGGTGAGGATGTAGATTTCGCGCGGCGAAAGAAAGCCCGAAAAGGCGGAAGCTCCGCCCGCGGCGCGGCTTTTTAACTCGTCCGCGCGCGAGAGGAGCCGACGCTCCTCGTCGGAAAGCACGGACTGTATGTTTGAAAAATTCATATCAGATGGGCAGAAGGATCCGTACAATGCTTAAAAGCATGAACGAAACGAAGAAGGAAATGTCGATCGGCAGATCGTTTATGCCGTCAAAGCGCGACAAAAGCGCGCGGACGGGGACGATCAGCGGCTCGGTCATGGCGTAGAGAAAGTTGACGAGATTCGAGTCCTCGTCGATCGGGAGCCACGAGACGACCGCGCGCAGCATCATCAGAAACTGCATCGCGGTGATCAGCAGGCCGACCGTCTTCATCAGGATGTAAAGAATACTTGTCAAGCTGCGTATTCTCCGTCAGAAATCAGATGTCGTTCGCGTAGAGGTCGTTGCTGTCCTCGCGGCGTTCTTCCTTCTTCTTGAGCTGGTCGCCCGAGACGTCGACGTTGCAGGGGGTGATGACGTAGGTGTTGTTGGCGACGCGCTTCAGGTTGCCGTTGATCGAGTAGGTGACGCCCGAGAGGAAGTCGAGAAGTCTGCGCGCGGTCTCCTTGTTGGTCTCCTCGAGGTTGAGGACGACGGTGCGGCGGTTGAGCAGGTGGTTTGCGATCTGCGAGACGTTGTCGTAACGCTCAGGCTTGACGACCTTGAGCTCAAGGTTGCTGCCGCTGACCGACATACCCTGCGGGTCGTTCATCGGGGCCTGATTCTGATACTGATCGGGCTGGGGCTGGTACTGCTGGTTACCCTGCGGGTACATATTGTTGTCGTTGAAATCGTTCTGAATCTGCTGAGTGTAGGCGTCCTGCTCGTCGTAGTCGGGTCCCTCGGGGTTGATGCCGTTCTTAATCTTGTCAAAAAGTCCCATTTTATGTTACCTCCAAAAAATTACGTGTTAATTTTACTGATAATTTCTCTTGCCGAATAACGACGAGCCGAGTCTTATCTCGGTCGCGCCGCATTCGATCGCCTCGGGGAAGCTTCCCGACATACCCATCGAGAGCGTGTCGAAATCTTCACCATGGATCTGCTTCATTTTTTCGAAAATTTCGTGAACCTCGCCGAAATGCTTTATGTATTCATCGTGGCTGTCGGTCACGGGGGCGATCGTCATGAGTCCGCGAAGGACGATCGAGTCGAACTCACGGAGCTTTTCCGCGAGCATTCCGACGTCCTCGGGCATCACGCCGCCCTTCTGCTCCTCGCGTCCGATGTTGACCTCGATGAGGACGTCCATCTTCCGCCCGAGCTTTTTGCACTGCTTATCGATCTCGGCGGCGAGCTTTTCGCTGTCGACCGACTCGATCATGTCGACCTTGTCGGCGATATACTTGACTTTGTTGGTCTGGAGCGACCCGATCAAGTGGATCTCCAGCTTTTTTCCGGCGGGGGAGTGAAGGGACTCATACTTTTCGAGGAGCTCCTGCACGCGGTTTTCGCCGATCGCGTCGACGCCGAGTTCGTCGATCGCGTAATTTATGACCTCGACCGGCACGGTTTTCGTGACGGCGAGGAGTCTGACAGGGCGATCCTTCGCGAATTTTCCGCGAAGCGAACCGATTTCGGCTCTCGCCTTGTCGAATCTCTCTTTCACGAGCCGCGGCGCGAACCGCGGTTCAGTTTCGGTGTAGCTTTCCAAATTCTTTCCTTCTTTTATGAAATCATTTTTCCGGGATAAAGATCCTTGCCGCTGACCACGATCTGATCGTAGAGCGCGAGCTTTGACGCGTAATCGGGGTCGTTCTGCACGTCGCGCTCGGCGACGATGTAGTAGCCGTCCATTTCGAGCAGGATGTCGATTTTCTTGAAAATTAACATATTGTTCTTAGAAACGACATAAACGCCCTGAACGCCGTCGACGAGATGCGCGGCCGAGATCGGCACCTTGTAACCGGTGTGCGAGCTGCGGACGACCTCGATCGGCTGCATACGCCTGAAGCTGAAGTCCTCGGGTGTGGTTCCCGAGCGGAAAACGACGAGTACGCGGTCATTTCCGATTTCGGAGTAGACGTTGACGAGCTCCATGCGGATCGAAACGTCGTTGTTGTAGGGGAAGCCGACCGTGTAATAACTTCCCTTGGTGAAGTATCTGAGGCTCTCGCGCGTGCATTCGCTGACGATGAACCACTCAAACTCGGTGCAGAGCTTGCCGACCGCCAGATCGGAATACTCGTGCGGTTTTGAGGCG